>JAKBBU010000056.1 GCA_021808365.1 Pseudomonadota bacterium
GAGTGATCTTTTCAAGATGGTTTCCTGGATTGCCGCGCGATTTCGCTGAAATTTCTGATGCTTCTTTCACGATTGTTCAGCGAAATCGCTCGCAATGACGACCCTTTCTTATCCATAACTCAGGTTAAATAGGATAAATGTTATAAATAGGCCAGCTATTCGCCTTAAATGATTGTCAATTTTTGCTCGATTCCCCTTTTTTTCGCTTCAGGTAAGCAAATGTCAACAGACCCTGGGTTATCTGAGGTATACACCCTTTTTAGGGTATGAAACGTAGAAATCCTAGATTCAGCAGTTAAAGTCGTAGCCAGAAGGGCTAAGACTTCAAGGTTACTCTTCTTCTACAACTGACTGATAAATAAAAATATTTTCAGAAAGCCTCAAGGCTTATAAGCTTAATAAAATTGTTTAATCTTTTACCGCCTTTACTTTGAGATTTCGCCTACAGACCGCATTCTCTCAATTCTGTATAGTTATTGACCATAGGCAGTGACATTGTAATAACAGAAAAGAGAGGAATTAGTATGAGAAATCAAATCGAGTTACTAACTTCAGGTCCCGTTCGTGCTTGGATCAAACAGTGAAGCATTAATCTTTAAAAACTCAGGTAGTGAATACGTTTTGGAGGTAGTTATGGTAGCCATGTACGGATTGTTTAAACGAAATAATTACTTGGATATAAAGAGGAAGAAATTAAACAACCTTTTCAATTTAGTTAAGAGCTTGAAAAATAATGAAGATCGGGTGAGGGCAGATCTCTATGCTTGTTGGTTATTGTTGTGCAAAAAAGAGTACCTTGAATTGTGTGGGGGCGTAAAGTTGAGTTATGATTTGGAGTATATGATCATTGTTAATGTTATTCACGTTCTCTTAGACCAGTATAATCAACTTTTATTCGCTTATAGTTTCCAAGAAGACCAATCCGATTTAGTTTGTTCGGTCTAAAAATAACGGATTAGCTAAGAAATGAAATTAAGTTATCCTCACCCGACACAGTCGATGTAAATCACAATGTGTGCAAGTATCATTTTTTTTAGGTCGAACAGCTGCGAAACCTTGATGAAATTCATTTGCGAGCTGCTCTAATTCTTCATGCCATTGATGGATTAATTCAGGCCATGTTGCAGGTGCGTCATACTTCAGTTCATCAAGGGTAGATACACCTGTGATCCCAGAAGAATTCTCACTCACTCCGTCGAACCCCATTTTTTCAGGATGTAAAATTGCAAAAACAATACCCGCAATAGGATCGGTGCTTTTAATACAATACAAGGGTAATTGAGGTTCATCAGGACGTTCGCCAAACCAATTCGAAGTGAACGCACGGCCTGTTTTGTAATCGATCATGATGAGATCAGGATCGCCGTGAAGTTGATCAATGCGATCAATTTGAATTTGCAAACGCAGAGGACCTATCTCAATGATTTCACGTTTTTCACAAGCAATCACTTCGAATGACGGTCGGTTTTTTTCATGATCAATCCAACGCTGCAATAAATGATACAAGCGATCATGCTCGAGTTGGCGAAATGAAGGTTTTAATCGTGGAAAATCATTTAGCGCATTTGAGATGATTGTATGGGATATTGTTTCAAGTTCAAGGTCAGTGCATGTCAGTAAACGTTGTTGTGAACGCAGCCTTCGCCATAATTGTTCTAAAAAAGCATGAACGATTTTTCCACGATCCATAGCGGTTAAATACGGCGACACTTCCGGCAATTTACGGGCACCGAGACGATAATGCGCAAAGGCGCGAAAAGGGCAGGCAGCTTGATCACGTAAAATCCCTGCACCACCTTGGGCTTTTTCACCTGTCAATGGGATCGATACATCATCTTCAAATGATTCTATATTTTGAGAGCGATAAATTTGTTCTGAAAAAAGTATTTCATTGATCATAGGAACTTTATGTTCAGAATATTCCATGATTAATGGGCTGGGTCTTAGCATTTCATCGCCGCAACGTTGAGGTGAACTTAAAATGACCAGCGAGGCGCTGGAACATAATCGTGACGTTAATTGCTGGCAAAAACGATATTCTCGCGCACAGGAACTGTGTGGCACATCAAATTGACGTTGTTGGGCAATGGGCAAAAAAGGATTGGGGTTGGGCGGCGTTGGCCAAACGCCGTCGTGTAACCCCATGACCCATAGTGCATCGTAATAATGTCCTGTTGCTTCTAAAAGGCCTAAGATTTGGATCGGTGCTGAGTCTGTTTTTGCTTGAAACATGGTAGATTGTGCCATGTGTTGCAACTGTTGAAATGCTTCAATGAAAGGTTTTTGATTCAAGATCAAATCCAATCCCGCATATTCAGCTAATAATGCTTGCCAACGTACAAAAGTTTGGTGTTCTTCACTGTTTAAGGTGCGTTCTCCGGGCCATCCCCAAGCCTGCAGTTGCCGTGAGAAAAATTCAGCCCATTGGCTGGGATAGCCACGTTCAAAAAGTTTTATTTCTTTTAAATGTTTGATAGGATATTGTAAATTTAAACATTTTTTTTCGCGCTGTAAATGGGCGTAAAATTCATCCAGTGTTAAATAATCCGCTGATTGCTCTCGAAGAAAAACCTCAAAAAGAGCGCGTTGACTATATTCTTCTTCACTAGCTTTTAGAAAGGGAGAGCGCAGCAGGGCACTCCAATGTGTGAATGATTGTGAGCTAACGGTTGCCTGTAATAGCATTAAAGCCATCGAAATCATCGGAAAATCAGCCAGTGCCGAGCCGGTTGATAAATTAAAGCGATGTTGCTTTTCATTGCCTACGATTAATGTTTCACTGGCTAAGTAACGCGTGAATGTTTTTAAAATGAGAGGGCGTAACTCGGAAAAGTTTGGGATCACACAGGCAACCGATGTTAATCCCTTTGTTAAAGAAGTTTTTGCAAATAAAGCCATGGCTTTTATTTCTTCTTCTGTGTCGGCGTATAGTCTATATTCAATATAAGGCGTTTGTTTAGGAGCTAGATCGTCAAAATCCACAAAGGCAATCTCATCAACTTGTGTTTTTTGACGTAGTTGGCCAATGAATTGTTGAATGAGAGGTGAGAATTCGTCAAAGCCTGTTAAAATAATGCGTGCAGGAAGAGGAATGAGCCCGCGATCAACCGCTTCAATCAATTCCGCCTGTACTTGTACGAAGGTGATGAAATGATGGGCCTTGCAATGTGCAATGAAACGTTCTGTTAAATCATGAAATACAGCAACTTCTTCAGAACATTGTGAGTCAGATGGGGCGTTGAGTAACCAGGACTTGCTCAAATTCCAAGCTGATTGTAATGTTTCAGCGGTGGTTGAGAGGTGCAGAATATGTTCCCTGTAGGGCGATTGCTGTAGAATAGAGGCCCAGAGCGCTTGTTCTTGCCAAGTGTTAAGTAATAACCACCCAAGTTTTGGGCAATGCTCATCCCAACATTGGGCGATCCATTTATCCATCGGAAGGATCATCAGGTTTGGCCAGACGGTTTGGTTTTTTCGAAGTTGTGAGCGTCCGTGAGTCTGGGTGAGATGACTTGCGAGTCTGCGATTTGCGGTTAAGACTAAAGTATTCATCCAAGCCTAGCGATTTTCTGAAAATTGATCTCGATGAGTGGACTATTGTATCAGCAGTGGTAGACTTAAGTCATTATTAGCAGGGGGGCTTATGTTTGACTCCAAGTTTTTTGATGATCTGGCTAAAAAGCTCAGCAATTTGGTTCCTGAGAGCATCAAACCTGGTTTGAAGTCAGCGCAGGATGATCTTGAGAAGAATATCCATGCTGCTTTACAGAGCGCTTTTTCGAAACTTGACTTGGTTACGCGAGAAGAATTTGATGTGCAAGCTCAAGTGCTCCTCCGGACTCGTCTTAAGTTGGAAGATCTAGAGAAACAAGTTGTAGCCTTGGAGGCTATTCAAAAAGGTGGAATTGATGATGATCGCGGTTAGAAAAAAACAGTGGGGATAAGCGATGTCCATGGAAGCTATATTAGCGCCCTATTTAGTGAGCTATTGGGGGCGTCGAGTCGCTAAGGGTGCTATTGGGTTGGCGGCTGTTTTGTTATTATGCACTTTGGTTGAAGGGATCATTTGGATAGCGACCTTACCATCGAGTTTGAAAGCTGTTCAAGTCTCTGTTCCTCATACGCATATTCAGTCGCCACCTGATCTTGCAACGCTTCATCTTTTTGGTGCTCCAGTAACGGTTGTGGGTAGTAACGATGTAGCATCTTTGCCGCCAACGGCGTTACAATTAACCCTTCATGGTCTTTTTACAAATACACGTACAAAAATGTCGGAGGCTTTAATTTCTGCACCTGGACAATCTACAAAAGCTTATCATGTGGGAAGCTCAGTACCTGGAGGTGCAACGGTTTATGAAATTTTAGATGATGGCGTTGTTTTGCAGCGAGGAGGGAAATTGGAAAAATTAATTTTACCTGTTCATCCACTGCATTTTGGTGTGCCACCTACACAGATGAATTTTGAAACACAAACTGGGGGAGAATCGGATGAGTAAAAAATATCGGTACTTAGCGGCGGCTGCATTAGCTGTTATTTCATTATCTGGCTGTACGATGCAGAATAAACAGCAACAGATGCTTGAGGGGCAGCAATATTTTGAAGAGCAAAATTATACAAAAGCATTTAAGGAGCTCAAGCCTTTAGCTGAGAAAGGTAATCCTGATGCACAATATGCTCTAGGTTATATGTATTTCTATGGCAAGGGAACACCCAAAGATTTACCTTTAGCACTGAAATGGATGAATAAAGCAGCTCAGCAAGGCCAACCCTTGGCTCAACAAGCGTTAGCGGCAATCGAGAAGCAGTCACCTGCGGATTCTAGACCGGCATTTAATAATGCAGGTGGTGGGGCACCGATACAGTCTCAAAGTGCAAATGCGGCAAAAAATACGGCAATGCCAAATTACCCGCATTAGGAATAAAAAAAGTGTAGGTTGGGTTAGCACGTTAGTGCGTAACCCAACCTACTTAAAACTCAAGATGATAAGTCCAAATCCAATTCCGCCAACCATTTTGCAACACGGCGTATTTGTAGGCCATTTGGGAAGGTTTTTTCGCGCTTAAGTGTTTTGACCAACTGAATCTGTTGTACCGCTGGAAAATACGGCTGAAAGTGATGGAAACTGCGTGCAGGCTCATCATCCGTTGTTTTTACTTCAATCAAGTGTGTTGGCACTCTATCAATGCAAATTAAAAAGTCGATTTCATGACCTTCCTTTGTTCGCACAAAATGGAGATCAATGTTTTTGCCAGTTGTATCTTGGATAAAATGCAATTCTTTTAATAAAGCATTTGCCACGATATTTTCTAAGCGTGCACCTACGTTAGATACCTGGGCATGATCATAAAAATAATATTTGGGTTCTTTGAGTAAAGCTCTCGCGATATTTTTATGATAGGGCGTAACTCGATAAATCACATACAAATTTTCTAACAACTCTAACCAGCGCTTGACCGTGTTAGCATCACGTTCAATATTTCGTGCCAAATTAGCATAAGATACTGTACTACCGACCCGATCTTTTAACAATTCTACCAAGGTTTCAAGTGCAAAAATATCACGCACAGCGGTTAAATCTAAAACATCTTGTCGTAAAATGATTTCTAAATGAGATCGTTGCCAACGTCTGTAATACGTTGGATTATTTTTTAAGAAGGGCTCTGGGAATCCGCTGCAATGCCACAATTGTTCAAATAATGCGTCGACATCGCCACCGATAAATTGTTTGGCTTCCTTTAAATCAATTGGATGCATCCGGTATTGAAAATAACGCCCAGCTAATGAATCACCGACTTTACGAAAGACATCAAGTTTAGCGCTGCCGGTGACTAATAATTGAGGTGGAATTCCTTGAGTATCATAGATGCCTTTGAGCCATTGCTTCCATCCAGTCATCTTGTGTAATTCATCAAAGATGATCAATGATTTGTTGCGATCCCAGCTCTGTTCTTTAAGGATAAGACGATCAGGCTCAGCATCATAATTGAAATAATCACAGTCAGGATTGAGCGCTTTAGCCAATGTAGTCTTTCCACATTGCCTTGGCCCCATGATGAGCACAATTTTAGATTGTAAGTCTTTGATTACAAGAGATTTTAGATATCTATCCATGCTGACTATTATGACATCAATTCCGGAATAGTCAAGACTATTCCGGAATTGATGTCATAATAGTCAGGCTTAACTTCCTGCCTCTAATGTCACCTGCGCTTGGACTGTTCCGTCACCACCTTTTGAGGTGGCTGTCATCTCACTGACTTCAACATGATGTTCACTCCACAGTGTCGTGAGCCAAGTCGCCAATTTGTCAAACGAAATTGAAGTAAATTTAATGGCCACTTTATTATTTTCAGTTTGTGCAAATTCGGTCATGCTGCTTTTTAATTTATTATCTTTTGCACTTTGGTCCACCAGCGCTAATAAATTTTGAGGTGTTGCAAGATTACTTTTGGGTTTACTGGCCTGGCGCAATTGTTGGAGATCTTTGCTTGCACCCTGCATCCAAGAGAGTAAGGTTTCTTGTTTAATCGTTTTTTTCTGCATATCTTGAATATGATTGTGCAAAGGGCTCCAAACCATTAAATAAAGAAGAATTAAAATCCCTGCGACACCGCCGCACAATACGATTAATTGTTCACGAGATGAGAGGTTTTGCCACCATGATTTCATGATTAACGACCTTATTTAATAGTTAAACGGGCAAGAACACCCTGTGCATTTGTGGTTGCGCTATTTTGCTCAACAATCAAGCCTTTTGTCTGGAGTGCTTGCGCTAAATTTTGTAAAACTGAAAAATCGTGAACTTGTACCTCCAACACCAGCTGATCATTTTGAAATGTAAAACCCGTCAATTGCATTTGTGTGGAAGGAATCGTATTAAGCACTTGCCCTACTACGCCTAATAAACTTAAAAAATCACCGCCAGCAGCATCCTTTTGAAGGCGATCGATTTCATGTTGCATCTGCGATTTTGGATTATCACTGAGTTTAGAGGTTGGAAATGCAGTATGATAGATTGTGGTAATTTGTTTATGGATCGAATCGCTTTTATGTCCCCAATAAAATAATTGTGTCACCGTGAGGAGTATTGCAATGCCGAGCCAAGTTGCAGCAACCAGGCCTGCGATTTTCCAATGTGAGATGACGATATCCAGTGAGCGATCGGCTTGATAATCCCCTTGAAGCAGATTGAAAGGCGTTTTCAGTTTAATTTGTTCTGCAAGGAAAACAAAAGGTTCAACGGTTAGCGGAATATGTTCGATACTGATCGTCTGAAAATGTTGTAATTCAGGTAGTGAGGGATGGTCTACGCGGCTGTAAATTTGGAAGAGTGTTGGTTTAAATTCTTCAAGTTCATCCAAACTAATTTGGAGCAGGGCAGGAAGGCTTGAAAGGTCTGCTGAAAATCCATCGAATTCACCCGTGCGAACGAGTGCTGTTTCGTCCATGAGTAATAATGTCCATTGATCCATCTGCCAGGGTAGGGCAAAGAGATCAGGGACCAATCGGTCTACTTGCAATCCTGCTTGGTTCAAGGCAGCGGTCCACTGATCCATGAGGTTTTTTTTGACAACAATCACTGGCAGATCCATGCCGCGTACGATGGGGCCTAGTGCGAAATGTACTTCAGACACATCATCCATCAGTTGATCTTCCAGCGCGAAGGGAATAGCCTGGAGCATGCGTGTTGGCGAAGAGGGCGGAATTTTTGCGCGGTGTAGGCTGAGTTGTTGTGTGGGAACGAGCGCAATATTAGAGGCGCTTCCTTCAGGCTTAGGAATTTCAGATAAAGAAGTAATGTTAGGGCCTTGTGTCAAGCCAGTTTCAGAGAGGATCAGCCACTCGACCTCATTATTGGACTGTTCAAAAAAACGGAGGATGAGAAGTTCTGGCATTGTCACTTTCCTGGGGAATTATGTTTGAAGTATATACTGTCCTGGTCTAAAAATGCCAATTTTGAAGTTTTAGAGCCTAATCCCCACCAATGCCAGAACACGCATTGGTGCAGTCTTCCCTGTGCTTGATAAATGTGAGAAACGCTATAACCTCCAGGTTCTCAAAAAAACAAGCAAAAAATGTAGCAAAAGCTTTATTGATTTTCGAATTTCGGGTATCCTCCTCAAAAAAGGTCACTAGCAGGGAGTTTAATCGTGTCTGAGTCTGGAATTACAGTACTACTCGTGGATGATCACAAATTAGTTCGCAAGGGACTTGAGACCATTTTGGCAGCTCATGGGATTGATGTCATTGGTGGTGTACCTGATGGCGAAAGTGCTATTAAATTTGTTAAAGAAAGAAAGCCAGATGTTGTTTTAATGGATGTTAAAATGCCCAAAATGGGTGGCGTTGCTGCAACGGTTCACCTGCTTCAAATGGAGCCTAATCTGCGTGTTTTAGCTATTTCGAGTTGCAAGGAAGAACCTTTTCCGACACGGTTATTGCAAGCAGGTGCTGTGGGTTACATCACGAAAGATTCCTCACCGGAAGAAATTGCACATGCAATTCGAACCGTTCATGCAGGACAAAAATACATCACCCCATCGATTGCAGAACGTTTAGCTGTTCGTCATTTGGTCAAAACTGAAAAATCACCTTTCGCAGCGTTATCATCTCGTGAACTTCAAGTGATGATGTTAATTACTCAAGGCATGAAAGTTTTAGAGATTTCCCTAAAATTAGGGTTAAGCCCCAAAACAGTGAATAGCTATCGTTACCGCCTATTTGAGAAGCTTGGGATCAGCAATGATGTTGAACTCACCCACCTTGCGATCCGCCATGGGATTGAAGTGGAAGCACTTGAAGGTGGGCCTGATGAAGAAGAAATCCCAGCAGCTGCTGATGATGGGCAGGAGGAATAATAAATTAGGTTTGAAGATTTGGGGCCACTTCCCAACCGCCCAGGGGTCTATCGATTCATCGGTCCAAAGGGCGTTGTCCTCTATGTGGGCAAGGCCAAGGATCTCAAAAAGCGGGTCACTAGTTATTTTCGTGGCCAACATCAAGCAAAAACACAAGTGCTGCTTCAACAAGCACAATCGCTTGATATTACGTTGACAACAACAGAAAATGAAGCACTTCTTTTTGAAAACAACCTCATTAAAGAATTAAAACCGCGCTACAATGTCCTATTGCGTGATGATAAAAGCTACCCTTATATTTATCTTTCACAACAAGAGTTTCCAAGGCTTGAATTTCATCGGGGTGCACGGCGCGAAAAAGGTCGTTATTTTGGGCCTTTCCCGAGCGCTTCTTCCGTGCGTGAAAATTTAAGTTTATTGCAAAAATTGTTTAAGATTCGCCAATGTAGTGATTCTTTTTTCCAACATCGTGATCGCCCTTGTTTGCAATATCAAATTAAACGGTGTACTGCCCCTTGTGTAGGTTACATTACTCCTGAGCTTTATCAAAAAGATGTGCAGAATGCGATTTTATTTTTAGAAGGTAAAAATAACCAAGTCATCGAAGATCTTAGCGCGCGCATGGAAGAAGCGGCAAAGCAACACGACTATGAATCTGCAGCGCGTTACCGTGATCAAATTAGGCAATTGCGTCAAGTACAAGAAGAACAATATGTCACTCAAGGTGATCAAAATGTGGATGTGATTGCGTTAGCTTCACAAGATTCATCGTTGTGTGTGACGGTGTTGATCTTGCGTGCAGGTCGGTTATTGGGTAATAAATCGTTTTTTCCCGATTTTAAAATCGAATCAACCCGAAGTGACATTATTGCAAGTTTTATTTCACAATATTATGGATCTGAAATTAGCCGACACGATATTCCACAGGAAATCCTTGTTGAGGATGAGATTGAAGATGCAACGTGGTTGAGTCGTGCACTGTGTGAGCAAGCGGGTCATGCAGTTAAAATTTATAAACCTCAACGTGGCCCTAAAACGGCCTGGATTAAATTAGCCTCAACCAATGCACAACATGCCTTACAAACCAGGCAGGCGGATGAATCGGTGATGGCTGCTCGTGTGGCAGCGTTGCAACAAGCTTTGGGTTTGGAGCAAGCTCCCCTTCGGATCGAATGTTTTGACATCAGCCACAGCAGCGGTGAAGCCACTGTTGCTTCCTGCGTCGTCTTTTCTGAAGAAGGGCCCATCAAAAGTGATTATCGGCGATTTAATATCGAAGGGATCACACCGGGGGATGATTATGCGGCGCTGCATCAGGCGATTCATCGTCGTTATGCGCGGATCAAAGCAGAGGAGGGGAAACTTCCTGACATTTTATTCATCGATGGGGGAAAGGGGCAGCTCAAACAAGCTGTCGAGGTTTTTGAGGAATTACAAATCCAAGGTGTGCTATTGGTTTCTATTGCAAAGGGGCCTGAGCGTCGACCAGGATTGGAGACACTCTATTTTGCTTCCCGTGAAGAACCGTTGGTTTTGGGGAGTGATCATCCCGCTCTGCATTTGATTGCCTATATTCGTGATGAAGCGCATCGTTTTGCGATTACCGGCCATCGTCAGCGTCGGGATAAGAAACGGCAGACTTCAGCGCTTGAGTCGATTCCTGGGGTTGGCCCCAAGAAACGTAAGGCCTTATTACATCACCTAGGTGGTCTAGAGGAAGTGAAGCGTGCTAGAATCGAGGAGCTCATGCGTGTTCCAGGCATTCATCGCCCTCTAGCTGAGCGGATCCATCGATTTTTTAATGAGGAGTAGTATTATTGTGACCATTCCCATGATGCTAACGCTCGCGCGATTATTAATGATTCCTCTTTTTGTGCTTTTATTTTATTTGCCATTTAAGTCGAGCCATTATGCGGCGGCGATTTTGTTTGCTTTAGCTGCACTGACAGATTTTTTAGATGGTTATTTGGCGCGTAGTTTAAAACAGACCTCAAAATTGGGTGCTTTTTTAGATCCAGTGGCAGATAAATTAATGGTCGCTGTCGCGCTTGTTTTAATTGTCGCGGAACCTGGAATGTATTATTTAGCAATTCCAGCAGCGATCATTGTAGGGCGCGAAATGATAATTTCTGCCTTGCGGGAATGGATGGCTGAATTAGGTAATCGGGCCAGTGTGGCAGTGACATTTATTTCAAAAATTAAGACAGCGATTCAGATGGTTGCTGTGATTGTCTTGTTGTTGTGTCAACCTGTCGGCAAAATGTGGGTG
>JAKBBU010000011.1 GCA_021808365.1 Pseudomonadota bacterium
TTACCAAATATCTCTCCCATCTCCATCGCTCACCTCTGCGGCCATTAAAACCACAGATTCTCCCTTAATTCTTAACCGCTGAAAACCCCTTTACCCACTCGTTTTTCAAAAGAGCCCTAAATTTCTAGTTCTCATCAGATCTGTTGAAACTTAAAGCCCTCTCATATAGCGCATTTTTAGGTGCCCCTGTTAATTTGCTTGCAAGTTGAACAGCTTGTTTGAGAGGGAGGTCGTTAAGAAGGATTTTTAAGATGCGATCTTGTTCTTCCGATCCATTGTTTAGTTCTTTTGCATCATACCCTTGGATGAGAATCACAAATTCGCCCTTGCAATGCAAAGGATCGGCAACCAGCCACGCTAATAATTCAGGTAACCGCCCGTGCCGAATAGTTTCAAATGTTTTAGTTAATTCTTTCACGAGCGCGGCTTCTCGATCAGCACCAAAAACAGTGCACATCGTGGTCAAACAGGCCTGAATGCGATGAGGTGCTTCGTAGAAAATCAAAGTGCGAGGTTCGTGTAATAGCGCTTCTAAAGCAATTTGCCGAGCATTCGACTTAACGGGCAAAAAACCTTCAAAACAAAATCGATCAGCAGGAAGACCTGCAACACTCAAGGCTGCGATGGCTGCACAAGGTCCTGGGATTGCACGTACATCAAAACCGTGTTGATGAGCTGCGCGAATGAGGTAAAAACCCGGATCACTGATCAAGGGGGTTCCTGCATCGCTGACCAGTGCAATTGAGGCCCCTTCGTGTAATCGGGCTAATAATTTTTCCGTTTCATCGCGTTCATTGTGATCATGTAGGGCTAATAAAGGCGTCTGGATGTTAAATGATCGGAGTAATTGCCCTGTGTGTCGGGTATCTTCAGCGGCGATATACTTAACCTGCGTTAAAATAGCTTGGGCGCGTGGGCTGAGATCGGCCAAATTGCCAATGGGCGTTGCGACAATATAAAGTGTTTTAGGTCGAATTTCCGATTGCAATTTTTAATTGAACTCATTAATGTAGATGTTCAAGATTCAGGAGGATCTATGTTACGACACTTACGAATCAAAAGCCAAGTTAAATGGAATCGTCTTAAATTCATGTGGCGAAATATCGCGCTTTTATTTGGCACAATGGCGCTATTATTGGTCGCAGCATGTTCTTCCCTTCAAAGCAGTGATTATTTTCCCAATATGCTGACGGGATCATTGCCGCAAACACCACAAGATGTTGCCTTGCTTTTACCCGCACAGGGTCAATGGACGCAAGCGTCGAATGCGGTGCGCAATGGCTTTTTCAGTGCCTATTATGCGGATGAAAGTTCTAGCCGACCTACGACCATCCATGTTTATGATACGACACAAAAAGGTGTAGTCAGTGCCTATCAACAGGCTGTTGCGGAGGGTGCTGATGTGGTCGTTGGGCCATTGACCAAGTCAGATGTACAAGCGTTAGCAAATAGCGGGAAGGTATCGGTTCCAACATTAGCGTTGAATAGTGTAGAAGGCTCTCATTCACGACATTTAATGCAATACAGTCTTTCTCCAACCGATGAGGCAGAGCAAGCTGCTCAAAAAGGCTGGGCTGATGGCCATAAAACGGCCTTGGTGATTACACCTACGGGAGCATCTGGGCAGGCAGTGAGGCAGGTATTTACATCTGCGTGGCAATCGCAGGGCGGCCGTGTTGTGGGGACTTTACAATATTCCCCACAGACGAATCTGACGAAAGGAATGGCTCAGCTTTTAAATTTTTCTCAGGATAAAGTGCCGGATCCGAAACATCCAGGGAAGATGATTCCTAATCCTCAGCGTCGGCAAGATGCTGATATGATTTTCTTATCTGCATCTCCAACAACAGCGCGATTGATTAAACCCCTATTGCTTTTCTATTATGCTGGCGATATTCCTGTGTATGCAACCTCATCGGTTTATGGCGGTGCGGGTTCTTCAACTCAAGATCTCAGTGGTATTCGTTTTTGCGATATGCCTTGGGTCTTAGAAAATACACCGACGATTGCAAGTGAAAAAGCAAAAGCTCGGAAGTTGTTTCCTAATGGTTCATCGCAATATTCGAAACTTTATGCCATGGGATTGGATGCTTATGGCATTGTGGGTCATTTAAATGAGTTGAATTCGTCATCGTCAGCAACCTTGCCGGGAATGACCGGTGTAATTTCGATGCAAGATGGTGTTGTGCATCGGCAATTGGATTGGGCCATCATTCAGGGTGGGCGGGTTCAGTTATTGAACACAGCTCAATAAGGTGGAGCCATGGCAACGCATCTTGAACGTGGTAAGGCATCGGAAGATCGGGCCTGCGCGTTTTTGCAGGCGCAGGGATTGTCATTGTTGACGCGTAATTTTTCCTGCCGCCTGGGTGAGATCGATCTCATCATGCGTGATAAAGAAACCTTGGTTTTCATTGAGGTGCGTTATCGCGTATCGGACAGTCATGGCGGCGCAGCAGCAACGGTTACTTTATCCAAGCAACGCAAGTTGGTGAAGGCTGCGCAAGTTTATCTTCAAACAAGAAGCCATTATCAAGATCTGCCTTGTCGGTTTGATGTACTGGCCATGGATGGTGCAAATAGGGTAGAATGGATCCAAGATGCATTTCAATTGTAGGTACCCTGATGGAGCTGATCGATCGCGTTAAACATATTTTTCACGAAAGTATTCAAACAAAAATTGCCGCTGCTGATGTCCTGCCTGATATGATTGTGCGGGGGGGAGAGATGATGGTGGTTTCCCTTTTAGCGGGCCATAAGATTTTAGTCTGTGGAAATGGGGGATCGGCTGCAGATGCCCAGCATTTCTCTGCGGAATTATTGAATCGTTTTGAAACTGAACGTCCAAGTCTACCTGCAATTTCATTGACAACGGATACTTCAACGTTAACTTCAATTGCAAATGATTACGATTACAGTGAAGTGTTTTCAAAACAAGTTCGCGGGCTAGGACAAATGGGGGACATATTGTTGGCAATTTCCACCAGCGGAAATTCCCCAAGTGTTGTTCGAGCGATTCATGCTGCTCATGAACGCGAAATGAATGTGATTGCCTTATCTGGGCGGGAAGGGGGCGAAATCGCAAGTTTGCTTTACCCAGATGATCTTGAGATTCGAGTGCCTGCTCAAGCCACTGCGCGGATTCAGGAAACACATATCGTGATTTTACATTGTTTGTGTGATTTAATTGATGCGCAGTTGTTTGGTGGGGAATAGTAAACCTAGGTATTTTTAAGTATCGTCATTGCGCGGAAATACGCTGAACAATATAAGAAAAAAGGTAATCGTTCACGGTATGGTGAACGTCATCCCGGAATTTAGTGGCTCTTAGCGTGTACTCGCGCTTAGAGCCACTAAATTCCGGGATCCAGTTATAAATGAGATTTCTTCTTAAAGAACTGCTAAATCCCGGGATGACACTGAAGTAAAAATGACATTTTTAATACCTCTTTCACAATCGTTCAGCGCAATCTCTCGCAATGACGCTCTCTACTTCACCACTTTCAAATGATTCCGATTTTTCTTTACCGGTTTATTTGGAGACGGCGTTGAACCTGCAGGATCTGTCGGCGAGGGTGCAGACCCTCCTTCACTTTCTTCCTGAACCTCTGGAAAAACCATGCCACGTCCATTCTCCATCGCATAAATTGCAAGAACAGCCTTAGGTGGAATAAAAATCGCTATACTTTTTCCTGAAAAACGAGCCAAAAAATCGATCCAATCATTGGACATGTTTAAATTTTTAATGGCTTGAGGTGCAATGTTGAGAATGATTTTACCATCTTCAACATATTCAAGAGGGAGTTGCGCATCTTTGTCAGTCGCATCAACGACAATATAAGGTGTTTTTCCATTATCAACGATCCACTCGTAAAATGCGCGGATCAAATAAGGCTTTGAGGAAGTCATATCATCCATCTGGATTTCCTTAACGTAGTTCGCGCTCAGAATCAGTCAAACTCGTCAAAAATGAATTGCGCGAGAAAATTTTCTTAGCATAAGTGATGATTGGTTTTGCATGACTTGGTAAATCAATATTGAGACTCGGCAGACGCCAAAGTAAGGGAGCAAGATAACAATCAACCAAGGTAAACTCTTCACTAAGAAAAAAAGGCATTTCTGAGAAAAGTCGTGTCACACTGGTCAAGCTATTGACGAGTTCTTTACGTGCAATATTGGCTTCTTCAGGTGTGCCATTGAGAATAGTCAACAAGGGACGATACCAATCTTGGTCGATTCGATGCATCAATAATCGCATTCTTGCACGCGCAACGGGATAAACCGGAAGTAAGGGGGGGTGGGGAAAGCGTTCATCAAGATATTCGGCGATGATGCCGGATTCATAAAGAATCAAATCTCGATCAACCAATGTAGGTACGGTGCCATAGGGATTTAAATCGAGCAAATCTTCATTGGGTTTGCCACCATCATGTCCTACTTCTAGAATATCAGCAGTTGTAACTCCTTTTTCAGCCAATGCAATGCGAATACGATGACTATAAGGGCAGAGTTTATTGGAATAAAGCATCAAGGCTGAGCGGCGATTTGGGATAGCGACCATAGAGGGCTCCTTTCACTAATTTTAATAGGTACATTGTAACATACCGTGTCAAGTGGCTAGAGCTGAAAGAATTGATTTTCATATTTTGCTACGATTATGGGCAGATAATACTTTTTTAGGTTTAAGGAGAGGGAAGAGTTGCGCCGATACCACAACACGTATCGGCACAACTCTTCCCTATACATCTCCCACATAATCAGTTCACAATGAAGAGTACACCAATGCCACAACACACATTGGTGTACTCTTCATTGTGAACTGATTATGTGGAAATCTAAAAAAAGTCAAAATCAACGTGTTTTGTGCTATTCTCGAGGGCTCTATCCGATTGAGAAAACCCATGCACAAAAATTGCTATATAGGTTCCGAAATTGCGCCACTCAAACGCGTGCTCCTTCATCGTCCCGAACTGAGTCTCAAACGTCTAACGCCTTCAAATTGTGAGGAATTTCTGTTCGATGATGTTTTGAAAGTCGAGCGAGCAGGACAAGAACATGATCATTTCGTTGAAGTTTTACGCGACAATGATGTTGAAGTGTTATTGCTGCGCGATCTGTTGTCAGAAACACTGGTCGATGAAGAAGCGCGCGAATGGCTTCTTGCACGGCGTTGTTCAAAATATTATCTGGGTGCGAGTTTAGCGCATTCATTGAAAGAGTATTTTCGTACACTCGCACCTCTTCAATTAGCAAGCTATTTGTTGGGTGGCTTAACGGTGGGAGAATATCCTGAAAGTGTTTACTCCTGGATTTTTGCGATGAAAAATCCGCAAGCATTTATTTTGCCGCCCTTGCCGAATCATTTATTTACACGCGATACCTCGTGCTGGGTTTTTAATGGGGTTTCAATTAACCCTATGGCAAAATCAGCTCGCAAACATGAAACAGTGAATCTTCGCGCAATTTATAATTTTCACCCCTTATTTAAAAAAGCCGACTTTAATTTTTGGTATGGCAATCACGATTATAATTATGATCGTGCTACATTAGAAGGCGGCGACGTGTTAGTCATCAGCAATGATACCGTGTTGATTGGATTAGGCGAACGCACAACGCCTCAAGGTGCGGAGCTCTTAGCAAAGAGTTTATTTAAACATGGTGTAGCAAAGCAGGTTATCGCCATTTTATTACCTAAAGATCGCAGTTGTATGCATTTAGATACAGTGATGACCATGGTTGATTATGATTGTTTTACCATTTATCCTGACGTGATCCGCGATGATTTACGTTGTTGGGAATTGTCGCCAGGTGTCAAAGAAAAAGTAAAAATGACTGAATTAACGGGAGGTCTCTTTACTTATTTAGCACGCATTTTAGACGTTGATCAAATTAGATTAATCACCACGGGTGGTGATCCCTTTCAACGTGAGCGAGAACAATGGAATGATGCCAATAATGTGTTAACTCTACGTCCTGGTGTTGTAGTTGCTTATGCGCGTAATACGCATACGAATGAAAAACTAGAAGAAGCCGGGATTACAGTATTGCCTATTGTTGGCGATGAATTGGGGCGTGGTAGGGGTGGGGCGCGGTGTATGAGTTGCCCCATTGAACGTTCCTTATAATATATTAAGAGTATTAATTAAATGTCATTTAACTTACACAATCGCAGTTTAGCAACCTTAAAAGATTTATCTCAACGTGAGATTCAATTTTTATTGAAACTTTCGGAAGATTTAAAATCAGCAAAATATGCGGGAACAGAGCGGCAACATTTAAAAGGGAAGAATATTGCATTGATTTTTGAAAAAACATCGACGCGTACACGCTGTGCCTTTGAAGTGGCAGCCTTTGATCAAGGTGCAAACGTTAGTTACATTGGTCCCTCAGGTTCTCAGATCGGCGTAAAAGAATCTATGAAAGACACGGCACGAGTGCTCGGGAGGATGTATGATGGGATTGAATATCGGGGATTTGGCCAAAAAAATGTAGAGGAATTGATTCAATACTCAGGTGTGCCAGTTTGGAATGGTTTGACCGATGAATATCATCCTACGCAGATTCTTGCTGATTTATTAACGATGAAGGAACATAGTCATCGGCCTTTCAATGAAATTACATTTTGTTATTTAGGTGATGGTCGTAATAATATGGGCGATTCCTTATTAATTGGTGCTGCAAAAATGGGTATGAATTTTCGTATGGCTGCACCTAAAGCTTGCCAGCCTCACAATGATTTGGTGATGGAATGTCAAAAAATAGCCGAACAAACAGGGGCGCATTTATTATTAACCGATGATCTTAAAACAGCGGTTAAAGGTTGTGATTTTTTATATACCGATGTATGGGTTTCGATGGGAGAGCCTGCTGCCGTTTGGGAAGAACGTATTCAATTGCTTAAGCCGTATCAAATTAATCGAGAGGTGATGAATTTAACAGGCAATAAAAATTGTAAATTCATGCATTGTTTACCGGCATTTCATAATCGTGAAACAAAAATGGGGCAAGAGCTTTATGAAAAATATGGTTTAGATGGACTTGAAGTGACAGAAGATGTGTTTGAGTCTGAAAATTCCATTGTTTTTGATCAAGCTGAGAATCGCATGCATACGATCAAAGCACTTCTTGTTGCGACGTTAGGATAATATTTATTTATTCGTCTTGTTTTCCTTCAAAAAGCGGTAGAAAATAATTGCAGCTTAAGGTTTTTTCATTGTAAAACACGTTGGCAATTATTACTTACAATAATAGTAGGTTACAAAATGAGTACGATTGAAAAATTGGTTGTTTTTAAAGAAAAAGAAATTCGTCGGACATTGCATAATGGAGAATGGTGGTTTGTTATTGTTGATATTGTTGCAGCATTGACTGATTCAACTCAACCGTCGGGATATATAAAAGATGTTCGTCGTCGAGATCCTGAGCTGAATAAAGGGTGGGGGCAAATTGCCACCCCCCTTTCGATAGAGACGACTGGAGGTGTCCAAAAATTAAACTGCGCAAATACAGAGGGTATTTTTCGTATCATTCAATCTATTCCATCGCCGAAAGCAGAGCCCTTTAAGCGTTGGCTTGCTAAAGTAGGTTATCAGCGGGTGCAAGAAATTGAGGATCCTGAACTGGCGAGCAAACGTGCTCGGGCTTTATACAAGGCAAAAGGTTATTCTGATTCTTGGATAGAGAAACGTTTGCGTAGTATCGCTATTCGCGAAGAATTAACTGAAGAATGGCAGCAGCGTGGTGTTCAAGAACAAAAGGATTATGCGATTCTAACAGCGGAAATTAGCAAAGCGACATTTGGTATGACACCATCAGAATACAAGCAACATAAAAGTCTCAAACGTGAAAATTTACGTGATCACATGACCGATCTAGAACTGATTTTTTCCATGTTAGGAGAAGCATCCACAACTGAAATTACTCGTCACAAAGATGCTCAAGGGTTTGAAGAAAATTTAGACACTGCTCGTGAGGGTGGGAAAATTGCAGGCAATGCACGGCGAGAATTAGAAGCTAAAAGCGGTCATTCTGTGATTAGCCAACAAAATTATTTGCCAACGGTACAAAATGAAAAAAAATTGATACGAAAAAAATCAACTCCAAAACCACAAGGAAATTAACTATATGCTCATTGTCGTTGCCCTAGGCGGAAATGCTCTTTCGAAACGTGGCCAAGCACTTGAAGCCCAAGTGCAGCGCGATAATGTAAAAGTTGCTGTGCAATCCATTGCACGAATTGTAGGTGAGCACCGAGTGATCATCACTCATGGCAATGGACCTCAGATTGGCTTATTAGCGCTTCAAAATGATGCGTATAAAGAAGTTTCACCCTATGCACTGGATCTGTTAGGCGCAGAAACAGATGGTCTGATCGGCTATTTATTGCAGCAAGAGTTAAACAATCTTTTACCTGAACATCATGTCGTGACTTTGCTCACACAAACGGTTGTCGATGCCAATGATCCGGCTTTTCATTCGCCGGACAAGTTTGTAGGTCCTATTTATACGCAAGATGTTGCTCTGAAATTAGCAAAAGATAAAAGTTGGACGGTCAAAAGCGATGGAGATTATTTTCGGCGTGTGGTGCCCTCCCCCCAACCCTTAGACATTGTTGAACTTGATATTATTCGTTATTTATTAAAATTGGAAAACACCGTATTAATTTGCGCGGGTGGCGGCGGAATACCCGTATGTCGTGACGAAAACAACCAACTCAATGGTGTTGAGGTGGTGGTAGATAAAGATCGGGTTTCTAAGGTATTGGCGAAATCCATTCAGGCTGATGGATTGGTTATTTTAACGGACGTTTCTGCCGTTGAAACAGCGTTTGGACAACCAGATTCACGCCAAATTAAAACAGCAAGTCCTTCGCATTTAAAGGAGTATCATTTTCCGGCAGGTTCGATGGGCCCTAAAATCGAATCAGTTTGTGCCTTCGTTGAATCAGGAGGATCATTTGCGAGCATTGGAAAGTTAGAGGATTTGCCTTTATTACTCGAGGGACGTACAGGGACAAGAATAACACGTGATTGTGTAGGAATAGAGTTTTATTGACCAGGAAAAAACGAGTTATCCGCAAGGCATCGTGCTAATTGCTCATAAATTTTTTTCATATGAGCTTCAGTAGGATTAGCTCCAAGCGCAGCAAGAATACGCTCAGAAAGATTACCCTTTATCAATAATTGTTTAATCCATGTTTGAGCATCTTGATCGAGATCATGTCGAGAGAGCGCAGCTTCAAATAAATGCTGCCATAGTTCACGAGCCGTAAGTTTATTTTTGTTCAAACCAAATTGTTGAAGATAAGCATGGTCCTCAATCAAACTTGAAGAGCCCTCTTCTACAGTCTTTAAAAATAAAGACAACAATTGATCTTCACTTAAACGAGATTGCTCTAAAGAAGAACACCATGTTTCTTCAGTAAGACAATGCAAAACACTGACTAATAATTGAATCAAGCTCAAATCCATCATAGGTGATTCTTGAATATCAATTACTCGAATTTCAATCGCAGAACGGTCAAAACGGGCAATGGCGCCGCGTGAATTTAGCCATTCATATTGCAAAACTTTGTCAGGATCATGGGGATCGATATCACTATACATCGGTTCTAAGATCACCTCTTCATATTCACGTTGGCTAGACACCGCTTCTGGAATGATCTTGCCGGTAATGGATGGAATTTTGACTTGATTTTTCCCATAAAATGTCAAACGCGAATCAATAGAACCCGTTTTTTTTCCATTCAATAAAGGAGTGCTGGCACACAGGGCAGGAATAATCGGTAATAAAAGACGAATAGCATTATGCAAACGTGCAAATTCTTCATCATTACCAAAGGGTAAGTTAAGATGTGCGCTTTGTAAATTAGCCCAGCCATGTCCTCTACAATTAAAAATGCGGTGAAAAGATTCATAAATCTCACTGTGTCCATGAGGCCAAAGGATCATTTCACGATCGGGATCCATCCACGGATGTGCACCTGTAGGTAATAAGCAGGCATGATGATCAGCGAGAATTTGATTGATTTTAAGAATATTTTTGTGAAAACGTGTCGATAAGCCGGGTAAGGTTGCGCGAGGGCCATTGGTCTTTAATTCGAGAACATGTAGTACCAACTCATTTGACCAGGCAATATCACCTTGTTCAACTTCATCAATGTAACGACCTGC
Organism: Pseudomonadota bacterium; assembly: GCA_021808365.1. Classification (GTDB taxonomy): domain Bacteria; phylum Pseudomonadota; class Gammaproteobacteria; order JAKBBU01; family JAKBBU01; genus JAKBBU01. The sequence goes on from JAKBBU010000011.1 coordinate 10,173, forward strand.
TACGGCATGAATGAGCGTATCAACCATGGGTTTCACATTGAGTGTATCACGATCGACAATCATATATTCTAATTCAACGCCAAAACCTTCAAAAAGATGCAGTTTTTTTTTACTCATCATATTCGCTCATTGCAATTGTTTTAGTGATTGTATCCGCTGAAAAACGTTCTCTAAGATCATACTATACAGACGATCTTTCAAAATCTTATCTTCAATACCTGCATCGACATTAGGGTTATCATTGACTTCAATGACGTAAATTTTATCGCCAATTTCTTTCAGATCAACGCCATAAAAACCATCGCCAATGGTGTGACAAGCACGTAATGCTGTTTTTACAACTTGTAGAGGAACATCATGAATGGCAACCGTTTCAAAATCACCACCTTGCGCATGATTTTTTTGATCCCAACTGTAAATTTGCCAATGATTTTTTGCCATGAAATACTTACAAGCAAATAATGGCTTATGATTCATGATGCCGATTCGCCAGTCAAAATCAGTCGGAATGTATTCTTGACAAATAATCAGGTCGGAGCGCGATAAAAATTTTTCCATTTCTTCTTCAAGTTGTTTGTCTTCATTAACTTTAATGACACCTTGTGAGAAAGAACTATCAGGCTGTTTTAAAATACAGGGTAAGCCTAATAATTCTTTGACCTGATGTTTATTGTCTTTATGCACGATAATCGTTTTAGGTGAACACACTTTGTTCTTGCTCAACAATTCTGCTAAATAAACTTTATTTGTGCATTTGACAATGGATTCTGGGTCATCAATCACTACTAAACCATTGGCAGCGGCGCGTCTTGCAAATCGATACGTGTAATGATTAACAGAGGTTGTATCGCGAATTAAAAGCGCATCAAATTCTGAAAGTCGGTTAAAATCATCCTTTGTAATTAATTCAGTGCTAAAACCTAAATCTTCCGCAGCGTGAATGAATTTATTGATGGCTGCTTTATTTGAAGGTGGCATTGGATCGGAAGGATTGACTAAGATAGCTAAATCATAAATCGATGTTGCCTTTTTTCTGCCTGAAAAATGCTTCTTTGAAAAAAATTCTTTCGCAAATTCTAAAACATAGGGTTTATGACTTTCAGGAATTTCTTTATGTGAGATCGGTGAAATGTCTTGAATAGACCATTTTTTGTTGTGGCAAGAAAAAGTGACGCGAATCAAGGGTGTTTGAAATAAAGCATATAATTGTTTTGCCAAGTTATCATATTGTTTGGCTGTATTTTTTCCAAAATAAATACTCAAAATAAACGAGTCTGATTTTATTTTGGCTAGACTGTGTTGAATTAAATCATCGACTTCATCTGAAATTGTTTTTACAATTGAAATCGATTTCATATCTTGAATGGTGGTTACACTTGGGATCACCTTATGTGAGCGGGCTAAAGCAAGAAGAGAAACATAATATCCTGTGCTTTGATATCGATAGGATCGGCATAAATTAAAAATTCGTGCGCTTCGCAGTTCGGCATATTGAGGATCAGTCAAATATTCTTTTGCAGAAATGACGGCGACCCCATCAATCTCGATGTCCCATTCTTTAACATTATTGACAACGATAATATTTTTCATAATGGTAAATCTATTTTTTCTGTTTCGGTTCAATGATCAAAATATTTGCATCAAAGGTCAAGATCCCTAGCATGATGGCATTAATTAAACGTTGATGTTGCACTCGATAATAATGGTCATTGGAAACTGGATTGGATAGATAAGGGTCTGCGACGATCACTTTTTGATCATTGTCATCATGTCCACAAAGTACGACGAAATGCCCTGAGGGCTCACCTCTGAGATCGTCATAGACAGTTTTATTTGTTCCACATTCACGCGCACATTCATAAAGGTAGGTTGCACTCAGGCCAGCCAGAATAGGGATTGAGCGATGAAAGTAGGTATTCAATAAGTTTGTCGTGAGGTTTTCATGAGCAAGCTCGCCACCTAAGCTTAAAAATTCAAGGTAGGCCTGGGTCGCTTTTTGTAGCTTGGGTCTGTGTGGTTTGTATTCTTTTTGAGCGGTGAGCTTTTCACTCAGGTTGTCTTTATTTTTAAACCAAGTGGGATCAAACATGAGCAGATTATAGGTATAAATCTTTGCGGTATAACCCCGTTTCAAGGCGTGGCAACCCAAAAGAACTGCTAGCGTTCCACCACCCTCCAAAAAAGTCATTTCGCGGATAACTTGCTCTAGGCTGATAGTGTCCCCAAAATAAGAATAAACAGCATGAAGACTAGTGGGGCCACAGGTCTGATCGTCGGGCTGGGGCAGCATCTTGAGGGGAATCATTAGAATCCTTTTTGAAGTGACTACTTCTCAGAGGATAGTTGTTTAAGGTGGGTTTTGCAATTTTTGGTAAAACCAGAACCAATGGCTTCTTGGAGCGAAAAATCGTTGTTTGGTTACTATAGGGTTTGTTGACATTTGCTTTCCTGGCTGTAGAAAAGGTATAATTGGCAAAAAAGTAAACAGAGGAGGACGATATGAAAAATTTAGTCGTTATTACGGGCGCCAGTTCGGGCATAGGCAAAGCACTAGCCAAGTGTTTTGCTCGTAAGGAGTATGATGTTTTAGCCACAGGTCGCAATGAGATTGCCTTAAAGGAACTGCAACTTGAAGCTTCTAGTAAAAGTAAAAAGATAGAGACCTATGCCTGTGATTTAACAAATCTATCTGAACTTGATAAATTAGTACAAAGATTTCAGCCCGGGGACGAAATCGCTTTTTTAATTCATTGTGCTGCGACCAGCAAGCCGCATCTGCCGTTAAATAAAGTACCTTTATCTGATTCTCAAAACACCATATATCTTAATGCACTCGTGCCAGTACATTTGACTGAAAAATTGTCTCCTTATTTTAGGAGCGGGAGCGAGACAAGAGTATTATTCATGGGCTCGGACTATGTAAAAGAAAATGGGAAAACACGACCTTACATATTAGGGGTATACGCTATCTCAAAAACAGCCTTAGATAAAGCTATCCCATATCTGCGAGCAGAAACCACATGGGCCATCGGCTATGTAAACCCTGGTTCAACGGGTACGCCCATGCGAAACGACATACTAAGTGCTATGTACAAGCATGGTATTTTTAGCATAAATGCTGAAAAAGTAGCTAACCCAGATGAGGTCGCAGAATTTATTTTTTCCGTATTAACACGGGCATCTGACTCATCGTACAAAACGACGAATTGGGATTTTCGAAATCCTGTTCATCATGATGAAGTTAAGCCACTGGAAATCCCACAAATAAGAGCCAAATTGTAATATTGGTTAGACTGTTTTGAGGCACGAGCCTTTGAAACGGCGGGGATGGCGGTGGTGAAAGGTTCCATCGATGGGTTTACTGCTCTTCCACAGTCCCCGCACTACGCGCCAACAAGCCCCCCTACCCATGCGAAAAAAACGGTGCTATACTCCGCCCGATTAATTCGGGGGGTTCCTGCGTGTTTGTACGCCAACGGATCAATACATTTGCTTCTGTCATACCTACTATCTTGGTGCCTGTTATCTTGGCTCAGGTAGCCCTGCCCTGTGCGATCGCCCTTTTTTTATTTTCCTTAGGTAATATTCAAGCAGTTTATTCGGTTTTATTAGGTGGATTAGTGTGTTGTTTACCTAATCTCTTAGTGGCTTATGGTATTTTCCCCCTCACAGGATCCTCGACCCCTATTCGCATCGCACGCCGTTTTTTCATGACAGAAGCACTAAAATATGCACTGTCTATTCTACTTATGGTTTTGATTTTTAAAGAAATAAACATCAATCCCCTCGCGTTTTTTCTGACCTACCTCCTAAGCCTCAACGTGTTTTGGATGGCATCCTGGCTACCTTCTAAGAGGGCTGTCAGCTGATGAGTACGGAATCGACAACATCCATTGGGACTTACGTTAATCACCACTTAACGAACTTAAATTTTAATCTTAAGACCTTTCATTTGGGTTCAGATGGCGGTTTTTGGACCCTCGATCTGGATACTTTAATTATTTCTAGTTTTCTAGGCATTCTTTTTTGTTTGAGCTTTTACCTTGTTGCGCGGCGGATCACCAGCGATGTTCCTGGTTCTTGGCAAAATGTTGTGGAATGGCTCTTGGAGGCTGTGGATCGCCAAGTGAAAGATGCTTTTCACGGGGCGAATCTCTTGTTAGGTCCATTAGCGTTGACGGTTTTCATGTGGGTATTTTTAATGAACCTCATGGACTTGATTCCTGTTGATTTATTTCCCAGAGGGGCATCGATCCTGGGTGTGCCCAATCTTCGCATTGTACCAACAACAGACTTAAACCTCACCTTTGGGCTCTCACTTTCTGTTTTTATTTTAGTGATTTATTACAACTTCAAGTTCAAGGGCGGTATTGGGCTCTTTAAGGAAGTTTTCACTGTTCCTTTTGGGCCTTATTTGTTTCCGATTAATCTTCTCTTTCGATTGATCGAGGAATTAGCCAAACCGCTTTCACTCTCTCTGCGGTTATTTGGCAATATGTATGCTGGAGAGTTGATCTTCATCTTGATCGCTTTGTTACCGTGGTGGGTCCAATGGACATTAGGTTTTCCTTGGGCGATTTTTCACGTTCTGATTATCACGTTGCAAGCTTTTATCTTTATGGTGTTAACCATTGTGTATATCACAATGGCCCATGAAGCACATTAACTTAAGTAAATAGGGGAAAAAAATGGAAATAGCACAACTAGTCGCGCAAGTTCAAGGTATGACAGCCATTGCTGTTGCACTCTTGATTGGTTTAGGCGCGCTGGGAACAGCAATTGGTTTTGGTATTTTGGGTGGTAAATTCCTGGAAGGGTCTGCGCGCCAGCCTGAAATGATGCCGACTTTACAAGTGAAACTATTCATTGTGGCCGCGCTGCTTGATGCCGTCGCGATGATTGGTGTGGGTATTGCACTCTTTTTTACTTTTGCAAGTCCCTTCCAAAAAGCTGTTTTAACCGCGGTAACAACTATGGCCACAAAAGCCACAGGTGTTCAATAGCCGTATCGATTAAGCGAGGAAGCCTGTGAATATTAATGCGACTTTAATCGGACAAATGATCACCTTCCTGATCTTTGTCTTATTTACGATGAAGTTTGTCTGGCCGCCGATCATGAAGGCGTTGGATGAACGAAAAAAACGCATTGCCGACGGGTTAGCGGCCGCAGAGCGCAGTGTCCATGAGCTTGAACTTGCCAGGCATAAAGCCGCTGATTTAATTCGAGAAGCTAAAATTCAATCTGCCTTGTTAGTGGAACAAGCTGGGAAACGAGCAAGCCAAGTGATAGAAGATGCAAAACAAGAAGCCCGAAATGAGGCTGAACGTTTGACGGCGCTCGGACGGGAAGAAATCGCGAGAGAAGTTGTCAATGCGAAAGCCGCTCTTCGTGAACAATTAGCAACGCTTATTGTGTTAGGGGCATCGAAAATTATTGGTCGAGAAATGGATACGGCAGCTAATAGTGATTTGCTTGATACATTCATTGAAGAGATGCGTTAATGGCGTATGAAACCCTAGCACGACCCTACGCGCGAGCCGCGTTTGAATTTGCTTTAGCGGCAGATGATATTGCAGGATGGCGTGATTTTCTGCAGTTTGCAGTTTGTTTGATGCGTGAACCGAAGGTTTATCTTTGGGCGTTTGATCCACGTGTGGAAGCTGCCCAATTGCTTGAAGTGATTGCTGATCTGGGTCGGGAATGGATGAATGAATCACGTCGCAATTTTTTAAAAGTGATTATCGAAAATAAACGTTTATGCGAGCTGCCTGCTATTTTTGATTTATTTAAGCTCGATCAAGCGGAGCATGAGAAAACATTAGATGTTGATGTGCTCACCTATTCAGATTTTACACCCATACAAGAAAAGGCTCTTGTACGATCCTTAGAGCAGCGTTTACAGCGTCATATCCGTCTTCATTTTAAAATTGATCAAACCCTTCTTGGCGGTGCAGTGATCCGAGCAGGTGATTTGATTATTGATGGTTCTGTACGTACGAAACTACAACGACTCCAAGATTCTTTATCATTCGATTGAAGGAAATGTTATGCGATTAAACCCGAGTGAAATTAGCGACCTTATTAAAGATCGCATCGCCAATTATGATTTAGTGCCTGAAGCGAGAAAGGAAGGCATTATTGTGAGTTTGAAAGATGGTATCATGTTAATTAATGGATTAAGAGAAGTCTGCCAACATGAAATGCTTGAGCTTGAAGATGGTTCCTTTGGTGTAGCCTTAAATTTGGAACGCGACGCAGTAGGTGCCGTTGTGCTTGGGCCAACGGATGCCATTAGCGAAGGGCAAACCGTAAGGAGTACGGGTAAAATGCTACAGGTTCCAGTGGGCGATGCCTTACTCGGGCGCGTTGTGAATGCCATGGGTAAGCCGATCGATGGAAAAGGCCCGATCAAAACCGATCTTTATTTACCGATCGAAAAAATAGCGCCTGGTGTTATTTTTCGACAATCCGTTTCAGAGCCGTTACATACGGGTATTAAAGCCATTGATGCCATGACGCCTGTCGGGCGAGGTCAACGTGAATTGATCATCGGTGATCGTCAAACTGGTAAAACAAGTATTGCGATCGATGCCATTATTAATCAAAAAAACACAGGCGTGAAATGTATCTACGTGGCAATTGGCCAAAAAGCATCTTCGATTGCAGCAACAGTGCGTCGTTTGGAAGAATGTGGTGCTATGGCGCATACAATCGTTGTTGCGGCTAATGCAGCGGATGCTGCTGCTCTTCAATATATGGCACCTTATGCAGGTTGCGCGATGGGTGAATATTATCGCGATCATGGTGAACATGCGCTGATTATTTTTGATGATTTAACCAAACAAGCTTGGGCTTATCGTCAAATTTCATTGTTATTACGCAGACCTCCAGGTCGTGAAGCCTATCCTGGGGATATTTTCTATATTCATTCACGTCTATTGGAACGTGCATCTCGCGTAAACGCAGAGTATGTTGAAAAAGCAACAAATGGTCGCGTGAAAGGAAAATCAGGTACATTAACAGCATTGCCGATCATTGAAACGCAAGCTGGTGATGTGTCGGCCTTTGTCCCAACCAATGTGATCTCTATTACCGATGGTCAAATTTATTTAGAAACAGATTTGTTTAATGCGGGCATTCGACCTGCGATCAATACAGGTTTGTCGGTATCACGGGTTGGTGGTGCGGCTCAAACCAAGATCATTAAACGGCTATGTGGTGGCATGCGTTTGGCGTTGGCGCAATACCGTGAATTAGCGGCCTTTGCGCAATTTGCCTCTGATCTAGACGAACCCACGCGCAAACAATTAGAGCGTGGTCAGCGTGTCACAGAAATCTTAAAGCAAGTGCAATATGCACCGTTGCGTGTTTCTGAAATGGCGTTGAGTCTTTTCATCGTGGAACAAGGGTTTTTAGATGATATTCCTATTGAAGAGATTCTAGATTTTGAACGCGAATTGAGAGCTTATATGAATATGGAGCATGCAGCACTCTTGGATCAAATTGATCAAAATCCTGTGTATAACGGTGACATTGAAAAAGCATTGAAAGCCGCTGTTGAAATGTTTAAATCAAGCCATACGTGGTAACCCATTATGACTCAGGCTCGAGAAATTTCTACAAAAATACGCAGCGTTCAAGGCACACGTAAAATTACGCGTGCGATGGAAATGGTGGCTGCCAGTAAAATGCGAAAAGCACAAGATCGCATGTTTGCTGCCAGGCCCTATGCTGAAAAAATTCGCGAAGTCATTGGGCATTTAGCGAAAAGTCATCCGGAATTTCATCATTTATTTTTAGAAAAGCGTGAAGTGAAACGTGTTGGTTTTATCATCGTCTCAACCGATCGCGGGCTGTGTGGTTCGTTAAATACGAATTTATTTAAGTTGGCGCTCAACTCAATTCTTGAGTGGCAAAAAAAAGGCGCTGATGTTCGTTTATGTTTATTAGGTCAAAAAGCGGAAGCTTTTTTTCGGCGTATCAAGGGGGAAGTATCTGCATTAACGACACATTTAGGTGATAAACCTGCTGTGAAAGATTTATATGGCATCGTCAAAGTGATGTTTGATGCTTATGCCCAAAAAGAATTAGATCTCCTTTACATCGTGCATAATGAATTCATTAATACGATGCGGCAACAACCGTTAATGCGACAGGTGTTGCCCATTGAACCCGAAGAGAGAACAACTCAGCTTGATTATTACTGGGATTATATTTACGAACCTGATGCAAAAGAAGTGTTGAGTTTATTGCTAAGACGTTATGTCGAATCGCAAGTGTATCAAGCTGTGGTTGAAAATATTGCGAGTGAGCAATCTGCACGAATGGTGGCGATGAAAAATGCTTCAGATAATGCGAAGCAGCTGATTGACGATTTAAAATTAGCGTATAACAAAGCACGACAAGCGGCGATTACAAAAGAGCTTGCCGATATTATTGGTGGTGCTGAAGCGTTGAATGGTTAAGAAATGAGGGAATTAAATATGAACGAACAAAAAGCAGTCCCTGCGGACGTCGAAATGCCAGCGAGCCGGATTGGCCTGATCGTACAAATCATCGGCGGTGTCGTTGATGTGGAATTTCCACATGGTGCTATTCCTAAAATTTATAATGCCTTATATGTTGAAAAAACAGGTTTAGTTTTAGAAGTTCAACAACAAATGGGCGACGGTGTTGTACGCTGTATTGCGATGGGGACCACTAATGGATTGAGTCGAGGCCTAGCTGTTCGAGATAGCGGTGCACCAATACAAGTTCCTGTTGGTGAAGAAACCTTGGGCCGAATTTTAGATGCACTGGGTGAACCTGTTGATGAAGCAGGGCCTGTCAATGCGAAGCGTCGCTTACCCATTCATCGCAGCCCTCCTCCATTCGACCAACAATCTGCACGTGAAGAGTTGCTTGTTACAGGCATTAAAGTTATTGATTTACTCTGCCCAATTCCTAAAGGCGGAAAAGTAGGTTTGTTTGGCGGTGCAGGTGTAGGCAAGACCGTTAACATGATGGAGTTAATTAATAATATTGCAAAAGCACATGGAGGACTTTCAGTATTTGCTGGGGTAGGTGAACGTACGCGTGAAGGGAATGATTTCTATCATGAAATGAAAGATTCAAATGTCTTAGATAAAGTCGCGCTGGTTTATGGCCAAATGAATGAACCACCAGGTAATCGTTTACGTGTTGCTTTAACAGGATTGACGATTGCAGAAAATTTCCGTGATGAAGGTCGCGATGTATTATTGTTTATCGATAATATTTTCCGTTATACCTTAGCGGGTGTTGAAGTGTCCGCCTTATTAGGGCGTATGCCTTCAGCGGTGGGTTATCAACCTAATTTAGCGGAAGAAATGGGGACATTGCAAGAACGGATCACTTCGACAAGAACAGGGTCGATTACTTCTGTGCAAGCCGTTTATGTGCCGGCAGATGATTTAACCGATCCTTCACCCGCAACAACCTTTGCACATTTGGATGCAACAGTGGTCTTGTCACGCCAAGTGGCAGAGCTCGGTATATACCCTGCTTTAGATCCTCTTGATTCAACAAGCCGTATGTTAGATCCGAATATCGTAGGCCAAGAGCATTATGATGTTGCACGCGGTGTTCAAAAAACATTACAACGTTATAAAGAATTGAAAGATATTATTGCTATATTGGGTATGGATGAATTATCGGAGTCCGATAAATTGATCGTCAGTCGCGCGCGTAAAATCCAACGCTTTTTATCCCAACCTTTCTTTGTCGCGGAAGTCTTTACAGGTGCGGAAGGAAAATATGTATCACTTGAAGATACGATTCATGGTTTTGGGAAATTGCTTGCAGGTGAATATGATAATCTTCCTGAGCAAGCATTTTATATGGTTGGTAATATCGACGAAGTGATTTTTAAAGCAGAGTCACTGTAGCGCGAAGAGGTTCATTCCCATGTCAGAAACAACTCTACAAGTCGATATTGTCAGCGCGGAAGGAGCCATTTACTCTGGAAGCGTGAACATGGTTTTTACGATGGGGATCTCGGGTGAATTGGGGATTGCCCCAGGTCATGCGCAATTATTGACAATGTTAAAACCAGGGCCTGTACGCTTGCTTACGCAAGGTGGTCAATTAGAAGAGGTACTCTATGTTTCTGGCGGTATTTTAGAAGTGCAACCTTTTGGCGTGACGATCCTTGCTGATACGGCGGTGAGAGCGGCTGATCTGGATGAGGCTATTGCGCTTGAAGCCAAACAAAAAGCTGAAAATATGCTAAAGAAAAAGCAAGATTGGATGACTTATTCAACAGCAGCAAGTGAATTGGCGCGAGCTGCTGCACAAATCAGTGCAATTCATTACTTAAAAAAGCGCGATAAGCTTTAAGAGGATGCGGTAAACATGCTGGACATTATTATCCTTGCTGCAGGCAAGGGAAAGCGCATGAATTCAAACTTGCCCAAGGTGCTGATGCAATTGGCAGGAACATCTCTTCTCAAGCGAATTATCGATACAAGCCGTGCTGTCGGCGCTGATCACATTCATGTGATTCATGGACATTGTAGTGATCGGTTGCGTGCAGCGATCACAGAAAATCATATTGACTGGGTGAAACAAGAAGAACAATTAGGTACGGGACATGCTGTTGCGCAAGCGCTGCCGCACGTTTCGCAAGATGCACAAGTTCTTATTTTGCCGGGTGATGTTCCCCTGATCCAAGTTGATACTTTAAAAAAATTAATTGCAAACTTGTCCTCAAATGGACTCTCTCTTTTAACAGCAGAGTTTGATAATCCCACAGGTTATGGACGAATTTTAAGAAATGATAAAGGCGAGATCATGGGTATCGTTGAAGAGCGTGATGCCAGTGATCTACAACGAGCAATTCGCGAAGTGAATACTTCAATCATGTGTGTGCCTGCTTCATTTTTGAAGCGTTGGTTACACGATTTAAAACGGGATAATGCACAGGGTGAATATTATTTAACAGATATTGTTGCTATGGCCGTTGCAGAAAAAATACCTGTTGAAAGTGTAAAAGTCACCGATATAGAAGAAGTATTGGGCGTTAATGATCGCAAGCAATTAGCAACATTGGAACGATGTTATCAAAGAAAGCAGGCGAATCGTCTTTTGCAAGAAGGTGTAACCTTGATGGATCCTGCGCGCATTGATGTTCGCGGTGAATTGATCGTAGCGCACGATGTAGTGATCGATATCAATGTGATTTTTGAAGGTCGTGTTGTCTTAGGTGAAGGTTGCATGATTGGCCCTAATTGTGTCTTGCGTGATGTGATTTTAGGTAAGCATGTGGAAGTCAAAGCCAATTCAATTTTAGAAGAATCAATTATAGGCGATCAATGTGTGATTGGGCCGTTTGCGCGATTACGTCCTGGTACAGAATTGGCAAGTGAAGTTCACATTGGTAATTTCGTTGAACTTAAAAAATCAAAAGTGGACACTGGATCTAAAATTAATCATTTAAGTTATATTGGTGATGCGACGATTGGAACATCGGTAAATATCGGCGCTGGAACAATCACGTGTAATTATGATGGTGTTCATAAACATCCTACCACAATTGGCAGCGGTGCCTTTATTGGTTCAGGCACTGAATTAGTTGCACCAGTTTCTATTGGCGAAGGTGCATATATTGGCGCAGGTTCCACAATTGATCATGATGCCCCTGCGGGTGAATTAACTCTAGCAAGAGCACGACAAGTGACTTTGTTAGAGTGGAAGAATAAGAAGAAAAAGTAATTGCGCGGTTAACGAAAATTAAGATGGTGTAGGTTGGGTTAGCATAAGCACGAAGTGCGTTGCGTAACCCAACATTCATTATTATTTCCAGTTGAGGGGAGCCTTCAGATCCTTCGCTGCGCTAACGCTTGCTCAAGGATGACAGCTTTAGGAAGAGTATTCTGGTTTTGTCGTTCCTCGACGATCTTGGTGTCACCCGGGATGACATGCATAGATGGGTTGAGTTACATGATAATCCAGATGACTATCGACCAACTTGTGGCGATGGACCATCCAACAGAAAAATGTTGCTTTCAGGCTTATGCCCCTGAAAAAAAGCATTTTTCCAGTTTATGTTTTTAAGCAAGCTAGGATGCGCGCGTAAATCGAGCTCAATAAATTTAAAGAAAACCTCGATTTCTTGATCAAGTTTCTTTCCTGAGTTATTAATAAGTAGCTTATAAAGCTGGTTATAGAACGATTCTTCTGCGCTCTCCCTTGGAGCCCACACGTTCCTTGCGGTAGTTGCTTGATTTGGTATGTTTAGATCAGTGATGTTTTTAATAAAGAAGTTTGTTTTTTTTCTTGTGTCTGGAAGAATCATTTTAATCCAATCGAGATTTATATAACTTAATTCTTTTATCGCGGAAATTTGAGCGAGCAGCATCAAGACAGCCATAAGATTTTTTTGTATTTCTCCCATTTTATTAAAAATATATTGTAGTAACTTATTATTGTAGGGCAATACAAAGATGGCTTTTAAAGAGGCGTTAATAAAGTCCAGTTTTACAGTCTCTAATTGCGAATGAAAGTGTTTAAATTTTTCATCTCCTGCCGTTGCTAAGGTACTAATGGATTTATCATTTTTTTTTAGTAATAGCGAAAATTTATGGAGGATATAAAAAACAGCATCTTCTTTTTGTTTGTTTTTCATATCTTCATAGGACGAAGATATTGCCTGATTCAGTGCCTCATGGAATATAGGTGCGGCGATTTCTTTGTTCTCTTTTAAGAGAATTTCAATAAAACCCTTTGTTTCTACGATCTTGTTTTGTTTTATAGCTTCCAAAAATTCTTGTTTTTGTTGTTCTATCATTTTGTATCTCTAGAATTATTATTAAGTTTTAACGTTCAGTTATATTTTTGTCTTTTTAAAGGAAGGGTATTCTAACAAAGAACCGGTTGGTTGTAAATAGGTGTCAGCGCGGGAAACTAGGACTTTGCATCCCGAGATTTTAGGAACCGTCATTTTTAAAAAAATGTAGGTTGGGTTAGAACAGCCGATAAGCTGGACGTAACCCAACATTCTGCCTATAAAATCCAATATTTTTCATCATCAAAACTTTGGGTTTTGCAGATTTAATTTTGTTGGGTTACGCGAGTACGCTAACCCAACCTACACGCTAAATCTCGGGATGATAAAACTACTACTTCACCCGCATTCCCGGCACGGCACCTGAATCAGGTGACAGAAGAAAAATTCCTGGTTGCTCACCACTTGCCGCTAAGACCATGCCTTCTGACATACCAAACCGCATTTTGCGAGGCGCTAAATTAGCGACCATCACCGTTAAACGACCCACTAAATCTTCAGGTTGATACGCTGATTTAATACCTGCAAAAACGGTGCGCGTGCCGCAATCTCCTAAATCCAAGGTGAGTTTTAATAATTTATCGGCTTCAGGAATTGCTTCTGCAGCAACGATACGTGCGATCCGTAAATCGACTTTAGCAAAATCATCAATGTTAATGGTTGATGTTTCTGTAGCTGGTGTTTTTTCAGCAACAGTTGTTGATTTTTCAGCAGCTGGTTTTTCTTGTTCTTGAATTGTGTTTTGCATGGCAGATATAGTCTCCTGTTCAATGCGATGTAATAAAGGTTGAAACGGCTTAATCGTATGATTTGACAAATAAATTTGTGAATCAGACCATTTCAATGGTGAGATATTTAAAAAATCCTCAACCTGTTCGGCCAAATGCGGCAAAATGGGTTTTAGATAAAGAACGAGTAAACGAAAAAGATTTAAACTGAAAGTGCAAACAGCATGTAATTTTTCGCGGGCCTCAGGATCTTTTGCTAACACCCAGGGCTTATGATCATCAATGTATTGATTGGTGCGGTCCGCTAATTCCATGACGCGTCGTACAACACGGCCTAATTCGCGGTCTTCATAATCATGAGCAATCTGATCAGCAGCTCCCACAAAATCAGACCACATCGCAGACTCAGGGTTTGATGTTGCAAGACATCCATCAAAAAGACGCGTGATGAACCCGGAACAACGGCTCGCAATATTCACTAATTTGCCCACCAAATCACTGTTTACACGTTGCATAAAATCATCTAAATTTAAATCAAGATCTTCAATTCGGCTCGAGGATTTTGCGGCAAAATAATAACGTAAGCAATCTGCGGGAAGGTAATTTAAATAATCACGAGCCTTAATAAACGTACCACGTGATTTTGACATTTTCTGTCCATTCACAGTCAAGAAACCATTCGCAAAAATAGCAGAAGGCAATCGAAAACCTGCACCTGCTAATAAAGCAGGCCAAAATAAGGCATGAAAATAAATAATATCTTTTCCAACAAAATGATAAAGTTCTGCATCACTATCGGATTTCCAATAATCATCAAACGCTAAATTAGTTTTTGAACAAAGGTGTTTAAAGCTTGCCATATAACCAATCGGCGCATCCAGCCAGACATAAAAATATTTATCTTCTTCACCCGGGATTTTAAAACCAAAATAAGGCGCATCTCGCGAAATATCCCAAGCTTGTAAACCGGTTTTAAACCATTCATCAAGTTTATTCGTTACTTCTTCTTGTAAACGTCCGGATGTAGTCCATGATTTTAACAGTTTAGTGTAATGAGGTAACTCAAAAAAATAATGCATCGATTCTTTTTCAATCGGTGTTGCGCCCGAAATGACAGAACGAGGTTCGATCAGATCATTGGGCGAATAGGTTGCTCCGCAGTGTTCGCAGCTATCGCCATATTGATCGGGCGTTTTGCACTGTGGACAAGTTCCTTTCACGTAGCGATCAGGAAGGAAAATTTGTTTGATGGGATCAAAAGCTTGTTGTATTTTTTTGCAAGTAATATCCCCCTTCTCCCTTAATCGGCTAAAAATAAGAGCGAGCAGCTCACGATTTTCATCGGAATGTGTGGTGTGAAAGATATCAAATTTGACGTTAAAATCCGCAAAGTCGCGCATTTGCTCTTGATGGATTTGTGCAACCATGACAGCAGGGTCAAGCCCTATTTGGGCTGCTTTTAACATGATCGGCGTGCCGTGAACATCGCTTCCGCAGATGTAGTAGGTTTCATGGCCTTGTAATCGTAGGAAACGCGCAAAGATATCCGCTTGGATGTAGCCGACTAAGTGGCCGAGATGAACAGGGCCATTGGCATAAGGCAGGGCTGCAGTGATTAAAATTTTGCGTTTTGTTACAGTCATTCTTGAGTTTCCAGCACCTTAGTACCTTTCATTCCGCCAGAGGCGGGAATCCAGTCTTAAAAAACAAGTATACCACTTAGCTGCCTTTTTCAAAAAGTGCTAACAACTCTTGGGCGGGAAGACGGTTATTACCCTGGCAGCTGATCGAGCGCCTGACTGGAAAAGAATGGATCTTAGCTCGATGATAAAGTTTGCGACTGACAGGAGTATCGTGATTGGAAAGCAAGATGGGGATCCCTCGCTTTGCCGTATTTTCAGCTAAGGTAGCTAAGTCAGTTTGTTGCTCATATGTGAAATAGTTGCCACAGTAATTAGTAAAGTAAGCGGTTTGACTCAAGGGTAAGTAAGGAGGATCACAATAGATCACATCACCAATGCCACTTGCTTTGATGATCGATTTGAAATCTTGGCATACAAACTCCGCACGTTTCGATTTTCCTGAAAAAATCAGCATTTCTTCTTCGGGGCAGTAAGGCTTTTTGTAAAGACCAAAGGGGACATTGAACTGCCCTTGGCTGTTGTAGCGACATAGGCCATTGTAACAATGTCGATTCAGATAAATAAAAAGAGCGGAGCGTTCTGCACAGGGCTCAAGTTGGTTGAATCGATCACGTAAAGAATAATAGTGTTTTTCAGTGTTTGATTCAGGTGTAAAGAGTGCCTTTACTTCAGAAATGAACTTTTTCCCGGATTTTTGTAGGGTTTTATACAAAAAAATCAAGTCGGGGTTTATGTCATTGAGTAGATAGTAGGGATATTTTGTGTTTAAAAAAACTGCCCCCGAACCCATAAAAGGTTCAATAAGGCGTTGGCCTGAAGGTAACCGATCTTGAATGGCAGTGATCAGTCTAAACTTATTCCCTGCCCATTTTAGGAAGGGCCGTATGATGGTGCTAATATCGTTGCCTCTCATCGTGCGTTAAAAGTTTCGGCCGCATTGAAAAAATGCGGGTAGCCGGCTAGTATATACTGCACGTGCTTGAAGATGCGAGCTATGTTTTAGGCTTTCCTCAGCCTCTTTATGGGAACGTCCACTTTGAGGCAATTGTTCGTTCAAGATGAGCCAAAAGTGGACGTTCTCTTAACTTCACCATGACAGCTGATTAGTAGTAACTGTTTTTGAAGGAGTTCTTATGAGACTTTTCATACCCCGAATCATGCCTTACTTGATCTGTGGTTTAGCCGCCCTTTTTTACGTCTACGATTATTTTATACAAGTTTCTCCGGCCGTCATCACTGATCAACTCATGGCCACTTTTCATGTGGGTGCTGCAGGGTTAAGTTTTCTCGGCGCTTGTTTTTTTTATGCTTATGCGTCGATGCAAATTCCAGCCGGGCTCTTATTGGATCGATTTGGTCCGCGAAAGTTATTGTCTTGCGCGATTTTAATTTCTGGTATAGGTGTTATCTTATTCAGTAGAACGGATAGTTATGCTCTTGCAGGGTTTGCGCGTTTTCTAATCGGATTTGGTTCATCTTTTGCGTTTATCAGCACGCTTTTTCTTGCATCGCGTTGGTTTGAACACCGCCATTTTGCTTTTATTGCGGGCTTGGTTCAGATGGCAGGCTGTCTCGGCTCAATGGTTGGCGAAGCGCCACTTGCGCATCTGATCAATCTTTATGGTTGGCGTGAAACTTTATTTGTGACAGGTTGGATCACCCTCCTTCTTGCGATTTTGTATGTTTTAATCATTCGGGATCAGCCCGGCCAACTGCGTGTTAAATCAAAGAAAGGTGGGATTGCGCTCGAGCTTGGGCGTTTGCGGCACGTGTTAAAATTGCCACAAGTGTGGTGGAGTGCTTGGTGTGGTTTCTTTTCGTGGGTTCCTGTGGCGACATTAGGAGCATTATGGGGGGTGCCTTATTTGGTGAAGGTTTATGGTTGGAGTAGCATAAAGGCCGCAGGATTTTGTTCTTTATTTTGGATTGCGCTGGCTGTGAGCAGTCCTCTTGTAGGGTGGTTTTCTGATTCAATTAAAAGTAGAAATCGGCCGATTCGTTTTTGTTTTATTTCGGGTATTATTGGTGGGATCCTACTTTTTTGCGCTCCCTTTATTCCATACTGGATTACAGCCATGGCTTTAATTCTTCTTGGTATTTGTGCCGCAGTACAATCATTAACGTTTGGTGTGATCAAAGATTTTTTACCATCTTCTGTCTTTGGAACGGCATCAGGTTTTTTAAATATGATGGCAATTGCTGCGGGCGGTATTTCACAGCAACTTGTTGGCCTTGTATTAGCGTTGACTTGGGGACATCAGCATAATTGGCAAGGTGTTCCAATCTATTCAGTCCAAAGTTATCAATTAGCTATTTTATTATTGCCGCTTGCTGCCTTGGTCGGTTGGTGGATCAGTGCATATAAATTGAAAGAAACAAATTGTGTGCCGATTTTAGAGGCTGTTGAACAGGGGGCTTAATATTTTTATAACATGTTGATTTTTAATAAAAAATAATTTTTCGAGTCAGGATTCCCATATCTAAACCTGATTATTTTACGATCCATCGTAAAATAATCTTGATTTTTTTACGATGGATCCTATAATGATCATGTCCAATCAGTAAGGATTAGGATGTGAAACGAATTTATGAAGCTGTCCTGCAACACCACTTAGCAGAAGCAAATCAAATGGTATTTTTGTCAGGCCCGCGCCAAGTTGGGAAGACAACAATTAGCAGATCTGTTGAAACATCAACTTCTGAGTTTTTATATTTAAATTGGGATGATCTCGAGCATCGCACGATTATTATGGAAGGTGCTAGTGTTATTGCAGATCAGCTGAAACTAGCAGAAATGCATGCACGAAGGCCTATTCTTGTCTTTGATGAACTTCATAAATATCCAGACTGGAAAAATTTCCTTAAGGGATTTTATGATCGTTATGCAAAAAAAACGCACATTATCGTAACAGGAAGTTCACGTTTAGATATTTATAAAAAAGGTGGCGATAGTTTGATGGGACGTTATTTTCCTTATCGAATTCATCCTTTTAGCGTTGGAGAAATTTTACGACAAAAAATTGATCTTGATAAGCTGATTAAACCACCGAAAGAACTAGAACATGAAAAGTTTAAGCAGCTTTTTCAATTTGGTGGTTTTCCAGATCCTTTTTTAAGGCACGATAACCGATACAGTTTACGTTGGCAACGTTTGCGTCAACAACAATTACTTCGAGAAGATATTCGCGATGTTAATCGCATTACAGACATTAACCGACTTGAATTATTAGCAAAATTAATTGAAGAGCAAGCCGCTGGCGAGATGACCTATAGTTCCTTAGCCAAAAAGGTTCGCGTTTCTGTGGATACCATTAGTCGATGGATCGAAATACTAGAAGCTTTTTACTTTTGCTTTTTAATTCGACCTTGGTCACGTAATATCACGCGATCTTTATTAAAAGAGCCAAAAGTATTTTTATGGGATTGGTCGACAATTCAAGATCCAGGGGCTCGTGCAGAAAACTTCATAGCCTGTCATTTATTAAAAGCGGTTCATTTTTGGACGGATATGGGGTTGGGTGATTTTGGGCTTTATTATCTACGTGATCTTGAAAAACGTGAAGTTGACTTTATTGTAACGCATGACGATAAACCTTGGTTTTTAGTGGAAGTAAAACTCAGTAGTAATGGCAGCATAAACCGAAATCTACACTATTATCAACAACAGACATCTGCGCCGCATGCTTTTCAAGTTGTTATTGATAAACCTTTTGTTAATAAAAACTGTTTTGATTACTATGAACCTATAATTGTTTCGGCTTTAACTTTTTTGTCGCAATTGGTTTGATCAAAAAAGAGAAAATTAAAGTTAAACGATTCTCAATAAAAAATGTAGGTTGGGTTAGCATGAGCCCGAAGGGCGATGAGTAACCCAACATTCTGCTTTTTGCAGAGCTCTTTTGTTGGGTTACGCTCAGCCTTCGGCTGTTCTAACCCAACCTACATGAAGTCAGTAGGTTGGGTTAGCGTACTCGCGTAACCCAACAAAATTAAATCTGCAAAATCCAAAGTTGTGATGATGAAAAATATTGCATTTTATATGCGGAATGTTGGATTACGCCCAGCCTATCGACTGTTCTAAACCAACCTACATTAAGTCTCAAACAAAAACTCAATGTCTTCTTTAGAAAGTTTTGTGCCAGCATTTTGTTTCTCAGATAATAATCCCTCGACAAGATTTTTCTTTTTTGCTTGTAAGGTCAGAATTTTTTCTTCAACTGTATTTTCCACAATGAGCTTATAAACAAACACCGGTTTATCCTGTCCAATGCGATGTGCGCGATCAGTGGCTTGATTTTCAGCCGCAGGGTTCCACCAAGGATCAATGTGAATCACGGTGTCAGCAGCAGTTAAATTCAAGCCAGTACCACCTGCTTTTAAACTAATCAGAAAGATAGGAACTTCTCCAGTTTGGAATTTTTTGATCAACGAGGCACGATCGAGAGTTTTTCCTGTGAGCATGAGATAAGAAATTTTAAGTTTATTTAATTCGTCTTGAATCAAATCGAGCATGGAAGTAAAGGAAGAAAAGATCAATACTTTTCGGTTCTCACTGAGCAGGCCTTCTAAAAGCTCCATCAAGCTTTTAAGCTTGGCTGATTCTTTAACAGCCTTTGCAGATTCAAGTGTTTTAAGTAAGCGAGGGTCGCAACAAACTTGACGCAGCTTTAATAAAGCATCGAGAATAATAATATGACTTTTAGCTAGACCATTTTCAAATAAAGCCGCTTTAATTTTTTCATGCATGGCAATACGGATGCTTTCATAAAGCTCGGCTTGCTCATCTTCAAACTGAATGGTTCTAATAATTTCTGTTTTAGAAGGTAATTCATGTGCCACAATATCTTTTGTGCGACGCAAAAGAAAAGGTTTGATGCGTTGACCTAACACTTTTTGCCGTTCACTATCTTGATGCTTTTCAATGGGTGTTCTAAAATACTGCGAAAAATGACGCAGGCTTCCAAGAAATCCAGGCATTAAAAAATGAAAAAGTGACCACAGCTCACCTAAGTGATTTTCCATGGGCGTGCCCGTTAAACACAGGCGATGTGTGGCTGAAAAACTTTCTATGATTTTCTTGATTTTTCCATTCGAATTTTTAATATATTGTGCTTCATCAAGGATCAAATAATGAAATTTTGTGTCTTTTAAAATAGTTTCATCTCGAGCAACTAAGGCATACGTTGTCAAGATTAAATCAGCCTGCATGATATTATCAAAATGCTGTTTTCTGTCTTTTCCATGCAGCAGTAAAACTTTCAAACTGGGGGCGAATTTTTGAGTTTCATGTTGCCAATTATGCATTAAGCTGGTGGGGGCGATGATGAGTGCAGGTTGCTTAAGGCGCTTTTCATTTTTTTCAACCAGGAGAAGTGCCAATGTCTGAATAGTTTTTCCTAGGCCCATATCATCAGCTAAGATCCCGCAAAAATTATATTCTCTCAAAAATTGAAGCCAATTAAGGCCTTCTTTTTGGTAAGGACGCAATGTTGCATTTAAATTTTTTGGAACTTTTATAGATTTAATGCCAGTAAACGATTTGAGTTTTTCAGCTAAAAGACGTTCTTGTTTTCCACCCAACCATTTTAATTCGCGATCTGAAAATTGTTGGTCCACTTCGGATAAGTGACCCAATTGATACCTGGAAAGCTTTAAAAATCCCTCCTTACCAATATGTTGAGGGTTCATCAATTCTATAAAAACAGAGAGTATTTTTTTTAATTGTTGGCTTGGAATAATCCCTGTTGTTCCATCAGGGAGATCCACAGAAACTCCTTCTTCAGGGATTTTTCGAGGATCAAGCATGCCATTTTCAAGGAGTTTCATCACAGGGCGAAGTAAATTAACGCGTTGGTTTTCATGTTCAACACCCCATGAAAAGCCAAACCAATCCATACCCTCTGTTTGAGCAACATCAGCATAAAAAGAATCAAAAATGGTTTCAATGTTGCAGGATTTATCAATGTGAACTTCAAAGCCAGCTTTTATTAATTTATTTTTGGTTGAAATAACAAGAGGCTTAAGGTCATCATTTGGATTAACCTCCATTTCAATCAAAAATAAATTTGAATATTGTCCATAGACCGGATGCCTTGCTGCGCTTTTTTCTTGTGCAAGATTATAATTTAATTTTTTTAGAACATTAATAAAAAGTTGCTCTTGCTCAAAGTGCCTTGGCGCGATGATAATATTTTTTCCATCAAATGCTTCTACTTCAGAAGTAAGATCACCTAAATTTACCTCTTGTGAGCCATATCTAAATTTAAGTTCTAATAATAAACTGTCATTATAAACATAGCCATATGCTTTTCTTACCATCAGGGTTGCTACAGGGATAGGATCGTATTGTTTCCTCTCCATGGGTAAAATTTCAGGTAAACTATCTATTTGTAATGACTGGCTTAATTTTTCTCGAAGAGGTTCAACATGTTGAGGTGGAATAGACGGCATATTTGCCAAGTAAGGCAGAAGATCAGCTTCTTTTTTAGTAACACCGGTGATCAAACCACATTCACCAGTCATACAATCAATATAAAGACTATGTTTTTCAGTGATCAATATAAAATGAGAAGCAGGAGTTGTTTCAAATTTAAAGGATTGAGAACCATCAACCTTGATGTTCCAACCTGTTTGTGCTGAGCGAGGTTCTCCTTTTTTTAAAAGGATGTTTTGAGTAGCTGTCAAAAAAACAGCACGATTTGTTTTGATCAGATCAAAGAACAATGTTTCAGGGCACTTTTCAATCGAGAATGAGATGCTACGATCATCATAGTAATGATCGGTTGAAACGGAAGATAAGCGATGACGGAGCATCGCATCATCAAGACTCAGAATAGATTTTGCGCGGGAAGAATCATACCTTCTTCTTTTTCCGAAACCACCTTTTTTTAAAAGAGGTGCTATTTCAAGTTCAATATTAATTTTTGTTAAAATAAGTTCTTCATGTTGTGAGCGAGTGTTTTGTCTGATCACATACAATAAAATATCATTTCTTTTTTCTTCAACGATGTTCTGTTTTTTTTGCTGTTTCTTAATATCGAGAGTTGTTTTTAGCCATCGATCAAATTCTCCAAGACGAGGATCGATGATTTTTTGAGATTGTGGTTCTGGCTTGTTTTCTTTTTTCTTCTTGATATGATCAATAAAACACAATAATAAAGCAACTCCATGTTTGCATTGATAGGTAACAGGACAAAGACATTCTGTGCTGATATCAAGAAAGTCTTCATCAAAATCGATGAGGACATGGACTTGGTAGGGTTTTCTCCGACTGCCCATGACAAAACCTTCGAGTTCTATTTGGTTGTCAAAGTTTTCTTCGCTAAGCTCAAGGACATGTCCTTCTTTATAGTAGGTTGAACCTTTTCTATAAGTGGCATGCTCAAAATAATCACATATATCATCGGGCGATAATAATTCAACAACCATTTAGATACCTCTTCTTTTATTCGATTTATTTTACCACAAGTTCTAATTTTTTTAAGAGCATTTCTTTATTCGAATTATTTTCAATTTTCGGACAATCAAAATCAGGTGTTTCAAAAATACTTTTTACCATAAGCGCATAATCTTCAGTAATGACAATGGGTGCTGTTCGTTGCTTGAGGCGATTGATCATTAAGGCCTCATCGCAATCAACCCATAAAAATTTCATGCCCGGAAATGCTTCGCGAAACCAAGCGCGATGTTTATTTTTTGCAAGGCCTTGAGCGATGACTAATTTTGGATGTTTTTTTCTAAGTTCACGAATGCGATCGATGACAATTCTATAATATTCATCTCTCATTTCGTCCGTAAATAAACGATGTTCTGCAATGGCTTGTTTCATTGCTTCGGTGCCATCGAGGTCGGCATCATAAAAATAAAAGCCATATTTTTCTTCAAGAAGTTGGCCGATGAAGTTTTTGCCGACGCCGGGGTAACCGAATAAAAATATTAACATTTTTATTTTAACCTCAGTTCTGATTCTGAACGGTAAATTGAGCAATCATGATTCATAACCGTTCACGGTATACTGATATTCTACAAAAATATCATTTTTACTTCAGTGTCATCCCGGGATTTAGCAGTTCTTAGCGTGTACTCACGCTTTAGAACTGCTTAATACCCGGGATCCAGTTTCAAAAAAGATTTTTCCATCAAGAGAAGAAATCTCATTTATAACTGGATCCCGGATATTTAGTGGCTCTAAGCGCGAGTACACGCTAAGAGCCACTAAATTCCGGGATGACGGGCGCTATACCGGGAACGATTATGAATCATGATCGCTCAATTTAAAATTATTCCACAACAATTTTTGGGAAAGCGCGATATTGCGCTTTAAGTACGGTGATTAAACGGCTTGCAATACCGCGATATAATGTGGTTACAGGGCTTTGTGGATCTGCGACCACCGTAGGTGTTCCAGCATCGGTGTGGCTGCGAATGGCTTTTAATAAAGGCAAGCGTGCTAAAAGTTCAGTTTTATATTCTTCTGCAATTCGTTCACCACCACCTTCACCAAAAATAGCTTCATCATGACCACAGCTTGAGCATGTATGCATACTCATGTTTTCAACAATACCTAAAATAGGTACATGTACTTTTTGAAACATTTCAATCGCACGGCGTGCATCTAAGAGTGCAAGATCTTGCGGTGTTGTTACAATCACAGCGCCTGTGATCGGAATTTTTTGTGCTAGCGTGAGTTGAATATCGCCCGTTCCTGGTGGTAGATCAATCACGAGATAATCAAGTGCATCCCATTTTGTGTCCATTAATAATTGTTGGAGTGCGCGAGTAACCATCGGACCGCGCCAAACCATCGGCGTGGATTCATCGACGAGATATCCAATCGACATGGATTGTAGACCATGTCGGATGATTGGCAATAATTTTTGATCCTCTGTTTGGGGATGTTCATGGATCCCCAACATTAAAGGTTGGCTCGGGCCATAGATGTCGGCATCTAAAATACCCACACGTGCACCTTCTGCTAATAAAGCGAGTGCAAGATTAACAGATACTGTTGATTTTCCAACGCCGCCCTTGCCAGATGCAACAGCAATAATATTTTTTACGTTCGGAATATTGGGTAAACCACTATGTTTTATCATTTTATTTGTGTCCAGTCTTTGGGGTCTTCCTCATGTCTCGCGGTGAGTACTTCCACACCCGTTTCAGTAACAGCAAGGGTATGTTCCCATTGTGCAGATAAACTGTGATCTTTAGTGACGGCTGTCCAACCATCACCGAGCAATTTGACTTGATATTTACCAGCATTGATCATCGGTTCAATGGTAAATGTCATGCCTGCTTCAAGTTTTAAACCCGTACCTTTTTTTCCATAATGCAGCACTTGAATTTCGTCTTCATGAAATACAAGGCCAATACCATGCCCACAATAATCACGAACGACTGAAAAACCATTTGATTCAGCATGCTGTTGAATAATGGCACCGATATCACCGAGATGAGCACCGGGTTTGACGATTGAAATTCCGCGATAGAGACATTCTTGGGTGACCCTCGTCAGGCGTGCTGCGAGGATGGAAGGTTTTCCGACAAGAAAAGTTTTACTCGTATCACCGTGATAACCGTCTTTAATGACGGTGACATCGATATTAATGATGTCGCCATCTTTGAGTTCTCTAGGTCCAGGGATGCCATGGCAAACTTGATGATTGATTGAGGTACAAATAGATTTTGGGAAACCTTTATAGTTTAAAGGTGCAGGAATGGCGTGTTGTACATCGACAATGTAATTGTGGCAGAGATCGTCGAGTGTTTCTGTGGTTATGCCAGGTTTGACAAAGGGTTCGATCATTTCTAAGACTTCAGCCGCAAGGCGACCTGCGATGCGCATTTTTTCAAGATCTTGGGGGGATTTAATTAATTTGTTCATAA
Source organism: Pseudomonadota bacterium (assembly GCA_021808365.1). Lineage (GTDB taxonomy): Bacteria > Pseudomonadota > Gammaproteobacteria > JAKBBU01 > JAKBBU01 > JAKBBU01. Next base: position 35,232 of record JAKBBU010000011.1, read on the forward strand.
GGTTTAATTGATTTCATATAAGTATTAACAGTATCAACAATCGTCATTGTTTGCTGATCAAGCTCAACATTGACACGATCGCCTATTTTTTTCGAGGCCCAAGTTGTACGCGCCAATGTTTCCGGGATCAAGTGTACCGAAAAATGGGCTTGAAGTCGATCAACACCCACTAAGGTGAGGCTGCAGCCCGCCAGCGAAATAAAACCCTTGGAAAAGATGTAAGGCATAAAGGATATAGGGAAAGAAAGCGTCACAATATGGCTGTTTGTCGATCGTTCAATGTGTGTGATCGTTGCTACGGTGTGAATATGACCAGATACACAGTGGCCGCCAATCTCATCGCCAAAGCGCGCTGAGCGTTCAACATTCACCCAATCACTCGCTTTTAAATCGCCGAGCATAGTTCGATCCAAAGTTTCTTGAATGATTTGAAAACGTACGAGCTGCCCATCGATAGCAACCACGGTTAAACAACACCCTTCAACGGCCACACTTGCACCTAATTGTAATCCTGCGAGTAAGGCTTGTGAAAATGAAAGTGTGAGTGTTTTAAGATGCGGTTCTTCTTGTACAGTATGAACGAGCACTTTGTCTTGAACGATCCCAGTGAACATGCTAATTCTCCACTGCGCGTGCAAATTCATTTAACATTTCTTGTGCATGAGCCTGTGTTGTTTTTGTAATTTTAAGTCCACCTAACATACGTGCGAGTTCATGGACACGTTCTTCCTGGGTGAGAAAGGCTAGCGAAGATACTGTTTTTTCGTCATCGCTTGATTTTGAAATGCGTAGATGATGGTTGCCAAGGGCTGCGACTTGTGCTAAATGGGTGATGCATAAAACTTGTGTGGATTGCCCTAATTTCCTTAATAATTGTCCAACAATTTGAGCAGGGCCGCCGCCAATACCCACGTCGACTTCATCAAAAATCAAAGTGGGTGTTAAATGTAATTGTGCGGTAATCACGTGAATGGCTAAACTGATCCGCGATAATTCACCACCTGAAGCAATTTTATTCAGCGGTTGCGGAGGCTGGCCACGATTGGTCGTGATTAAGAATTCAATTTGATCCATGCCATGTCTTGTGCGTTCGGGTGAAATTAAAAATGAAATGCGAAACTCAGCATGAGGTAAATCGAGTTGTTGAATGGCTGCAGTGACGGCTTTTTCAAGAGGAATGGCTGCTTTTTTTCGGCTTGCACTTAACTCTTGCGCAGTAGTATCAAAGTGTTTTTCTTGTTGAGCGAGTTCAGCTTTTAATGCGCTTAATCGTTCATCGCGATGTTCTAAAGTTTCCAAATCAGATTTAATTTTTTCATGATGTTGCAATAATTCTTCAGGTTTGATGCGATGTTTTCGCGCTAAAGTGTGAATGCGATCCAAGCGCTGTTCAATTTCATGTAAACGTTCAGGATTTTGATGCAAATCTTGTCCATAATGTCGTAATTCACTTTGAACTTCATCAAATTGAATACAGGTTTCTTTAATTAAAGATAATGTGTTTTTTAAATCCGGTGTTTCTTGCGCTAATGTGCTGACGAGTTGTTCTAATTCGTAGAGATTACTCAATAACCCAGGTTCATCACTTAAAAGAGAAAGTGCTTTTTCGCACGATGAACGATGTTGATCGACACAGGCTAATTGTTTTTGTTCTTGATGCAAGGCTTCGAGTTCATTGGGTTTAATTGCAAGCTCATTTAACTCTTCGATTTGATAACGCAAAAAAGCGAGACGATCATCTGGATCAGCATGTGTGCCTTCTAAGGATTGAATCTCTGTTTTTATTTTTTCTAAGCATTCAAACGCTTGCGCAACAGTGGTGCATAGTTGAAGATGTGTTGCATAATCATCCAGAATTTGACGTTGTTCATCGCGCTTAAGTAATTGGTATTGGCTGTGTTGGGCTTGAATATTGATCAACAAGGTGCCGAGATGGCGAAGACTTTGTAAGGTCGTGGGTGAGCCATTGATGAAATTACGTGAGCGTCCTTTTGTATCAAAAACACGGCGTAAAATGCAGGATTGATCATCATCTAAATCATGTTCTTCTAACCAAGCTTTTGCTGCAGGGATTTTTTCAAGATTAAAGGTTAAACTAATTTCGCTACGCTCTGATCCTTGGCGAACAAAATTACTTTCTGCACGATCACCTAAAGCAATTTCAAGAGCATCCATCATGATAGATTTTCCAGCACCCGTTTCACCGGTGATGATGGTCATCCCTGGTTGTAAGGCCAGATCAAGATGTTCAATGATCGCGAAGTCTTTGATGTGAAGGTGAGTCAGCATCGACGATTTTCCCAACCTAATTTGTTGCGTAGTGTTTCAAAATAATTGTGATTTTCAGGGTGAATCAAACGTAATTTTTCAGTCTTTTTCTTAATGTTGATCCACGAACCGACTTCTAAAGGGATCCGTTCTTGGCCATCACAACTGACTCGAGCAGCACCTTTGCTGTGTTTGCTGATCACAATGGATACAGGGCTATTACCATTGACGACAATGGGGCGTGAGCTTAAAGTATGTGAAAACATGGGGACTAAGACAAGGGCATCGAGACTGGGGTGTAAAATAGGCCCGCCACCGGAGAGTGCATAAGCGGTTGAGCCAGTGGGTGTTGCAGCAATTAAACCATCAGCGCGTTGGCCGCAGACAAATTGGCCATCGATGTAAATTTCAAATTCGATCATTTGTGGAATTTCGCCGGGCATGACGACGACGTCGTTGAGTGCATAACCGAGATCCAGTTTTTCTTCAGAACCATTGCATTTTTCAGCACAAAATAAAAAGCGTTCTTCTTCAATGTAATGACCATCGACGACTTTAGATACTTCTTTTTCAATATCATCGGGATGAATATCCGTTAAAAAGCCAAGTTGGCCGCGGTTAATTCCAAGCAGGGGTGTTCCGTGATCGACGACGCTGCGCGCGGCGTTCAGGAGGCTGCCATCACCACCGACGACGATGACGAGATCGCAGCGTTTGCCTAATTGTTTACGCGTGACGACTTCGGCCCCATGATTTTTCAAAGCTTGTGCGGTTTCTTCTTCAAGCAGAACGTGAATGGATTTTTTTTTCAAAAGATTGAGCAGGGCAAAGAGACTATCTATCGTTCCCTGATTTTGTTGCTCGGCTCGCCCGATTAGCCCAAAGGTTTTGAAGTGTGTCATGAAATCCTCAAATGTAACCCGCGTGCGGAGTATAGCATGACTAAGGTTTTGAGAAAATCTAGGGTTGATGTGGCAAGCCGAAGAAAGTAAGCTCATAGCAACTCTATAACCTTTGAAGAAACCAAATGAGCCTCATTAAAACCTGTTTTGATCGTTTAGCGCGTGAACACCGTAAGGCATTAATTACATTTATTACTGCCGGTGATCCTAATCCTGAAGTTACGGTTCCCCTTCTCCACGGTTTAGTTGCTGCCGGTGCCGATGTGCTGGAATTAGGGATCCCCTTCTCCGATCCCATGGCTGAAGGCCCTGTTATTCAGGCGGCTTGCGAACGAGCTCTAGCTCATGGCATGACGCTGCATAAAGTACTGGAACAAGCTGCAGAATTTCGTAAGCAAGATCAGACAACGCCGTTGATTCTAATGGGATATTTAAACCCAATAGAAACAACGGGTTACGATCAGTTTGCCAAGGCTGCGGTAAAAAGTGGTGTTGATGGCGTTATTTTAGTGGATCTGCCGTTTGAAGAAGCCGAAGAGATGATGGCTATCTTTAAAGCTCAGGATATTGATCTGATCTGGTTGGTCGCACCGACCACGCCTCCAGCTCGCATTGCCAAGATCAGCCCATTTGCCAGCGGTTTTTCCTATTGTGTTTCACGGCGAGGCGTGACCGGTGAAAGCCAATTAGATGTCAACGCGATTGCCGAACAAGTCGACGCGATTCGTGAAAGTATCCGATTACCGATTGCTGTTGGATTTGGCATCAACGATGCGGCATCTGCTCAAGCCGTTTCAAACGTCGCCGATGGCGTTGTGGTCGGCAGCGCTATTGTGAAACGTTTAGTGGATTCTCATGATCCGGAGGTTGCCGGCCAAGAAGCATTCATGTTAGTAAGGGAAATGCGGGCGGGGATGGATCGGGGAGTTGAAGCTAAATTGTTGGAGGATTGGAATTTATGCGTGCAAAATCAGCTGCCGAAAAAGATATCGCCCCTCGAATAGTCTGTAAATCTCCTTGGCGTGTAAGTAAGGTAAAACCATTAGCTGACTATAAGCTTTCTGTTGAATTTTTGGATGGCACGCAAGGTATTGTTGATCTAAAGTTAGGTGCTAATGTACGGCCAGAAAATCAAAAATCTCGTCACGTTTTAGAAAAATCAGGGATGAGTTTTTCAAGAGTATCGACTTATAATGGTGTTGAGGTGCAATACTATGAGATTGCGAGGAATGATTTTTCTATACCGCTCCCTTGGTAACCTTTCACGGCTCCGTCAGGTATGCTGAAATGACCTGTGATAAGCTCGAGTGCTCGCCAAAAGCCACTAAATTCTGGGATGACATCGAGGTGAAAATGATATTTTTCTAGAATGTCAGCAGACCTAAAAACATTTTCATATCTTCCCTAACCTCTTAAAATAATGAAATATTCACAAAAAAACCTCATTAAACTTTTCTTCTAGGGCAACAACTTCAAAGCTTTTTAAGGCACTAAACTCTTTACTTAATGCGCGCTTAGAAAGTTTACCTTGACCCTGTATTAAAAATTGAATTAAAAGATTGGCTAATCTGTCGGGTATTTCGATGGTATTAATAATAAAATTTTTCATCTCATCATATTTTCTTAAAAATATAATTTCTTCTGGTAATGTTTTTTCAACGGTTTCTTGAATACATTGGTATAAAAATTCAGCTTGTTGAGTTGCATCAAAATAGCGATAAAGATCAATCGTTTTATTTAAAACTTCCACATTACCATTTACTGTAGGTTTCCACTTAATAAATTTAAGGCGTGGTTTTGAATAGGATTCTAAGGTTTGCCGGTATTGTGTAATGCGTTCTAGCAAGACATAAGAAACTGGAAAAATAATACCCTGTGGCGTAAATTTTTTCTCAGATAAAACATGATGGATTAAATATCGATGTAAACGACCATTTCCATCTTCAAAAGGATGAATAAATACAAATCCGAACGCAATGATAGCAGCCGCGAGTACAGGATCAAATTGACTTGATTTAAGTAATTGGTCAGTGTCTATTAATCCACTCATCAATAGAGGTAAATCTTCTGGGCATGCTGATATATGATCAGGAATGGGCTGACCACTTGCTCTTTCATGTTCACCAATAAAACCACCTTCAACACGATACCCGTAGTGCGTAAATCTAAAATCCGAAATAATGAGTTCCTGCAGTCTATAAAGCTCTTCATCAGAGAGCGGTAATTGGCCTGCCTGTCCAATTGCAGCGCCCCAGCGTTCTGCACGGTTTTGAGGAGGAGTCTCACCTTCTATGGCATAAGACGCTTTTGAATCTTTCAATAATAAAAATGAAGCAGCGCGTACAAGTAAATCTGGATGCACCGTTCCTATAATAGTCTGTACTTGTTGTTCTAGTTTCATGGCTATAAATTGATCTAACAATGCTGTTCTACGGATCATGGGGCAAAAATTGTGAACCCCTGGCAAGTTATTGCGGATACGATGTCGAGGAGATAAACGAGTTGGCCCTGGGTACTGTAGTTCCGAATTGACGATCTCAACATACGGGCCTTTCGCGTCAGCCAGATCTAATTGTTTCTCTTGTAGCCATTCATAGAGAAACCAGATACGTCGACCGTATTGGCTTGTAGGTTGAGATTTTACAATCTCGATAATTTCATTAGGATCAACATGTTCAAAGAGTGCTTTTAAGATTCCAAGTTCAACACCTTCATACTTTAGGGCTAAAGTCAGATGACCCAACAAGGTATCATGAGGATTGTGTCGGGCAGTTAACATAACCCATTGATCTGTTTGATATTTCACATGTTTTTCACTGATTGCGCAAAGCTTGGTGGGGAGTGGTACTTCTAGGCTATAGCTGGCAATTAGGGCTGAGTATCCCCCTAAATATGCAGGTTCGGGCAATAGGCGGCCTTGAAAAACATTCACAACTTGTGAAAAATGATTTTTTTTGGCCATTTTCATGAAAAACTGTTCCAAAAAGGGTGATTTGGTCAGTATAGCATGAAAAATAGATTGAACTTATGAATTTTAGGTATAAATCACCCTATTTCATGAAAAATTGCTTAACTTGCTAAGCGGGGCTTTTTAGATTTTTTCCAACTTAAATAAACTAATGGGATTACAAACAAAGTCAGTGTTGTTGAAGCCGATGCGCCAAAAATAAGCGAAATTGCAAGTCCACCAAAGACAGGATCCGATACCATGACTGATGAACCCAAAATAATGGCCAATGCAGTTAAAATGATGGGTAATAACCGTACGATACCCGCCTCCATGACAGCAGATTCAATGGATTGGCCTTGTCGCTGTTGCTCTAAGATAAAATCAATAAGCAACAGTGAATTACGCACAACGATTCCGGCAAGAGCAATAACGCCAATCATCGAGGTTGCAGTAAAAGGTTCATTCATCAGCCAATGTCCCGGAAAAACACCAATAAGAGTGAGGGGGATGGCCCCCATGATGATAATAGGGATGAAAAATGATCGATAAAATCCAGTTAACAAAATATAAATTAACACAAGTGCAATAACAAACGCCGAGCCAAGATCACGAAATACATCCAAGGTTAAACGCATTTCACCTTCCCAAAATAGTTGATTGTGCGTGATATCATTGGGTTGTGACGCATTAAAGTGAAGATTGTTGACTTCTAAGGAGGTGCTCTCTGCGAGGTGAAACCCATTCAATAATTTTGTGACGGTAGCCACTGCAAAAACAGGGCTAGAGTGAAGCATCTCGCCACTGACATAGACAACTTTATGTTGATCCCGCGTGTAAATAGGTTTGTTTTGCAGTGTTTGCTTAATTTCAGCAATATTTACCAAAGGGATCAAGTCATTTTGACGATTTAAGAGATAAATTTTATCCAACGCCGCCCTATCTTGGCGGGAAAAAATAGGTAAGCGCAAGATAATATCTTCCGGTTCGCGACTATTAGCCGTGTGAATATTACCTACATAAACACCGGCAAAGTATGCCGCGACATCATCTGCGAGAGTATCTGGGGCAAGGCCTGCCATCACAGCCTTATTTCTGTCAACGATAATGCGGTATTCAGGCAAATTTTGTGTGACGGAATTATCGATATTAATCATTCCATAAATTTGGGGATAAATATTTTTTGAAATATATTCGGCCAAATTTTGTAACAAGTTATAATTTGGGCCATAAAGGGCCGCTTCCATTTGCGAGCGAACAGGAGGTCCTGGTGGTGTTTCAAAAAGTTTTATCTGTGTATCTGGAAATGCTTGGTGCACCGTTGCAAGGGCAGCATAAACCTGCTGAGCAATTTGATGTGAGCCGATATGACGCTTGTGTTTATCGATTAAATTCACACGGATTTGTGCAAATTGACTGCCCTGATGAAGCGCATCTCCTCTGACCATGGCGGCAAAATCTTCAGGGGCTGCATCACTAATAAAGAGTTGATAATTGGTGACGTAAGGATTTTTAGCCAAGACATTTCCTACCGCTTCTGCAATTTGAGTGGTCTCTTGTGAGGTTGTTCCTGTAGCACCATCAATCTCAATCAAAAATGTATTTACATTATCGTCAGGTAACATTTTAAGTTCGACCCCCATCAAACTTAAGGGTCCATTGGTACTGCTAGAGCGAATAAATTGCCACATCGGTTGTAACATAACTAAGAATAATATAAAACAGATTGCGCCATAAAATAAACCTCTTTTCCAGCGTGACTGCAATAGAGGTTGAAATAAAAAGATATAACTGCGATGTAAAATACTGGCATGTTTAAGTTGATTTTTGTCTTGTGATTCTTGGATGCGCATTATTTTCTTGGATTTTGATTTCAACCAGCGATAGGCTAAATATGGAACAACAGTGTAAGCAATGATCAGTGAAATGAACATTGCAATAGGTGCATTAAATGGGATGGGACGCATGAATGGCCCCATCATGCCTGTAACAAAGGCCATGGGGAGTAACGCGAGAATGACGGTAAACGTTGCGATAATGGTTGGCCTACCAATTTCATTCGCCGCCATTACGATAAGACGTCCAAAATTATGCTGGGGTTTATACAGCATATGACGATGAATATTTTCAATCACAACAATACTATCATCAACCAATAAACCCAATGAAAGGATCAATGCAAATAAAGTGATACGATTAATTGTCTGATCTGCAACCCAACCAATGCCCAGTACTAAAAATAAAATAAGAGGGATAGAAAAAATGACAATAGACGATTCACGCCAACCTAAAAATAAGAGCAGGATGATCACGACCGCAAAAATTGCTATACAGAGATGTTCTACCAAGGTATTCACAGCGTCATTCGCATCCTCACCATAATTGCGTGTGATAGTTGCTGTTATACCCTCAGGCAAAGATTGTTTTATCATGTCAAACTTATTAATAATTGCATTGGCGACATCAACACCATTACTGCCTTTTTGTCGGGCCAAGGCGATGGTCACAGCGAGTTGTAATGTATCAGCCTGATGCTGCATTTTTGTCGCAGGACCAAAGGCAAAATAGGAACGAGCATCGTCACTTTCGGGTGCCAGTTCGATATGAGAAACATCACGTAAATAAATAGGTTTTGCATTAAATACACCAACGATGATATTACCGACATCATCAGGGTTCATTAATTCAGCACTAATGCGTAGAGCAGTTTCACGTTTGGCGGGTTCAAGATCACCGGTATTAAATCCCACATTATTAGAGACTAATGCACGTTTTATATTTTGGATTGGAATATAATAAGCAGCCAGCTTGTTGGGGTCCAGCCATACCTTGACAGCCGTTGCTGAGGAGCCTGTGATCCAACTTTTACCAACTTGTGGGACACTGCGCAACTGTTCTAAGACGCGAGTAGACATCGCACGTAATTGCATAGGATCATATTTGTTTGAGCTCAGTGTGATGGTTACAAGTGGCACATCATAAAGACTGACGGATTGTATCAAAGGTAGTTGTGTGCCTGCTGGAATGTGATTTATATTACTATTGATTTGATTGTAAACTTTAACGAGACTATTTTCTTCATTTTCATTGACTTTAAAGCGCACGGTAACAATCGCATTATCATCGACGGCCATTCCATAGGTATGATCAACGCCAGGAATAGAACTCATCAAACCTTCAAGTGGTCTGATGATTTGGTGTAACATTTCTTGTGCGTCGCTTCCAGGACGATGTACGGAAATGTTCACAACGGGCACCACAATTTCTGGGTTATAAGTTCTGGGCGTATAATAGAGCGCAAGAGAACCAAATAAAATGGTAGCTATGATAATCAGCAACGTCAGTTTTGAATGCAGAAAAACACGTGTTAATTTGCCTGCTGCGTTTAAACGGAATCCATATTTTTCTTTGCTCATCGTTTGCTGTTCTCGCTATAGACTGGCAATTCATTTGTGAGCATTAATAATTTTGCTTGAGCAAGCAGTAAATTATAACGAGCCATAACTTGTTGAGCCTTGGCCGTATCAAGCCGTGATTGGCCCTCTAAGAGCTGGCCTAATGGGATCATCCCTTGACCGTATTTTTTTTGTAAGATATTTGTCATTTCTTTCGATTGCTGAGCATTGAGATCGCTGGTGTTGATTTGTGTTTCAGCTGTTTGTATAGCTCGAACCGTTTGCAGGGTGGAAAGTCGTATATTATTGTACATATCGTCTAATTCGGCAGAGGATTCTTTATATACGGCCATTGCATATTGAGTTGATCCTTCTTGAGCACCCGAACTAAACAGTGCCCAATTTAGCTCAAGCAGGACGGTATTCGATGGGCTTGATAACTCAGGAGTCTGAGCATTCCAATCATGTCGCAGCTGAAGATTCAGTTGCGGCCAGTTACTAGCACTGGCTGTTTTAATATTATCGCGATTGGCTTCAACAACAGCCTTGCGTGAAAGTAATTGGGCATTAGATAAGAGTGCATGTTGTTCGAGTACTTCGGCTGGTTCTTTTGGCAAGGGGAAATGTACCGTTGGCCCAGGCATGAGATAGCTATCAGGTTTTCCTATCAAGATACGAAAAGTATCTAATTGGTTATTATTTTCTTCTGTAGTGGCTTTTACGGTAGCCTGTGCAGAGCGAATATTTGTTTCTGCCAATAACACGTCACTTTGTAAAACCAGAGATTGTTTGTACAGATCTTGAGTGAGTTTTAAATAAGTATTTGCTGCAGCGAGGGATTGCTCGGCTATTGATACAAGTTGTGCTGTGGTATGAACGCCCTCATAGGCTTGTAACACATCATAAATCAGCTGTGATTTTGCCTGCTGATCGCCTTCTTGAGCGGCTTTAAGTAATGCTTTATCCCGTTTTAGTTTTGCTAAATTTGCGCCTCCTGCAAAAAGCGGGATATTAAGTAGTGCCAGACAGAAAACCCCTGTTTTTTTATAAAATCAGAAATTTTATTTTTCTAAAAATTCTTAATTTTTCTCGTCGTCAGCTAAATAATAATTTTTTACTAAAAATGATCCCGCTATTTATTA
>JAKBBU010000057.1 GCA_021808365.1 Pseudomonadota bacterium
ATGCCACAACACGCATTGGTGCAGCCTTACCTGTACTCGATAAATGTGAGAAATTCTATAAAAAGGGGTTACCATGAAAAAAATACTCATTGCCGGAGCAGGAAAAATAGGATCCTTGGTTGCTTGCCTATTGGCAACATCTAACGACTATGATGTTTATCTCGCAGATATTTCTTTTCATGGGCGCGATCAAGAAGAATTACACGGTCTTAAGCATTTAAACTTGGTAACATTGGACGCTCAAAATGAGAACGCGCTAGGCAAGTTTTTACAGGGAAAATCGATTCAGGCCATCATTTCAAGCCTGCCTTTTTATTGCAATGTGAATGTCGCTGCATTGGCTAAAAAATTTAACGTGCATTATTTTGATTTGACGGAAGATGTAGGTGTTTCACGCACGGTGACAGAATTGGCTAAGGGCCATCCAAAAGCATTTCTGCCGCAATGCGGTTTAGCGCCCGGGTTTATCAGCATTGTAGCTCATGATTTGATGAGCCATTTTGATACATTAGATACCGTTAAATTACGCGTAGGTGCGCTTCCTCAAAATGCGAATAATGCCCTGCATTATTCATTGACATGGTCGATCGATGGTATTATTAATGAATATGCGAATCCTTGTTATGGGATTATCGATGGAGAGTCGACAGAGCTGCGGCCCTTGCACGATTTAGAAGCCATACGGCTTGATGGTTTATCGTATGAAGCGTTTAATACTTCCGGTGGCCTTGGGACATTGGCTGAAACTTACGCAGGCCGTGTTCAACATATGACGTATAAGACGCTGCGTTATCCCGGGCATGCGGCAAAAATGTTATTGTTAATGGATGAATTAAAATTAGCGCAAGATCGACCCACGTTGAAAAAAATTCTTGAAGGTGCTATTCCGAAAACATACCAAGACGTGATTTTAATTTATGTTTCTGTAACAGGTTCACAGCGCGGTGAATTTACTGAAGAAAATTATGTGAAAAAAGTTTATCCTAAGGTGATTGCTGATCGGCATTGGTCGGCGATTCAAGTGACGACGGCGAGCAGTCTTTGTGCCGTGGTTGATTTAGTATTAAATGATCCATCACATTATGAAGGTTTTATTCGTCAGGAAACTTTTAAATTAAGTGATTTTTTAGCGAATCGGTTTGCAACGTGTTATCGTTAATACGGGAGAACACCAATGGAACTTCTAAAATCATTGCAGATTGAATCTGAGAATCCAGGTGTTTATTTCGGTGGAGAAATATTTACTCCTAATTCAATTGATCAGCGCCAATTAATATCGATCAGCCCGATTGATGAAATTCCTCTTGCTCGTGTTCATGCTGCTGCATTTGAAGATTATGATGTTCTGATTAAAAAAGCTCAAACGGCGTTTTTATCTTGGCGAGAAGTGCCAGCGCCCAAACGCGGTGAATTAGTTCGCCAAATTGGCCTTGCCTTGCGCGAGCATAAAGATCATTTAGGTTCGCTGATTAGTTATGAAATGGGGAAAACCAAGCAAGAAGGTGATGGTGAAGTTCAAGAGATGATCGACATGGCTGATTTTGCTGTGGGCCAATCACGCATGCTCTATGGCAATATGATGCATTCTGAACGTCGGCATCATCGTTTGTATGAACAATGGCATCCGCTCGGCCTGGTGGGTGTGATTTCATCATTTAATTTCCCTGTCGCTGTTTGGGCGTGGAATGCTTTTTTGTCGGCAATTTGTGGCAATGTAACGATTTGGAAACCTTCTTCAAAAACACCGCTATGTGCGATTGCGGTTCAAAAGATTTGTGATCGAGTGTTGAAGGATCAAGGGCATCCAGGTATTTTTTCTTTATTTATTTCTGATGAGCATTCACTGACGGAACATTTTATTCGTGATGATCGGTTGCCCTTGATTTCATTTACGGGTTCATGTGCTGTGGGGCGGCGCGTCTCTGCCTTGGTTGCGCAGCGATTAGGCCGAAGTTTATTAGAATTAGGTGGTAATAATGCGATCATCGTTGATGAAAGCGCGAATTTAGATTTAGCAATTCCTGCGATTGTGTTTGGTGCTGTGGGTACTGCCGGGCAGCGCTGTACAAGCACGCGGCGATTGATCGTTCATGAAGGGCGCTATCCAGAAATTATTGAACGATTACAACAAGCGTATCGACAAATTCGAATTGGTAATCCATTGGATCCTCATTTTTTAATGGGCCCGTTAATTGATGAAAAAGCCAAGAAAGCTTTTCTTGCTGCGATTTCTGAAGCTAAAGCAGCAGGCGGTGAAATTTTATTTGGTGGACATGCCATCGATAAACCAGGATTTTATGTTCAGCCCACGTTGATTAAAGCACAAAATCATTGGCCCATTGTTCAGCGCGAAACATTTGCACCAATTCTTTACATTATGATGTATCGTGAATTTGATGAGGCCATTGCTTTGCAAAATGCGGTGGCTCAAGGTTTATCTTCTGCATTGTTCACAGAACGGTTTCAACAGGCTGAGTATTTTCTTTCAGCGATTGGGAGTGATTGTGGGATTGCAAATGTGAATGTGGGAACGTCTGGTGCAGAAATTGGAGGTGCGTTTGGTGGTGAAAAGGAAACGGGTGGTGGTCGAGAAGCAGGTTCGGATGCCTGGAAGGCCTATATGCGGCGGCAAACAAATACGTTGAATTGGGGAATGGATCTCCCGCTTGCGCAGGGGATCCAGTTTGGGGTTTCGTGACGAAAGGTTAAACCGTCATATAAGCCGAGCTATTTAAGAACGAAGGAACAGGTGCGTAAGCGAAAATCAACGAGCCATTTTTGATGGTATTGATCACTGGTTTCACAACATTTTTGTCGAGTGCAAAACAACCCCAGCTGCGGCCTATACGATCGTGGCTTTTAGCAATCTGTGGGCTGACATAGGCGGCACCATGAACAATCACGGCCCGACTTTCAGCGTTGGTATTGTAACCCGGTGTTAAACCTTTCAATGTTAAGTCGTAGCCATCATTTCCGTGATAAGGTTGTGCGGTTTGATACAATCCAAGGCTGGATTCATTGCTGCCTGAGGCATTTGAGAATTTCGTTGCATAATTAGCGCCACTGTTTTTGCCGTGGGCAACCCAGGTATTAAATAAAACTTTATTGTTTTTAAAATCGATCACATAGAATCGTTGTTGAGTAGAAGGTTTCGAAAAATCGACAACCGTCAAAATTTGTTGGGGATCCATGCCTTGTGCGCGGGCTTTTTCATAGGGTTTGATTGCCGCTTGAAGCGCGGTAGGATTTAAATCAGGGGCTTGAGCTTCAATGGCCTTGATTTGTGACGAGGTGACGTGGATGCTGTCGGTTTTTGTAAATTTTGTAAATATAGATGCTGACGCGAACGTTGGTAAAAATAAGGCAGAAAAAATCAATAAAAGATTTAGTGTTTTCATGCAGATTTCCTCGTTGTATTTAAAAAGAGGCGCTTTCCTTCGCCTTAGGCTGCCTTTAAAACAATTTTTTACGCAAAATTCCAGTACTCTTTTTTACAGTTTCTTATAGCAAAAAAACGGCTGAAAAGACAGAGGACGCACAAATTTTTGGTTTTAAAGGAGGTCTATGGGTTCCAATAACTTCTTGTTTTTCTAAACGAAACATCAGAAGAATAACCATTCTACCAGACGGTACGTCAGGGAGTCAAGCGATTTGCTCAACTTGTGGTCATATATTTCTCATCATAGGGACTAAAGATCAATGGGCTATGTTGTTAACCCGTTGATTATTATTGAAAATCTTGATTCTCACGATCAGATTAATAAGGTGTTTTCATTGATCTACCATCTGTTTTCACGCTAGAATCGCGGCTTCATAAGGCCTTAAGGAATCCCATGCCCTCTTCCTTCACCCTTTACCCAGGTAAACTCATCACTTCTGATTTACTTGCTCTCCTCGGCACGAAGACTCAAATCAAACTTGATGAAACTGCTTGGGCTGACATCAAAGCGTCCAATCAGTTTGTGCAAGATATTATTGCAAAGAATACAACGGCGTATGGGATCAATACCGGTTTTGGCTTGTTGGCCAATACACAGATTGAAGCCAAGGATCTGGAAGATTTACAACGGCGAATTTTATTGTCACATGCCGCAGGTGTGGGTGAAACCTTATCGCCAGAAATCAGTCAGCTGACCCTGCTTTTAAAGATCAATGGATTAGCCTGCGGTTATTCGGGTGTGCGACCCTTGGTCCTTGAAACTTTGATCGAATTTTACAACCATGGCATTTTTCCCTGCATGCCTGCGAAGGGTTCTGTGGGGGCTTCAGGTGATCTGGCGCCCTTGGCGCATTTGGCGCTTCCCTTGATTGGTGAAGGTCAGGTGCATTATCAGAATAAAATCATCAGTGGTGAAGAGGCGCTCATCCTCATCGGTAAGTCTGCTTTAAAACTTGCACCTAAGGAAGGTTTAGCCTTAATTAATGGTACACAAGTATCGACAGCCATTGCGCTCACACATTTATTTCAAGCGTATGAATTATTGCAATCTGCAGTTTTAATCGGCGCAATGACAGTTGATGCAGCACAGGGCACTTTAGCAGCGTTTCATCCCGCGCTTCATGCGGTGCGTGGTCAAGCTGGGCAAATATTAGTTGCACAGCGGCTGTCTGATTTACTCAATGGCAGTGCGATCATGCAATCTCATGCGGATTGTTCGAGAGTTCAAGACCCTTACTGTCTACGTTGCCAACCCCAAGTGTTGGGCGCTTGTCTTGATAATTTTAATCATGCTTTAAAAATTTTAATGATTGAAGCGAATGCTGTTTCGGATAATCCGTTAATTTTTGTGAAAGAAGGTCGTATTATTTCAGGTGGGAATTTTCATGCAGAACCGGTTGCGCAAGTTGCCGATTTAATTGCGATCGCATTGTCTGAAATAGGTGCCCTGGCTGAACGCCGCATTGCTCTGTTGGTTGATCCCCATTTTAATGGTGGATTACCTGCATTTTTAGTACCTAATCCCGGCCTTAACTCTGGTTTTATGATTGCACATGTCACGGCGGCTGCCTTGGCCAGTGCGAATAAATCATTGGCGCATCCATTTAGTGTGGATAGCATACCGACCTCGGCGAATCAGGAAGATCATGTCAGCATGGCAACTTATGCGGCGTGGCGATTGAAAGAAATACTGGACAATGTGAAGAATATTTTAGCGATTGAGTTATTAGCGGCGGCACAGGGACTTGAATTACGTCGTCCGTTGAAATCAAGCACAGCATTAGAACATGTTTTAGGAACGCTCAGACAAACGGTGCCATTTTGGCAAGAAGATCGTTTTTTAGCGCCGGATATTGAAAAAGCGCGCAAATTGCTGGATTCATTTAAATTAGACAAGGAATTGACATGGGCGTTACCATAGTTCGCGATCCCTCGAGGCTATTAAGCACCTTCAAGCTTGCGATGCTTGCCGTTGTTTCTGTGGATAGCATTCGTAATTTGCCGATCGCGGCTCAGTATGGCACGGCGCTCATCACGTTTTATATCATTGCAGGCTTGGCTTTTTTTCTGCCCTTAACGATGACGACTTCTTTTTTAGCTAAGCGTCATCCTAGTACAGGTGGATCTTATATTTGGGTACAATCGGCGTTTGGTCCGCGTTGGGCATTGATTTCCATTTGGCTTCAATGGACCTACAATGTCATTTGGTATCCCACGATTTTTGCGTTTATCAGTACAACGCTTGCTTTTTTAATTAATCCACATCTTGAACATTCAAACATTGTTATTTTAGGTCTCAGTCTAATTTTTTTCTGGGCCATTACGCTCAATAGTTGTTTTGGTGTTAGTGCAATCAGCCGTTTAAGCAATTTTAGTGCGATTTTAGGGACATTATTACCAATGACCTTGATCATCGCCTTAGCCATTTATTGGTTGGCAAACGGCCATCATTCAGCTGTTTCTTTGCATGCCTCTGCGCTTATTCCGACGCAGGGCAATATAGCTAATCTTGCTTTTTTTGCAAATATTTTATTTGGTCTGTTGGGGATTGATGTGATCGCCATGCATGCAGGCGATGTGAAATGCCCCGATCAATCTTATCCAAGAGCGCTATTAATTTCAGGGATCCTTATTTTTTTCTCGCTGATGTTCAGTTCCTTATCTTTATGTGTGGTGGTAGCGCCCGAAAAAATTGGTTTGATGAGTGGTTTGATTGAAACATTCAGCGTATTTTTTAACAAATATCACCTCAATTGGGCGGTTTATTTTATCGGTGTTGCGATTATCCTTGGAGGCCTGGGTATTGCTTCTTCTTGGATCAGTGGATTAGCGCGAGGGCTTCATGTGGCATCGTTTTCCTTTAAATTACCCAAAGTATTTCAGAAAAAAAATCGCCAAGGCATGCCTCAGGGTATTTTAATTTTACAAGCTATTATTTTTACGATTTTAACCAGTGTTTTTTTATTGTTCGATAATGTGAATAATTCGTACTGGATTTTATCAAGCATGACGGCACAATTTGCGCTCTTGTATTATATCCTGTTATTTACAGCTGCGTTCCAATTAATGGGAAAAGAAAAAATATCAAGAAAATACCGCCCTTGGTTGGTTATACCTGTTTTGACGAGTTTGATTGGAATTATGGTGGGTTTCCTTCCACCTGCGAATATTCGAGGGTTTTCGGCAGTTTTACATTATGAATCCATTATTGTGATTGGGGGTGCTGCATTTTTCTTACCATTAATTTTCCTATTCAGAAAGGCGAAAAAATGAAAGATTTTAAAAAACTCTATAAATTGCCCGACCTTTCACTGTGGCAAGGCCGCCAGGATGCTGGACTAGAAGAATATGTTTATCAAATTATTCAACCTCTCGATCTCAGTCAGCCCGAATTAGCACTCAACGCAAATTCACCTTTAGTTCTCTTAAGTTTTGCCTGCGATATTGGTATTAAACGAAATCTCGGCCGCCCTGGCGCTGCGGAAGGTCCTTCCGTTATTAAGCAAGCACTTGGGCGATTGCCTGTGCAGAAAACATTAAATCTTTATGATGCAGGTATCATCGAAGCACAAAATGATGAATTAGAAAGTGCGCAAGCAGTGTTAGCCACGGCTGTTGAAAAAATATTAGCGATGAGCGGATTCCCGATTATTTTAGGCGGTGGTCATGAGACAGCCTGGGGACATTATCAAGGATTAACTCAACATTACAAACAGAGCATCCCTATTTTAAATTTTGATGCGCATTTTGACTTGCGCGATCTACCTAAGCCCAATTATGGAACCTCAGGAACACCTTTTCAACAAATTGCACTTTTGTCACAAACAGCACAAACGCCATTTAATTATAATTGCGTCGGTATTCAAAATGCAGGCAATACTAAACAACTTTTTGAGCGTGCTGCCGAATATGACGTAAAATTTTTGCGAGCTGAAGAAATTTACGCGCAGCCATCGACTGTTTTAACGTTTATTAATGATTTACTTCAGCGAATAGAACATTTATATGTTACTCTGTGTTTAGATGTGCTCGATAGCGCGCATGCGCCTGGTGTGAGTGCGCCACAACCACTAGGCTTGCAACCATGGCATATTCTTCCAAGCCTTATTCGCCTTGCAGAATCGGGAAAATTGGTAAGTTTAGATATCGTTGAATATGCTCCTTGTTATGATATAGACTCCCACACAGCACGGTTAGCTGCTCAATTGATCCATCATTTTTTGCATTGTTTTCATCAGGAGAAAAAACATGAAGCAAGCTTCTCGCCTTGATCAAACACGTGATTTAAAAGCGCCACGAGGTACAGAACTGAATGCCAAAAGTTGGCAAACGGAAGCGGCATTGCGCATGTTGATGAATAATCTTGATGCACAAGTGGCTGAAAATCCACAGTCCTTAGTGGTTTATGGTGGAATAGGTCGAGCAGCGCGTAATTGGATGTGTTTTGATAAAATTGTAGAGACGCTTAAAAATCTTGAGAGCGATGAAACTTTATTAATTCAATCAGGTAAGCCGGTGGGTGTTTTTAAAACGCATGTTGATGCTCCACGCGTTCTACTTGCCAATTCTAATTTGGTTCCGCAATGGGCCAATTGGGAACATTTTAATGAGTTGGATCGAAAAGGTTTGATGATGTACGGTCAAATGACGGCCGGTTCTTGGATTTATATTGGCAGCCAGGGCATTGTTCAAGGAACGTATGAAACATTTATTGAAGCAGGGTGCAAACATTACAACGGTAATTTAGCGGGACGTTGGATTTTAACAGCAGGCCTAGGTGGCATGGGTGGTGCTCAAGCGCTCGCTGCAACCATGGCCGGTGCTTCTATTTTAGCGATTGAATGTGACCCGGAAAGTATTAAAAAACGTTTAGCAATACGTTATTTAGATAAGAGCACTGCTTCATTAGATGAAGCAGTGAAATGGATAGAACAAGCAAAGGAAGCTAACCAAGCTGTTTCAATAGGCCTACTTGGTAATGCAGCGGAAATTTTACCTGAAATATTAAAACGTGGTATTCGCCCAGATATAGTGACCGATCAAACCAGCGCGCATGATCCCTTGAATGGTTATTTACCTGTGGGCTGGAGTTTAGAGCAAGCGAAACGGGAGCGTGTTGAAAATCCAGAAAAAGTTATTGCTGCAGCGAAAGCATCGATGGCTATTCATGTGGAAGCGATGTTGGAATTTTATGAATTGGGAATTCCTACATTTGATTATGGTAATAATATTCGGCAAGAGGCATTTAATGAGGGCGTTAAGGGAGCTTTTGCCTTTCCTGGTTTTGTACCTGCATATATTCGTCCTTTATTTTGCCGTGGTATTGGCCCATTTCGCTGGGTAGCTTTATCAGGCGATCCTGAAGATATTTATAAAACCGATGCGAAAGTTAAAGAATTAATGCCCCATGATCTGCATTTACATCAATGGTTGGATATGGCGCGTGAGCGCATTCAATTCCAAGGATTGCCTGCACGTATTTGTTGGGTGGGACTGGGTGATCGTGCGCGTTTAGGATTAGCATTTAATGACATGGTGGCGAGCGGTGAATTAAAAGCACCGATCGTGATTGGGCGTGATCATTTGGATTCAGGTTCTGTGGCAAGTCCTAATCGCGAAACAGAATCGATGTTGGATGGTTCAGATGCAGTGTCTGATTGGCCATTGCTAAATGCCTTGCTAAATTGTGCTAGCGGTGCAACATGGGTGAGTTTGCATCATGGCGGCGGCGTAGGCATGGGCTTTTCCCAACATGCTGGTGTCGTGATCGTTGCCGATGGTACGAAGGAAGCAGCAGCGCGTTTGGAGCGTGTTTTGACGAATGATCCTGCAACGGGTGTGATGCGTCATGCCGATGCGGGTTATCCAACAGCAATTGCTTGTGCGAAAGAGAAGGGTTTGCATTTGCCGATGGTGACGGGATGAGGAATTGTTTGTCTGTAAAAAAGAAGGCTACACCAATACGTGTTGTGGTATTGGTGTAGCCTTCTTTTTTACAGACAAACATTTAAATTGATAAGAAGGGGAGAAGTGGTGTGTGGGATCAACTTTGGATCGGCGCTGATCTTGCAACCTGTAGCCAAGATAGCGCGGGCTATGGATTAATTAATAACGCTGCATTAGCCGCGCAGGAAGGTAAAATTGCTTGGGTGGGTACAGTTGAAGAATTAACTAAATCACCTGAACAATTAGCCAAAAAAGTGTTCGAAGTTACGGGTAAGGTTATCACACCTGGATTAGTGGATTGTCATACTCACGTGGTTTATGGTGGTGATCGTGCTCATGATTTTTCACTGCGTTTACATGGGGCGACTTATCAAGAAATTGCTCAGCAAGGCGGTGGTATTCTTTCAACGGTTACTGCAACACGCGAAGCGAGTTTTGATGAATTATATGAACAAAGCTTACAGCGGGTTCAAGCTTTAATGCGCCATGGTGTTACCACGCTGGAAATTAAATCAGGTTATGGTCTTTTAGAAGAGTTTGAAATTAAACAACTCAAGGTGATTCAAGCGTTAAAATCAGCACTACCGATTCATATTGAAGCAACGTATTTGGCTGCACACGCACTACCTCGTGAATATCAAGGGCGCAGCGATGATTATATTCAATTTGTCTGTGCTCAGATGTTGCCCTATGTAGCTGAACATCAATTAGCAACATCAGTTGATGTTTTTTGCGAAACCATCGCATTTTCGCCAACACAAGTTGAACGTATTTTTATTGCCGCAAAACAATTAGGATTTAAGATCAGAATTCATGCCGAGCAATTAAGCAATCAACAAGGGGCAGCTTTAGCTGCATCTTATGGTGCACTTTGTGCCGATCATCTTGAATTTCTTGATGAAGAAGGTGCTCTTGCTCTAGCAAAAGCGAATGCCGTTGCTGTTTTATTGCCAGGTGCATTTTATTTTTTGCGTGAAACACAACGCCCGCCGATTGCACTGCTTCGTCAACATCGAATTCCGATCGCGCTCGCGACGGATTGCAATCCTGGCACTTCACCTACGACAAATTTACCCCTCATGTTAAACATGGCCGCAACGCTCTGGCATTTAACACCTGAAGAATGTTTACGAGGTGCGACGATTCATGCTGCACAAGC
Organism: Pseudomonadota bacterium; assembly: GCA_021808365.1. Lineage (GTDB taxonomy): Bacteria > Pseudomonadota > Gammaproteobacteria > JAKBBU01 > JAKBBU01 > JAKBBU01. The sequence goes on from JAKBBU010000057.1 coordinate 10,545, forward strand.
TTTAGGATTGGCAGATCGATGCGGTAGTTTAGAAATCGGCAAGCACGCTGATTTCGTGGTTTGGAACATGCGACATCCTGATCAGATCACATATTGCATTGATCCAGAATTTGAGAGGACAGTTGTGTGTGGGGAAAATATAATTAAGCCATTTGCTTAATCAAATGCTCATATTGTTCTGGAGCTATCCGATGCACACATTTATTTGAATAAAATTTGTTTAAAATCAAATAACTATCGATTATAATCTATTATCTTAAAAATTAATTTGTGTTATAAGGAGATTGTAAAGATGTCTTTAGCAAGTT
>JAKBBU010000012.1 GCA_021808365.1 Pseudomonadota bacterium
TTCTTCTTTTCATGATATTTCAGCGTATTTTCTCGCAATGACGAAAAAATATATATTTTTCAAGTCGTTAAAAATAGCTTATCCATAACTCAGGTTAATATAGATAAGTAGGAGGAAAAAGCTATGAACGCTAAGGTAATGTTTTCTTTCCCTGACCAGTTGATTACTCGAATGAAAGCTGCGATTCCTTCACGTGATCGGAGCAGGGTTGTCGCCATTCTTTTAGAAAAAGAAATAAGTCTCAGAGAGCGAAACCTTTATCTTTGTGCCAAGGAGCTTGAAGAAAGTTCTGGGCTAAAAGATGAGATGGCAGTGTGGGATGATCAATTTGGTCAGGACGGGTTAGATGATGATACACAAAGGTAGTTCCTTTAAGTTTCAAAGGGGTGATGTTTATCTTGTGGAGGAGCATCAGGTTCAGGGTGGTGAGCAAAAGAAAACTCGTCCTTGGGTTTTAATGGGGGCATCGCCGATAAATGCGGCTCGCAGTACGGTTTTGGCAATTCCTCTCTCGACACAGGCACCGGAGAAGCCACCTTTAAGCATCAAGGTTTATTTTAATAATTCCAATGTATGTGCTGTCTTAGATCAGCTACGTGCCCTCGACAAGAAAAGATTCCTTCGCTTTGAAGGCGTATTGTCTAATCATGAGATGGGTTTAATCGACGATGGATTACGTCAGGTTTTAGTTTTATAAAGTATTTCCTCCTTCCCCTCAAACTCACATAAATCCCGAATTAAACATTCGGGACATTTGGGTTTGCGCGCTAAACAAACATAACGCCCATGTAGAACCAACCAATGATGCGCATCATGCAGAAATTCCTTAGGCACATTTTTTAATAAATTTTTTTCAACTTCGAGTGGTGTTTTTCCAGGCGCTAGTCCTGTTCGATTAGCAACACGAAAAATATGCGTATCCACTGCAATTGTAGGTTCACCAAACGCTGAATTTAAAATCACATTTGCCGTTTTACGCCCAACCCCAGGAAGTGCTTCGAGGGCTTCGCGGGTGTTGGGAACTTGGCTGTGATGTTGTTCAATTAAAATTTCACATGTTTGAATAATGTGTTTCGCCTTGCTATTGTAAAGGCCGATCGTTTTAATATATTTTTTTAAACCTTCAAGGCCAAGCGCTACAAAAGCCTCAGGCGTATTAGCGATAGGAAATAAAATCGCAGTGGCTTTGTTGACGCCAACATCGGTTGATTGTGCCGATAAAATGACGGCAATGAGTAATTCAAACGGCGTTGAATAATTTAATTCTGTCCTAGGATGAGGATTTTTTTTCTGAAACCGTTTGAATAATTCGATGCGTTGTTGTGCAGTCATAGACCTTCCTTTTTAGATTGAACTCTCGCCAATGCTGCGGCAATTTCGGCTTTACGGGCTTCTAAAGATTCACGGCTTGGTTTTTCGCGTTGTTGCGTAATATATTCTAAACGCTGTTTTTGAGCTTGATGAAGTTGCTTAGAACGCTGTGCGCGACGCAAGCGCTCAGGTTGCGGTAAGGGTGGTTGCTCGATGAGCTCGATGCAGTCAACAGGGCAGGGAGGTAAACAAAGTTTGCAACCGATGCAATCATCCGTGATAACGGTGTGCATCCATTTGGCGCTGCCAACGATGGCGTCGACGGGACAGGCTTGGATGCATTTGGTGCAGCCGATGCAATCAGCCTCGATGATTTTTGCGATCAGTGCGAGTTTCATGGTTTTATGACTTAATTAAATTTTATAACTCTACATTAAGTTACATTAATTGTAACCTAATGTAGAGTGGCGCCAGATGAGTAGGGTCTGCTTGAGGAAAGCAATTGTAAACAGACCCTAGGTCAATCCACCACCGTGAACGGTTTTCCTAAATGTTGGCGTTTTAGTTTTCTGTACAGGGAATCACTGAGTGAAACATTGGAGAGCGGTCCGATCCAGACGCGGTAAAGAGGTTCTGAAGAAGTGCCTGCTGTTTTGATAAAGACGGGTTCTTTGACGTCGTCTTGAACGGCTTTGACAAGTTTGTCGGCGTGATCGCGTTGGCTGAATGCGGCAACTTGTAAGTAAATATGGGCCTTTGTCGGTGTGACGTGGGTAACATTCTTGGTGTTGTAGTTTTTGGGATTAATGGCTTTGACTTCGACGAGTGCTGTGCCAGTGGGGAGCATACCAAGTTTGTAGGCAGCGGCGTAGGAGACGTCGATGATGCGGTTTTCGTGGAAGGGTCCGCGGTCGTTGACTTTGACGATGACTTGGCGACCATTGGCGAGGTTGGTGACTTGGACATAGGTTGGGAGAGGCAGGATTTTGCTGGCCGCTGTCATTTGGTACATGCTGTAGCGTTCGCCGTTGGAGGTACGGTGGCCGTCGAATTTGGTACCGTACCAGGAGGCGATGCCCTTGCTGTCGTACCCGGCACTGGTTTTGAGTACATGATAGGTTGTGCCATAGACGGAGTAGGTTTTGTTGCCGTATTTGCTGGTTTTTTCGGGTTTGGGGACGGCGTCTGGAATTTTACTTAAGTTGGTCGGCGGGTGTTGGGGTGCGCTGTCGAGGATTTCAGCGTAGGGAGTGCTGCGGACATTGCTGCTGCAGCTGGCGATGAGAAGTGCGAGTAAGAGGATGGTGAGGGATGTAGTTGCGCGTATTGTGCGTTTAATACCATTTCCCAAATTTAGTTTAATGTTTGTCGGTAACAAGGAAGAGTGCGCCAATGCCACAACACGCATTGGGGCACTCTTCCTTGTTACCGATATGCCTAAAGGGCACTTAAATTTGAGAAATGGTATTAGTTTATTTTTCAATGTTGAGTTCCTCTTTCAGATATCGGTTTTTTTATCTAGCGGGCTTTTCGAATCGCCTCTCCCAATTGAAACACCGCCATCGCATAAAGTGGGCTGGCATTGTAGGCGGTGATCGCATAAAAATTGGTAAATCCGAGCCAGTATTGAGGACTGTATCGGCCTTGTAATTGAATTAAGTTAGCTCTAGCGCCTTTCGGGTATGATTTTCTAATCGTCACGCCTGCTTTTTTCAATTCATCTTCGGTATAAAGGGGCGACAATTTATTAATCTTTAAAGACTTATAAGCAGGACCGTGTACAGACGTCGATTGTGCAATGGGTGCATTGGCTTTCCAACCAAAATGATTCAAGTAATTCGCAATGCTGCCGATCGCATCGACTGGATCATGATCGAGATCAATCGGCGGTTTTCCTGAAAAATCAACAGCATATTCTCGGCAGCTCGTAGGCATGAATTGGGGGATCCCAATAGCGCCAGCATAGGAGCCTGTTGTTAATAAGGGATTTAATTGCTGTTCTCGTGCCATCAGCAAGAATTGCCGAAGTTCTGAACGAAAATAAGGAGCACGTTTGGGATATTGGAAGGCTAAGGTTGATAGGGTATCGATCACGCGGAAATTACCTGGATTCTGCCCGTAATTGCTCTCAACGCCGATGATCGCGACGATGATTTCAGGCGCGACGCCGTATTGTTGTTGAGCCTTGGCAAGGCTTTCGGCATGAGCATTCCAAAATTGAACGCCTTGTTTAATGCGTTGTTTGCTGACGAGGGCTTTTTTGTAGATATACCAGGGTTGCGCCTCAAAGGGGCGGTTCATGGCAGTAATGATTTTTGGATTAAAGTTAACTTGTTGAAAAATATGGTTAAGATTTTTCTTTTTGAAGCCATCTTGGTTGACGAGGGAGGCGATGAAAGCTTGAACGTCAGGGTCTTTGCTGATGTCGGCCCTGGCAGGCAGGGCGAATAACATGGCCAGCGCAATGAAGATGAAAGAACGTAAAAAAGGGTTCATGGCTTGTTTCTGGAGAAAAAAGAAACATTCTACCAGGAGCTGAGCCTTTTCACCACCTCTCCTAACCGCTTCCCTTGAGCTTGGCAAAGTTCAATTTCCGCATCAGTCAGAGGATTTTTACTGTCAGCGCCTGCCGTATGGGAAGTTCCATAGGGCGTGCCGCCACTGGTTGTAGTGGTAAGTGCGGGTTCAGAATAAGGGACACCAAGAATAATTGCGCCTTGATGTAGGAAGGGTAACATCATACTTAGAAGCGTGGTTTCTTGGCCGCCGTGCATGCTAGAGGTTGAGGTGAAGAACGTGGCAGGTTTACTGATGAAGGCACCAGACATCCACAGGCCGCTGGTGCTGTCGATGAGGTATTTCAATGGTGCAGCCATATTCCCAAAACGGGTAGGGCTGCCAATTGCATAACCTGCGGCCTTGCTTAATTCGTCGAGTGTGACATAGGGTGCGCCATCAGTAGGAACTAAGGGTTCAGTTGCTTCATTGGTGGGTGAGACATTGGGTACTGTGCGTAGTAGTGCAGAAATGCCTGTTTTTTCAATGCCGCGGCAGATTAATTCTGCCATTTTCTTTGTTGCACCGTAGCGACTATAGTATAGGACGAGGATGTAGGGTTTCTCCGCTGTGTTCGTGAGGCCTCCCTGGATAGATTATGAGTTGATTGTAGATTATTTTTGATAAGATGGGAATAAATGAAGAGATTGATTTCGTGATGGATTTGAAAAAATATTACACCTACTTTAACCAATGGCGGATTTTATCCCGGGAAGTCAATTGTACTTACCGGGCCGCCGCATTAACTTACATGACCTTATTGGCCTTGGTGCCCTTGATGGTTGTGAGCTTTGATGTCTTAGCTATCTTTCCCGTTTCAAAAACACTTGCTGTCTCCATAGAGCATTTTATTTTTCAAAACTTCGTACCTGCAACGGGGCAGGTTGTTCAAGATTATCTCGAATCGTTTGCCGCCCAAGCCAAGCAGCTCTCATTTATTGGAGCCATTTTTTTAATTGTGACGGCTATTTTATTGTTATTTACGGTTGAACAAAGTTTTAATGCGATTTGGCAAATTAAAAAACATCGGCATGGTGTCATGGCTTTTTTCGTGTATGGTTTTGCATTAATCATCATACCCATTTTAATTGGGATTGGATTTGCAATTACCTCCTATATTTCAGCTTTACCGCTCATGGCTCAATTTTTAACACATATTGAAATTGAAAATGCAGTTTTTTACGGATTACCTTATTTGTTTAGCAGTATTGCCTTAGTTTTTTTGTATAAAGTGATGCCAAATTGTAAAGTGCGTTTGAGTGCAGCCTTATGGGCTGGTTTTTTAGCCGCTCTCTTATTTGAGGTTGCGAAAATTGGGTTTACCCTTTTTGTTCAGCATTTTCCGGCCTATCAATTACTCTACGGCGCGCTCGCGGCGATCCCTTTGTTTCTCATTTGGGTTTATTTGTCTTGGTTGATTATCCTTTGGGGTGGCGTGTTTTCAAAAGTGCTTGTGCTTTAGAAAAGAACGGCTTACCATATTTATTTACCGATAGGATACTTTCCGGATGGCCGATCAAGAAGAGTTTGCAGAAGAAGATTTAGCAGCTATTGTTATGCTGGGAGTGATCGTTTTAGCTTCTTCATTTATACTAGTCCAGCTTTATTTTTTGATTAAAGTATGTCATGGAGTGGATCGGAAGGAAAGTATCTCTTTGTCTCCTTTTCAAAATACTCAAAGTTTTTCGCGACCTCTTCAATTTAGTTTTTTGCAAGAATATTATTCATGTGAGCGAGCGGCTGTTGCAACTTCAATAGGGCTTATGACCAGCGGAATATCATTCATAAGTTTTTTATTAGCTTGTGGCGATATTGACTGGAAAAAGGGAATAATGAGTGCGGCGGTATCTATTGGATTAGGTATAGCCATCGCTTCTGCAATGATCTGTATATTTCATTGTGTTTGTGGTTCAGTGATTAAAAATCTGAATGATCCTGTAAGTGATTCAGATCAGGATTCAGATCATTCACAGTTGGATTATTAAATTTGATTTTATGTTCTGATTCTTCTATAATTTATCCGCCTCACTCTGGCAGGGTGGATGCATGAGAATTCTTTATTAAAACAAGAGATTGAGTATGACAAACACAGTTAAGCCAAGAAGAGTTATAAGAACTAGCCCTAACCCCAGCAGTGCGCCGAACCTTTTTGTGAGAACGAGGCCTCTAAATGCGGAGGAGCGGCAGCGTCAATACGATAAAGTTGAAAAGCTAGAAAAATTTGGAAGTAACGCAATATCAAGTTTAGTCATAGTAGAAATTGTCCTACTTACCATCAATGAGTTATTGAATAAGAGCGAAGTTGCAGTGACAGATAAAAATGAAGTTGGAATTATGAATGTATTCTTCGTTCTCAGTCAAACACTCATGGGTCTCGCCCTATTGTTATCAGCTAGCCTGATATTATTTAGCAAGCTAGCAAAGAAATTCAACGTTGCAGATACTTCTTTCATTATGGAAGTGGGGGAAAGGCAAGCACTACAAAATCAAAACGAAAACCCGGATATTTTGGATCAACATTTTAATAATGGAATGGGATGAACAGTTAAAAGTAGGTAATCGTTCACGGTATGCAGATATTCTGCAAAAAAGTCATTCTTACTTCAGTGTCATCCCGGGATTTAGTCGTTACATCTTTAAAAAAGAAGATAAAGAATCAATAGCTATAATTTGAGGTGCTTCTTGATTGCGAGCCTTATATTCAATGGTTTTTTCATCCAGATTACGATCGTTAATCACTAATCGATGAGGAATACCAATGAGATCCATATCCGCAAACATCACACCGGGACGCTCATGTCGATCATCTAATAACACATCAAGGCCCTGCTTTTTCAGATCGTCATAGAGAGCAAGCACAGCCGTTTTCAGTCGTTCTGATTTTTCCAAATTAATCGGGATGATCACCACATCAAAGGGTGCAATGGCTTGTGGCCAAATGATCCCGCGATCATCATGATTTTGTTCAATAGCCGCAGCAATAATGCGCGTGACACCGATCCCATAACAGCCCATGGCCATGGGAACACTTTTTCCCTGTTCATTGAGCACATGAGCTTTCATCGCTTCACTGTATTTATAGCCTAATTGGAAAATATGGCCCACTTCAATGCCACGTTTAAAACGTAACACACCGCGACCGTCAGGGCTTGGATCACCTTCCATGACTTGACGAAGATCGGCCGTTTGAGGTTCTGGTAGATCACGTGCCCAATTAACATGTTTTAAATGGAACCCCGTTTCATTGGCTCCGCAAACAAAATGATCCAAATGTGCCGCATGATGATCCACGATAGTCGGCATGGATAATCCTATTGGACCCAGTGAACCTAAATCACAACCTGTCGCAATTTTAATCTCTGTTTCACTCGCGAAGGTCAACGGTTTTGCAACTTCAGGTAATTTTTCAGCTTTGAGCGGGTTTAATTCATCATTGCCGCGCAAGACCAGCGCAACTAAGGGTTGCTCACGACCTTTGACGATCAAGGTTTTAAGTATGTTTTTCGGATCAAAATGAAGGAAGGCCGCAACCTCATGAATGGTTTTTTGATCAGGTGTCGCAATCTTTTCAAGAGGATGGATTGCGGGTGCACGAGGGCTGGTTGGTTTTAATGCGCAAGCTTGTTCGAGATTTGCGGCATAATCACTGCCATCGCTTACAGCAAGTACATCTTCACCCGCATCAGCCAAGACTTGAAATTCATGTGAAAAATTACCACCAATGCTGCCGCTGTCGGCGAGGACTGCGCGAAAGGTGAGCCCAAGACGTGTGAAAATTTGTGTGTAGGTCTTGTACATGACCTCATAAGTTTGTGCAAGCGAGGCTTCATCAATATGAAATGAATAAGAATCTTTCATGATAAATTCGCGTGCACGCATTATGCCAAAACGCGGACGAATTTCATCGCGAAATTTTGTGGCCATTTGATAAAAATTAAGCGGCAATTGCTTATAGCTTTTGATTTCATTGCGCATGAGATCGGTGATGACTTCCTCATGGGTGGGTCCAAGGCAAAAAGAGCGCTGATGGCGATCGGTGAGGCGTAATAATTCTGGGCCATATTGTTCCCAGCGGCCACTTTCTTGCCAGAGGTCCGCGGGTTGAACGAGAGGCATGAGGAGTTCAAGTGCGCCACTGCGATCCATTTCTTCACGAATGATGGTTTGTACTTTTTTTAATACGCGAAACCCAAGAGGCAGTAGAGTATAGAGCCCTGAACTGAGCTTGCGGATGAGGCCCGCCTTGAGCATGAGTTGATGGCTGATTAATTCTGCATCAGCAGGAATTTCGCGGTGTGTGGCGAGGAGAAATTGACGGGTACGCATGGGTGAGATCCTTCATAGGTAAGGCGTCAATTATAGGGTGGAATGGATCGTTTGAACAGGATCATTTGTTAGTAATGTCTCAGAGTGGTTATGTGTTTTTCAGAATTTGATTTTCCAAACACGCCGTAAATACCTCCCTGTAGGCTCAACGCCAGCTTCCCTGCTGGCGATGGTTTGTCAAATCAAATTCTGAAAAACACATAACCACTCTGAGACATTACTATGTTATATGGGTCTTTTTGAGGTAAAATCGCGCACAGTTTTATGTGGGCTCTAATAGAATGAAAACATTTTTTATCTCCGATCTCCACCTCGATCCCTCTCGTCCAATTATTAACCAAATTTTTTTAGATTTTTTAGAACACGACGCTATTCATGCTGATGCACTCTATATTTTAGGGGATTTTTTCGAGGCTTGGATTGGGGATGATGATGAAAATGAATTAGCCACTCAAGTCATAAAGGGTCTTCGTCAATTGCATGATCGCGGTATTCCGATCTACATCATGCAGGGAAATCGTGATTTTTTATTGAGCGAACGTTTTTGTGAAGCCAGCGGTTGCATTCTTTTGAAGGATCCCACGGCGATTAAATTATATGGTAAAACCGTTTTATTGATGCATGGTGATAGTTTGTGTACTCATGATCGAACCTACATGCGGATCAGACCGATCATCCGAGCACGGTGGTTTAAATGGGTTTTATATCGGCTTTCCCTCGCGTTTCGTCGTCGTCTTGCACAAAAAGCACGCGCCAAAAGTAAACGATCTAATCGTGAAAAATCACCGATGATCATGGATGTTAATTTAGAAGCTGTTCGAGCAGCGATGAATGAGTATCACGCCGAGGTATTAATTCATGGCCATACTCATCAGCCGGCCATCCATTATTTGAGTCTGCAAGAACCTAAACTTCGAATTGTGTTGAGTGATTGGTATGAAAGTGGTCATGTTTTTAGCTATGAAGAAAGTGGCGAACATAAGTTGATTTATATCAAAAAAAAATAAAAAACTAATTGATTTTAAAATTAATGTAAAATAGAATGATCTGCTCATCCATCATCATTCAAAAGGAGTCTATGATGAAAGAGCAAAATTATGGCAAAATCATTGATCAGGGTCGCCGATTTTTAAAAAAACAGGAAGCACAAGAGAAACAAAATGCAGAATGGCTCAAACAACTTCCTCACTTAGTGCAGTGTAATTCCTCTCATCAAACCATGATGGTGATCGCTTTACTTTGCATGATCGCACAAATTCGTGCTGCATCGTTTGAACCATCAAGATCAGAGCTGAGTATCAATCAAACTTCTCCTGCTTCGCTTAAATATTCATCATCATTGGAATTAGCGCAGCTCCAATATGTTTCTTTACAGCTTCAGGCAAAAAATGAGCAGTTTCGCTTAGGTTCTGTTTCAAGATTAGCCGAGCAAGAAGTTTTACAGGCTTATGAAAAAGAGCGTGCAGATATTTTAAACCAACAAAGTACAGATTACCGCGAACTGAAGCTTAGATTTCAATCCCTCAGAAAAAAACAACTTGAATTCAATGAATATGCCCAAAAACTCCGTGGTACAGAAACGGCCATATTGTTTAAACGAGAATGGTATGATTTGCAAAAAACAATTACTGTTGCCTTGTCTAAGTTGAACGTTGCTTTATTTAAAAAATACACAGAAATACAATTAGTGTTTGATGAGCTTCAAAATAAGAAATGGAAATTGATTCAGAGATTTAACCGGCCAGAATCTGATTTTTCCGAAGAAGCAGAAATTATGTTCGTGGCTCAATTAAGTGATATGATGAACCAAATTAAAGAAGAACGACTTTTTTTTAAACAAAGTGTTCATAAAATGCTTCAAGGACTTTTTAACCAAGTGGCGTTTCGGCTAGAAGAACGAAAAGAGTTGATTGATCCTTTTTTTGATACGCCAGAAGTCAATGAGCTTTATACGGGCTATCAAATGGTATTTAATAATTTGGATCAACTTCATTTAAGCTATGAATCCTGTGAACCCGAAAAAAAACACTTGGATCTTACAAAAACCATGGCCGAATTGGATGAAGAATTACCCAAAGTGTTAATTAACCTCACGAAACAATTAAGCCCCTTTGATCAAGTTCTTGTTTTTCGAACGCTCAAGCAACTTAAAAGTTATGACAAATTATTATTTGTCGGAGTTCTCTTATCTGTTCTAGGTGGAATCGGAACATCGTTGTTTTGTATGTTTCGCCGCGAACCTAAAATTGTTAATGCAAAATTAGATCCGGGTGAGCAGCGTCTTCGTGAAGAAATTCACAATTTTGAAAATGTAATATTTAAATTCAAAAACAAACTTAGGAAATTGATGTCGCGAGTTGAATCCTGTGTTGATTTCATAGCGGAAGAAGAATTCGTGTTTTTTAATGAAAAAGTTAACTTATTTTTTAAAAAATTTTTAAATCTTCAAAACGATATGATTGAAAAATTTAACCAGTTTAGAGAAAATCCAGTGGAAGAATTACAAGGCATGATTGAAATTTCTATTTTAAAGAATAGAAAAAATTCAATGTATGATGAATACCATCAGCTTTTGAACCAATGTGTTACTTTTGAAGCGCAGAAAAACAGGAGTAATTTTAATGATGATTTAGAACTGTGTGTAAATATTAATTCTGAAGAAAAATTAAGAAATATCAAGGGCCTTGATAAGAAAATAAGCAGTATTGTTCATGTCTATGAATCAACATTTAAAGAATTTAATTATTTAAAAAATAGAATTCAAGTTTTTGAAGATTCTATTCCTTTCACAAAAAAAATGATGGCAAGATTAAGTGCATCATTTAAACGTTCAGTTACTCAGAAATCTGATGCTCAATTGTTATCAGAAATTACTCTTCTTTTTGAAAAATTCAAAAGGTTTGAAAAAGACATTTCAGATGTTAACTTCGAAAAAATAGATTTTTTTATTCAACTACTCAGAGAAAAGCAAGAGATTCTCAATGATCAAAAACAAAACATCAACGCTGAAAATTATGTGGAAAAAATGCAACTTTTTTCCGGGTTAAATCAAGAGGATAAAGAGAACTTTAAAACCATTCAAGAGGGGATGAAAACTTTACAGTTTATCTTCAAAAAAGTTGAAAAAGTTGAACGGCAGTTTTTTGAAAAAGTGGATGATTTAAATACAAGATTGCGTTCTCAGGAGATACGCATTGCGGTGGCATGCCCTTGATGGTTTGAGGTATGATTGAGTTCCGCTGTTAGGTATACTGAATATTTTTGAAGGCTATTATCCTGAGCCTTCAGGTTTTAGGACAGTGCCGGAAGGAGAACCCTATGAACCCGTATGAACTTCTACGTCCACTCCTGTTTAAATTGGAACCCGAGCGCGCGCACCGCTGGACACTAAACACCCTCAATGCCCTTGAGAAAATGGGCCTGCTTGCGATGATAAATCCACCTCAGGAGCAGCCCATCGAGCTTATGGGACTTCGTTTTCCGAATCGAGTTGGACTTGCGGCTGGAATGGATCGGCATGCTGAATGTTTCAATGCCCTAGGTCATCTTGGGTTTGGCTTCATTGAAGTAGGTACCTTGACCCAACAACCTCAGATGGGCCACCCCAAACCGCGATTATTTCGTTTAATTGATCGAGAGGCGCTCATCAATCGCATGGGATTTTACAATAAGGGCATTGAACATGCACTGCCTTATTTAGAAAGGCGGACGTACACAGGTATATTGGGCATTAGCATTGTCAAACAAGGTTCAACACCAGTGGAAGAAGCTGCGCAAGATTATGTTGCAGCCTTCAGTCAACTTTATTCAAAGGCAGATTATATTGCGATTAATGTCTCTTCACCTAACACGCAAGGATTGCGAGCCTTACAACACAGTGCGTTATTAGATGAATTATTAGGTGCATTAAAAGACAAGCAAAAAGAATTAGCTTCAAAAAACATTGAAGGTCGAAAAGTATATGTGCCCTTGGTGGTCAAAGTAGCCCCTGATTTAACTCAAACAGAAATTGAAGAAATGGCTGCCCTGTTTTTACAGCATAATATTGATGGCGTGATTGCAACCAATACAAGTTTAAATCGTGAAAATATTGCCAATCATCCTCTTGCTGCACAGGCAGGTGGTTTGAGTGGGAGGCCGATTACCCAACAGGCTACACAGGTATTAAGTGCTTTTCAAACGGCGATGAAGGGACATATTCCGCTCATCGCCTCAGGTGGAATTATGAATGCGCAAGATGCCAAGGATAAATTCAATGCGGGTGCGAGCTTGGTTCAATTGTATACGGGTTTAATTTTTCACGGGCCCAGATTAGTTACCGAGATCTTAAATGATCAGGAAACTCAAACATGAAAACGGTGATTAAGCGCCGATCGACACTGAATCAAACTGTACTAGAATTGCCCTCTTTATTACAGCGTATTTATGAACATCGAGGTATTATTGAACCTTCGGATCTAGATCGAAGTTTACAAGCGCTTCTTCCTTTTCATTCTCTCAAAGGTATTGAAGAAGCTGTTCAATTATTAAGTGATGCCATCCGCGAACAGCAACGGATTTTAATTATTGGCGATTTTGATGCTGATGGGGCGACGAGTTCAGCCCTAGCTGTATTAGCGTTAAAAAAATTTGGAGCAAAACACGTTCATTTTCTCGTACCTAATCGATTTGAATATGGGTATGGTTTAACGCCGGAAATTGTTGATGTGGCCTTCGAATGGAAACCTGATCTTTTGATCACCGTGGATAATGGTATTTCAAGTTTCGAAGGAGTTGCTCGAGCGAAAGAGCTTGGTTTGCGTGTATTAATCACCGATCATCATTTGCAAGGTGTGCAATTACCTATGGCCGATGCAATTGTTAATCCTAATCAAAAAGGCGATCTTTTTCCCAGCAAGCATCTGGCGGGTGTTGGTGTTATTTTTTATACCATGTTGGCACTACGTGCGCATTTAAAAACACAGGCTTGGTATGATCATGGTGATGTGAATCTTGCACAATTTTTAGATTTAGTCGCCCTAGGGACGGTAGCTGATCTTGTGCCACTCGATAAAAATAATCGTATTTTAGTGTATCAAGGTTTACAGCGGATCAGGGCAGGGCAGTGTCGTTCAGGTATTTTAGCCTTGCTTGAGGTTTCATCACGTGATTACAAAAAAGTGATCGCTAGTGATTTAAGTTTTGCCGTAGGCCCACGGCTAAATGCAGCGGGCCGATTAGATGATATGGCGATTGGGATTAATGCTCTCTTATGCGATGATGTCGATCAAGCGCGGCGGGCGGTTCAACAATTGGATGATTTTAATAAGGAGCGCCGTGAATTAGAACATTCTATGAAAACACAGGCTTTTATTCAATTAGATCGGTTGACGATTAATCACGCTGAGACGAGTTTCCCCGCAGGATTATGTTTATTTGATGAAACGTGGCATCAAGGGGTGATCGGCATTGTAGCAAGTCGGATCAAGGAGAAATATCATCGTCCTGTGATTGCGTTTGCAGCAGCTGATGAAAAAACCTTGAAAGGATCGGCACGTTCAATTCAAGGGCTTCATCTTCGTGATGTGTTGGATGCGATTGCAAGCCAACATCCACATGTGATCCAAAAATTTGGCGGCCATGCGATGGCAGCAGGGTTGACGATCCAGCGTGAGCACTATGAGGAATTTTCACAGCGATTTGTGGAGGAAGTGCGTTCGAGATTGACGGAAGATCAATTGCAAGGTTATGTGTTATCCGATGGTGAATTATTGGGTGAGGAGTTAAAATTAGAAGTTGCTGATTTATTATTGGCTCACGGGCCATGGGGCCAGTGTTTTGAAGAGCCTTTGTTTGATGGTATTTTTTATGTAGAACAACAAAAATTATTGGCGCAGCGGCATTTGAAATTAGTATTGCGTACATTAGATAAAAGTCTAACCGTGTCGGCAATTGTTTTTAATGTTGATTTAAACCATTGGCCGAACAATGGATGCGAAAAAATTGAGATCGCTTATCGTTTAGGTATCAATGAATATAATGGTCTGCGGCAATTGCAGTTGGTGGTGGAGCATTTAAGAGAAGTGTGATTTAGAAATGTAGGTTGGGTTAGCAGAGCCCGAAGGGCGTGCGTAACCCAACATTTCCTTCCTTTTATTATTATATCCCTGGCCTATTATTATTTTCAACTTGAGGAGCATTTTGATTGCCCGCAAAAGCACGACTCGCAAACATTCCCAAACGAACAAGAGGGCTAGCAAGTGTGGTGACAACTTTAACTAAAACTCCAGAAACAGCAGCTGCGAAGTTGGAGATCCCATTATAAAGGCGTGTTCCAAAACCCGCACGTTTTGCATGAGATTTAAGTTTATCAATATCGTTTAATTCCTCAAATTTTTTATTCATCTGCTCAGCCATTTGAGCGGCTTTTGATTTCTCTTCATCGCTTACATTTTCTTTGATTGCGTTTTTGCAGATTTTTTCAATATTGACTGCTTGTATTTTAATTGCATCATTTCCTTTTGTGTTTATGTGTTCAGAAAGTTTTTGAGTCTGGCTTTGAAGATAATCATCAGACTTGTTTGGATTTTCAAGAATAATGGTTGCAAGGATGACGGATCGAATGATTTCAATTTTTCTTGGCTCAGTAGCAGTACTGAACTCATCAAAATACTGATTTCTTAATGTTCTTGAGTTAGATTGAATTTCTTCATTTTTCTCATTATTTATTGCGTCATTGAAAATCTGGTTTTTTTCTTTGAAATAAGCGTCTAATTCTTCAGGTTTTTTCGAGGCAAGGATGATATTGTGTAATTGCATCTTAATAGAAGTTATAATATTACTGTTTAATTTGCTAGGCTCTGAGCAAAGCAACTTCATCACGGGTGTTTTGTCTTTAGAGTTTTCATGCTCTTTTACAAAATTTAAAATATATAACTTGCTTAAAAAACTATTTGCACCAGGCGCAAATGCTGCGGTATGTGTTTCTTCAAAATTTCTTTGATGAATTCCTAACAAATTTATTTTAGGGTTTTTGTCTAAAATGAAACAAAACAAAGAATAGAAATCTTGCTTTTTGTCATAAATAACATTTCCTCGTTTTTTGGATTCATTGACCTCATGAGGAATAGCCGGTTGTGAACCAATAGGAAATTCTCTGATCACGCCTTGTTTTCTCGTGGTTCCAAAGTCAATGAAATAAGCTTCTTCACCAAGAATAATATTTTCAGGTTTTGCATCAGCATGAACGTAGTTTTTGCAATGAACTTTTTCAAGACCCTTGATTACTTTAAGAATCGTTTCAGCAGCTTCTACATCAGTCAGATTTGGGTTATTTTTAAAAAATTCCGTAAACATGGGGCCTTCCTTTTTTTCCATAATAGCGGCAGCATAAAATTGACCCTCATTAATTGATACATAACCGCCTTCGCCACCATGTATGTCTAAGAAGACAGATAATTCAGCTTTATTATTTTCTATAGCTTCTAAATCATCACTCGTTCCTTTAAAAAGCTTAATTCCTTCTGTAATTTTGCTTTTATCTTTTATATGCTCAACAATTTTCCCATTACGGCGTATGATTTTTTCAGAAGGCATAACGAAGATACCTTCAGCACCTTCAAATGGACTATCTTTTAGGTCGTTTTTATTAATAATATATTCTATTTCAAATTCTGAATTTAATCGAGAATTCATTTTAATAGAAATTTGATTTAAACGTTCTGAATTGGGAATATTTAATAGCATAAAAACCTCTTTGACTATTATTATGAAAAGTAGAATTAGAAGGCCAATTGGCTTTCTTTTCCTGATATGGTTACATTTTACCACCCGATTATTAGGTTAGAATTAAAAAGGAGTAGGCTGTGCTAACCTAACATAACCTACTTCCTTGAATTTATTTGATTTTTTCTGAACTTGACACTGCAAACATCCAATAACACATCAATCCTAAGCACACAAAACCAAGTATGTCCGCATAGGGTGTGAAACTCATCGGCACCAGGCGCAACGCATCAGCTGAGCCCTTGATGGTGAAGGGAATGGCCAAGATTACGCCCATCAACGAAGAACCAGCCACCATGCCGCAGGCGGTTAGCAAACCACGTTGCTTGGCTTTCCGGTAGATGTTTTTTCCTTCTTCGGGATTTTCAGCAGTCGAGCGGCGTTTTTTCAATTGGCGTTTAATCAAGAAGGAAACACATCCGCCGATGATGATTGGCATTAAAGTTTCAAGGGGCAAATACATCCCCAAACCGATGCTCAAAATTGAAAATTGGTAGTCTATTTTGCGCGTAAAGGCGTTAATCACCAAAAAGATAACCGCAATGATGGCACCTAGGCCAAGCATGTTTGAATTCAATTGGCGATTGAAAACACCCTCAACCACCGTAGCCATCATACCCGCTTGAGGTGCTTGCAAGGTTTGTGTGGGATCCATGCCCGCATGCGGTGTGATGCCCGCGATGCCATAGGCATAAAATAAAAGATTGAAAATTTCAGGGATCACAAAGGCGAGTGCAGCGACACCCACAAACATCATGACTTGTTGTTTCCAAGGTGTTGCACCGACTAATTGACCTGCTTTTAAATCTTGAATCGTATCATTACTGATAGCGCCCGCACAGCTGAGAATACCGGTTACAATGATCACAAAGGCGGCGAGCAAAGTTCGAAAAGCTTCAGAATGTGAACCATGCGGTGAAATACCCATCGAAAATGCGACAAGAGCAGCGCAGATCAATAAACCAATTAAGGTGAGGCCTGAAATAGGACTGACTGAACTTCCCACTAAACCTGCAAAATAACCACAGACTGAGGCTAATGCAAATCCTGCAATGCTGATGACTAAAACGCCGATGCCGATGAGGATTAAATGTTGGCTGAGTGGAAATGAAAATCCGCCATGGTAGGTAAAATAAAAAAGAAAAGCCGCCAGTGGAATTAAGGCAAGTAAAAAAACACGAAATACGAGAGCGATATTTAAATCATGTTCAGTGCGGATCACAGGAATATGACTGTTAAGTTTGGCTTGCTCAATTGATTTAATGGATGAGCTGATCCCATGAAAAATAGGGCGGATCAACATGAACATGGCAGCAAAACCACCGACAATCATGATCCCTAGACCGATGTAGCGAACTTGATTAATCCAAAGGCTGACGGCGATGTTATTGGCAGTGCTCGCCGAGGAGGGTAATCCATGAAGCAGGCCGATGATTGGGATCCCGATGAACCAACCTAGGACGAGACCGACGAGTAAACTTAAACCGACTTCAATCCCAATGATGTAACCCACGGCAAACATGGCGGGCGCAAAACCTATCCCATAACCGAGAACGGTATTTCCTACGCGAAACCAGGATTGGAAACCATCGGAGATGATTTCAAAACCATTTTGGAAGAGGGCGATTAATCCACCACCCAAGCCGCCATAGAGTAATTCTTTGACGCTGACATTAGTATCAGCGCCGGCTTTGAGGACATTGGCTGCAGCGGTTCCTTCAGGAAAAGGCAGGGTTGGATCGTTGACCATGATTCGGCGAATGGGGACGCTGAATAAAACACCCAAAATTCCACCTAAAAGGGCAACAGCCACGCATTCCCAGTAGTTAAAGGAAGTCCAAAAATGAAGTAGAAGAAGGGCGGGTAGGGTAAACAACATGCCAGCAGAAATGGTTTCTGCTGCGGAGGCTGTGGTTTGCACCATATTGTTTTCAAGAATATTTGAGTTGGCGAAAAAGCGTAACACGGCCATGGAGATCACAGCGGCGGGAATGGAAGCGGCGACGGTTTGGCCAACTTTGAGCCCTAAATAAGTGCTTGAGGCACCTAGAATGAGGACCAAGAAAATCCCTAAGATAACACCTTTAATGGTGATTTCAGGTAGAGTCTGTGAAGCCGGAATGAAGGGTTCTGGTTTGATTTCATCAAAGCTCGACATGGGAAATCCTTTTTCTAGAGCTTAAATTTTTAGTATAGACGAGAGGTAGGAAAAGGGAGGGGAGAAGTAGGTTGAACGTGGAGGAATGTTGGGTTACGCTCAGCCCGGCGGCTGCACTAACCCAACCTACTTCCTATAATAATTAAATGCGATTAGGTGCAATTTGCAGGTCGTGCTTGTCATCATTCTTATTTGACGAGCAACTACGGAAGAGTCCCATAGTGGCTAGAGCGCCACCACCCGCAACAAACTCAGCTATACCTACACCCATCACGATGGGATTTGCTATCACAAAACCAACTGCGAAGGTTACTGCACCGACGACAGCGAGTAAAGCCGCACAGAGTTCTTTTTTAAAACCGGAAGATTTGGCAGTGTATTCAGTATCTTCAACTGACTTTTTAAGTTTTACATCCTGTGGGTTTTTGATATTTGAGGCAGGCTGCCCTTTATTTTGAACCGAATAATCATGTCCATTCTTTAAGACATCATTGACTTGAGAAATAGCTCCAATTACCTTTTCCTTTCCTTCGATAGTATTGCTTTCTTTAACTTCGGCTATAGCAGCTTTTTCGAGATTTTTTGCGGTAATTTTAACTTGAGGATCATTATGTTCTTTGGAATTTTTACGAAGGGTTGCAATTTCACGACCCAAATTCTTTCCAACTTTTTTATCAAGATTTTCAGTTTTAGGAGCTTGTTGAACTTTAACAGCTTGTACGTCTTTAACTGCATTGTTATTAATTACAGGTTTTTCTTTCTTTGTTTCAACTTTTTCAGGTGCCAATTGTAAAACTTGAAACCTTGGACTTAATCCTTGTTGATTTATAATATTATTTAACTGCTTTTTTATAGCTGAAACTTGTTTATTAGTATCTAATGAACTTGGGTTTTCACAGATTAATTGAGAGATAGCTCTTAATTCTAGCTTTTTTGGATCAGAGGCAAAATCGGCCATGTATCCAGGGCCACCGGCATGATCGGTAATTTTATCTTCAAATAACTTCTTGTTTTTCTCTTCTAGAAAATCATTTTTGATGTCAAGGCAATAACAAGAATGAAGCATAGAAGTTGCAAGTGAATAATGGTCATGAATCGCTAGATATTTTACTGTATCTTTTTCGCTGATATCGCCTTTTTGAAATGATTCGTGCTTTTCTTGTGCGAAGAATATTTCAGGGGCCATAAATAACGGCGTGCCACAAACCACTTGACGAATTTTTCCTTCTTGTTTAACCATTCCAAAATCAATAATATTTATACTTAAGACTCCATTGGTTTCATCAATTAAAATATTGTCTAACTTTATGTCTGCGTGGACATATTTTTTCCCTGAAGCAGCTCTTGCGTTATGAAATTTTTCGAGAGCTTCTGTTAATAAAAGATATAGTTTTGCTAAATCACCTGGATGAGCGTTGAAATGATCTTTATTCTTTTCAAGATAATCTATTACTTCAATACCTTTCTTTTTTTGTATAATGCCAACCGCAGGGTAGTCTTTATCACCTGTTTCTACATAATCAGTCTTATCGTGATTAAATTTAGCAATACGCTTTATTTCTTTTTTGTTTGCTTGATGATCTATTTGGATAGGATTGCCTTCATCATCAGTACTTTTAAAAAACTTTAAAAAATATTTTTCTTCTGATGGAGAAGGTTTGCCTTTAACCCCATTTATGGTTTTTGTTTTTTTGCCATTAGTTTTAAGGACAAAATTTTTCCGGTCAACAAGATTTTTTTGAGCTGTTGGACTACTTCCGACACTGAAGAATCCGTTTTTTATATCATCATTTCTCTGCTGGTTAAGTTGATTTTTATCAGCGCGAAACATTTTTGTTTTATTTGGATTTTTACTTAATACTGTGGATTTAAACTGAATATTGGAAATCTGCTTATTTTCTACTTTTTTGTTTTTTGGTTCATTGCTTTTGCTTGACATAAAGATCTCGTTAATGTTATTCGTTTCTTCGGAATCTTAAGTTTGGGCCCTTGGCCGACTTTTTTTCTTTGATGCTTTTATTTTACCTATCGAAGATTAAGATAATATGAAGATTTTGAATGTTTTTTATCACTATCCTGAGCAAGAGTAGACTCAGTTATTAGACAATCCCTGATGATGATTCATAATTCATTGAATAATATTGAATTTTTTGTGTAGGTTGGGTTAGCGTACTCGCGTAACCCAACAAAATTAAATCTGCAAAACGCAATGTTTCGGTGAAGGAAAATAGTGGATTTTATGTAGAAGAGTTGGGTTACGTTCAGCCTGAATGCCTACAGCTGCTGTTCTAACTCAACCTACATTACTGGTACTAAGAATTTGCCTTATTTCCTCGAATTCCACATAATCCATGAAAACTAAAGAGAAGGAGGCAAAATGACCACAATAGGATTCATCGGCCTGGGCCATATGGGTGGTCCCATGGCGGCCAACCTCGTTAAAAAAGGTTTTGAAATCAAAGGGTTTGATCGCTCACCTCAGGCTTGTGCGGCATTTCAAGCGGTGGGGGGCGAGTGTGCGAATTCAATCGCAGCGGCGGTCAACGGTGCGGATGTTGTGATCACTATGCTTCCGGCAGATGAACATGTGCGTGCAGTTTATTTAGGCGAAGGTGGTGTGTTTGAATCGCTTCAACACGCGCTTCTCATTGATTCTTCAACGATTTCTGTTGAAACATCGCGCGAATTGCATCAAGCGGCAGCGACAAAAGGATTTCAGATGATTGATGCCCCTGTTTCAGGGGGTACAACAGGTGCAGCAGCTGGGACATTGACCTTCATGGTTGGGGGCGATGCTATAGCGCTTGAGCAGGCAAGACCGGTTCTCTCGAGTATGGGAAAAGCGATCATCCATGCGGGTGGGCCTGGTTGTGGTCAGGCAGTGAAGTTATGTAATAACATGATGCTTGGCATTTCAATGATTGCTGTTTCGGAAGCATTTACGCTGGCTGAAAAGTTAGGTTTGGATCCACAAGTGTTGTACGATGTTTCGTCGAAAGCCTCTGGGCAAAGTTGGGCACTGAGTACGCATTGCCCGATTTCCGGGATCCTTCCCAACGCACCGGCAAGCCACGATTTTCAAGCGGGTTTTGCAGCTGCGATGATGCTGAAAGATTTGAAATTGGCGCAAGCGGCGGCTGATCAGGTAGGCGCTTCAGCACCGTTGGGTAAATTGGCCACCTCATACTATGCGGCATTTTGTGATGGTGGATCAGGGGATCTTGATTTTTCGGCCATTATTAAATTAATAGAGTAAACTGAATTATGGATAAGAAAAGATCGTCATTGACGATATCTAAAATGATGTGCTGAATACGCCACGAACTTAAAATTAACGGAACAAAAAATGACAAATAAAAAACCCACCATGCTCAGCGGCATCCAGCCCTCGGGGCACTTAACGCTTGGCAATTACATCGGTGCCATTTCAAATTGGATCAAATTCCAAGAAACCTTTGACAGTCTTTTTTTATTGGTTGATCTTCATACCATTACTGTTCGCCAAGATCCCATCAAGCTGCGCGAAAGTACCTATGATTTATTAGCGCTTTATCAAGCTTGCGGGCTTGATTTTGATCATCACCTGATTTTTCTTCAATCCTCCGTGCCCGAACATTCCGAGCTCGCCTGGATCCTCAATTGCTTCACCTATATGGGTGAATTAAATCGTATGATACAATTTAAAGATAAATCAAAACGCCATGAAGAAAATGTGAATGTCGGTTTATTTAATTATCCCGTTTTAATGGCGGCGGATATTCTTCTTTATGGGACTCATTTGGTGCCCGTGGGTGAGGATCAAAAACAACATTTAGAATTAGCCCGTGATATTGCGATTCGATTTAATAATATCTATGGTGAGGTCTTGACGATCCCAGAACCCTATATTCCTGAATTAGGTGCGCGTGTGATGAGCTTGCAAGAACCTCTAAAAAAAATGTCAAAATCGGATCAAAATGCAGGGGCTTATATCAGTATGTTGGATTCTCCTGATGAAATTATTAAAAAATTCAAACGTGCAGTGACGGATTCAGACAGTGAAATTCGTTCAGATCCGTCTAAACCTGGTGTGTCGAATTTAATGATGATTTTGTCGGCCATGACGGGCCAGTCTCTCATAGAGATTGAAAAAAATTATGAAGGCAAGGGATATGGCCAATTTAAAAATGATGTGGCGGATGCTGTGATCGCACGGTTAAAACCGATACAAGATCGTTTTTATGAAATACGCCCCGATACAGCTTCGATTCGCGCAATTTTGCGGAAAAATGCAGATCAAGCGCGTGTGAGGGCGAGTGTTGTGTTAAATAAAGTGCGTGAGGCGATTGGGTTTGTGATAGTTTAGTTTGCATTTTTATAAGAATTGAGCTAGAATTAAAGGGGTCTATTTTTGAGGAGGGTTTTCGATGATAAAAAAAACTGAACAAAAACCAGCAAGAGACGTTCAAACAAAACCGTTTGATCGAAAAGAAGTTGAAGCTTTTGCAAAAAAAATTCAAAAAGAGCATGATAAAATTTTAAAAGAGCTTGCTAAGCGATGATCATTCTTTTGGAACAAGAAGCTGTAAAGGCTTATCATGATTTTGCCATAGAAGTTTATGGAGGATTGCCAGGGATTTGTCCTGATAAATCGTTGGAATCTTGTTTGGAAAGAGTGCATAACCATTTAATTTATGGTGAGTTACTGGATGTTTATGAGGCAGCTGCCTTATATGCCGAGGCTATCACAAGAGGACATATTTTTGTAGATGGCAATAAAAGAACAGCTTATTATTCAATGCTGTATTTCTTTAAAATTAATCATATTGATGAAGAGTCATTTTCTCCTACATATGATCAAATTGTACAGCATATGGTTGATTTAGCAGATAAGAAACTCGACTATCGACAATTTGGGGATATTCTCAGAGGCTGGCAACAGGAAGTAGGTTCTTTAGCGCGAGCTTTTATTGGGGAAGCACGCGCATCGACAAATCAATCGCCCTAACATGCTTCGTCAACGCACCACACGAAATAAAATCAACACCCGTTTCAGCCAATGTTCGAAGCGTGTCCAACGTCACATTACCAGATACTTCCAATTTTGCACGATGTTGATTGTAAGCCACAGCTGCCTTAATTTGGGGCAAATCAAAATTATCCAGCATAATAATATCTGCACCTTCTGTGAGCGCTTGTTTTAATTCATCCAGATTTTCAACTTCAATTTCAACGATTTTATTAGGCGCAATCGCTCTTGCTTGTTCAATTGCATGTTTAATTGAACCACAAGCTGCAATATGATTTTCTTTAATCAAGAAAGCATCATATAGGCCCATACGATGATTAGTTCCACCGGCACAACGCACCGCATATTTTTGGGCAGCTCTCAAACCTGGTAGAGTTTTTCTCGTATCGAGCAAGCGCGTTGACGTGCCTGAAAGTGCAGCAACATAGAGCGCAGTTTGCGTGGCTGTGCCCGACAAACACTGCAAAAAATTAAGCGCTGAACGTTCACCGGTAAGCAGAGCACGACTTTTACCTTTAAGGTGACAAAGTTCAGTGTCGGGCTCAACCTGATCACCATCGCGAACATGCCATTGAATTTGAATAGAGGGATCTAATTGCGCAAAAACTTCATCAAAATAAGGCTGGCCTGCGATCACCGCTTTTTCACGCGTGATCACGCATGCTTGCATGATTTGATCCACAGGAACAAGAGCGGCTGTTAGATCGCCAGGACCGATGTCTTCAGCCAATGCTTGGCGAACGCTATTTTGAATATCCTCAAGCGCCAAATCAGTGTGCAGAGTTTTCATGGGCAGCTCTCCGGCGCTCCTCGATATAGCGGCGCAGTTTACGTCGTTTGCGTAATTGCCAAAGTGTTAAAACGATGCCTGACACAGCATAGGCAGAAAAACCGAGGAAAAGCATGTGTGCAGGATCGATGGCTATGGCAACAAAACTGACCACAACGAGTAAAACGGTGACAAAGGAAATTCGACCGCGAAAATCCAATTCTTTAAAGGAATAGTAACGCACTCGGCTGACCATCAAGAGAGCCATTAATAACACGATGGCTGCATTCCAGAAGACCACTAAAAAATTAGCTTGCAGATGAAATTTGCTGCAAATCCAAATCGTGGAAGCCACGACCGCAGCGGCTGAGGGGCAGGGTAGGCCTTGGAAGTAACGTTTATCAGCATCAGCCTGGGTGTTGAAGCGAGCCAGACGTAGGGCCGTTGCGGCAACATAGATAAAGGCGATTAACCAGCCAAGCTTCCCCCAATGCCAAAGTGACCACAAATAGGCGATGAGCGCCGGCGCGATACCAAAGGCGATGAGGTCGGAAAGACTATCGTATTGAGCGCCAAAGGGAGTTTGGGTATGGGTCATGCGAGCAACACGGCCATCAAGGCCATCGAGGATCATGGCAAGGAAGATACAAACCGCCGCTGTTCTAAAATGGCTGCCGAGGGCGATGATGATGGCGTAGAAGCCTGAGAACAGGGCGCCAGTAGTCAATAGGTTGGGGAGGAGGTAGATCCCACGTTTGCGTTTTGCCTCAGGTGTCGGATTTTGCACTGTTTTCCTCCTAAAGAGTCGTATGAGAAGGCTCTCTATGCTAAACTTTAAAGAGAGGCCTTCCAGAAGAATAACAAGTCTAACGGATTTTCGAACTAAATTATACTCTGGACGCAGCATATACCAAATCAGTCGGGTAAATTATGAGCGATTCAAACGAAAAGAAGATCATTATTGAAGGGGTCACCGGATCCGGTGAGACGTTTCGGCCCAGCGATTGGGCTGAGCGTATGAGTGGCAATTTGGCCACATTTGACAAACACCGTATCCAATATTCCCCCCTACTTCGTCCATCAGTCAAAGATGGGAACAAGTGCGTTGTCCTCGACCCAGCTCTCAAGGAGAGCAATCCTGAGCTGTATCAATCCATCTTGGATTTCGCGAGTGAAAATAAACTCAGGATTTGTGACGAAGATGATTTGTTGCCGACGGATAAAGCGGAAGAAAAAAAGGATAAATGAGCTTGTGTTTCTTAGTCATTTCTCAAGCTGATGGCCAACCGATTAAGCGCGTTCATGAGTGAAATGCAAATAGTGATATCAACGATTTTGCGCTCATTAAAATAAGCACTTAGTTTTGTCTCTTTAACCTTGAGCGGAGTCGATAATGTTGTTAACGCTTCAGCCCAAGACAGTGCTTCTTTTTCAGCATCTGAAAAATCTGCAGATTCTTTCCAATTTTCCAATTGCTCAATTTTATGAGCAGCAACGCCAAATTTCTTTGCTTCATTGCTATGTATACTACAACAATAAGCACATCCATTGATTTGAGAAACTCGGAGCTCTAACAAGGCACGTAGATGTTGATCGAGAGGAGAATCTTTAAGTGTTGCGTGAGCTTGATACAAATGCGACATCGTTTTCTGAGATATTTCAACGTAATTCATTTTCTTTCCTTGTATGGGTGGCTTTCTACAATATCGCAAAAAATCTGCTGAGTCAATACAAGTCAAGTTTCTTCAATTAGAAAAATATTAATTTTTCAGTTATCAAGAAATTAAAATACTCGAAAAATAATATAAAAAATAATTAAAACAGTTAACGGAACACCTAATAACCAAGCTAGTAAATATTTCCACATAATCAGCCTCCTTTTAAGGGCGTTCATGTTTCAATGTTTTAAACATTATACTCGGTTTTTTTATAGAATTCTATAGTGTTTTTTGAGATAAAAACTCAAATTGATTTTTTATATTTTTTATTAAAATTGGATCGTTTAAAAAATATGAGTTATAATTATCGAAAGTTGTCCTTGTTGAATTAACAAGTTCGACAGCCTGAATAACGACTGCGCTATTTAGTTAGCGATTTAAAGGTTAATATACAGGAGAATCATGATGAATACAGATACATTAAAAGCACGTTGGAAAGAAGCCAAAGGTCAATTGAAGCAACAATGGGGGAAATTAACCGATGATGATTTGAAAGTTATCAGCGGTGATATAGACAAATTGTCAGCAAAGCTTCAGGAATATTATTCTTATACAAAAGATGAAGCAATGGCTAAAGCCAAGGAATTTAAAGATAGCTACGAAAAAAATCAGGAATCTAATTATTCTTCTAACGCTAACGAAACCAATAATATCAAAAATCCAGAAGACCAAAACAATCCTAATGTTGTTGAAATGGCAGGGCAAGCTGCACGTAAAGTAGGTGATTTTAGTAAAGATGTTTATGAAGAAACCAAGGATGCTACTGTACATTTAAAAAATGAGGTTGACGAATATGGCCAGGTTTTGATTGATTTTATTGAAAAAAAACCATATCAATCGTTAGCCATTGCTGCCCTAAGTGGGTTAGTGCTTGGTTTTATATTTAGACGCATAAATTAAACTTGCATTCCCCGCGACAAGTCGCGGGGAATTTAATTTAAAGCCATTTTACGATAAATCGTTCATGTTAAGAAGAAAAGGCTTACATGAAAAATGCTCATTGGATGTTCTCAGAAAGGTAAACTATACTTTACCCAGAATCATGAAAGATTCAGTGCTAATGAAAAGAGGCTAAAAAAGGGAGAAATGATCATGGCTACGAATCCATTAAAAGTGTACTGGAAGGAAGCGAGAGGTCAATTGAAACAACAATGGGGAAAGTTAAGTGACGATGATTTGAGAGTCATCGATGGTGATATCGACAAATTGTTAGCAGCATTAGAAAAAAATTATTCTTATACTAAGGCGCAAGCAATGGCTAAAGTTAAAGAATTTAAAGATAACTTTAGAAAAAATGGTAACCTCCATGACTTCGATACATCCCATGACTCTGATCCTACTGACATGGAAAGTGCAGGGCGATCTAGCTATGAAAAAGGGAATGGCAAAGACATTTTTAAAGATGTTTATAAAGAAACCAAAGAAGCCGCGGAACATTTAAAAAAAGATGTTCAGGAATATCGTAAGACGGTCGTTGATTTTATTGAAAAAAAGCCTTATCAATCATTAGCCATTGCAGCATTAGGTGGGTTGGTGCTTGGTTTTTTATTCAAAAAGAAATAGTTAGTCATTAACATGATAGAATCGCTAGACAATTTAGGAAAAGCCTGGCTAAATCTTTTAAAGTCCTATAAAGATTTATTCTTTTTAGAGCTTAAATTAGCCAGGTATAGTGTGGCTCCTTTTTGTTTTTTAGTGCTACTCTTCATTGTTGTATTGAGTGCATTTTGGTTGACTAGCTTAGCGATGGTAGCTTATCTGATCTATACCTTTACGTCTAATTGGCTGATTGCTTTGTTATTCATTGAACTAGTGAGTCTATTGAGTGTAGGTCTTGTATTTTTATTTCTTCACAAGTACTTTAAGCAACTTAAATTCAATCAATTTAGATTGCAGTTGCAGAAACTTCAAACGCAGGATGTCAATCATGAATCAGATGAAAGCATTAAAGCAACAAATTAAACAGTGTAGTACTGATCTAGATAAGAAAATTATTATTTATCATCAAAGTAAAAATGAATTCACTCAAAATAAGCTCAGAAGCTTGATGCCATGGTTATGTGTAGAAGCGTTTACTTTTGCTTTTGTCTGTGCACACTCGGGTAAAATTCGTAATCAAATACGTAATGTGGGTAAAAACATCGCTAAACTAGCATTTAACAATGCTTATTTGATTTTACCTTTGGTGCTTAAAAGGTAATGACGATGGCTTTTAAAAAATTAAAAGGTGTAGGTTGAGTTAGAGCAGCCGCTAGGCTGAGCGTAACCCAACATTCTACTTTTTGCAGAGTGCTATTGTTGGGTTACGCGAGTACGCTAACCCAACCTACACGCTCATTGATTTTTATGGTGGGCCGTATAGGACTCGAACCTATGACCTAAAGATTAAGAGTCTTCAGCTCTACCAACTGAGCTAACGGCCCACAGTGAGTATCTTACTCATAAGTCTAGGTTGGATCAAGCTCGGTTAAATTTTTATCAGAAAAATTTTGTGTGTGTTTCATCTAAGTATAAAAAATGAGCAAAAAAGTAGAAAGCGCTTTGTCTTACATGAATTTATACAAGTCTGAGGTTTTGCCCACTAGTAATTTTCTCATGTTTTAATAACAATAACTTTTTCTTATTGTAGGGGACATGAATAAAAATGGAGCGCAAACCCCAACATAGCAATTTAAAGCATTTGGGAATGCTCCTATTCATTGTGGCATTATTATTTTTCACAGTGCTTAGTTATGCGGCTGGGGTGGGTTCGGTTCAGCAGGCTGTCGTGCAAAATAAAATCAGTCTCTTACGAGTTAATTCACAGCTGATGCAGGATGGCCAGATTCAAGTTTGCTTTGATTTTTCAGACGTATTAACAAAAGCACCGGTTGTCTTTACCACGCAGGAACCGGCGCGATTGATATTGGATTTTCCTGGGGTTGCCAATCAAGTACAGCAAAATCAGCAGACCTTGAATTTAAGCTTTTTACAAGATTACACCGTTGTTCAGGCAGATAATCGAACGCGCGTGATCTTTGATTTAAAAGCTCCAATCACTTATCAATTGCAAAATAACGAAAAATCAGTGGTTGTCACACTGTCTGCGATGGCAAAGGTACAATCTGCATCGCCATCATCCACGGTTGCCACCAAAGTCACACATTCAGCTATTGCTTCCTTATTGAATCCTCATCGGATCACAGCGATTGATTTTCGCCGTGGTGAGAATGGAAGTGGGCGCATTGTAATTGGGTTAAGCGATAATCAAACGAGTGTAGATCTTGATCAGGAAGGTCAACAACTCAACGCGACATTTTTAGATACACGGATCTCTGCAGAATTACAATGTCGTCTTGATGTGACTGATTTTGGTACACCAGTTCAATTGATTACAACACAAAGGCAGGGTAATCACGTTCAAATGTTGATCGATGTCGATGGCCATTATACAAATACATCCTATCAAATTGGCAAACAATTGATCATTGAAATTTCGCCAGTCAGTCAGGCAGAGCAATTGGAAAAACAGCAACCCCACTATACCGGAAAACGGATCACGCTGAATTTTCAAGACATCAGTGTGCGGGCGGCCTTGCAATTGATTTCAGATTTTACGGGAATCAATATTGTTGTCAGTGATACCGTACAAGGCAATATGACGTTGCATCTTCAAGATGTTCCTTGGGATCAAGCACTTGCAACGATTTTAAGTTCACAGGGATTAGGTAAGCGCCAGGTCGGTAATGTGATCTTTATTGCGTCTGAGCAAGAATTGTCTGATCGTGAAAAGAAAGAATTGCAGAATCAATTGCAGGTTCAAGCTTTAGTTCCCTTGTATTCAGAATTGATTCAAATTAATTATGCAAAAGCAGTTGATTTAGCAGCTTTACTCAAGAACAAGGATAATTCACTGCTTGGTCTGCGTGGTACTGTGAGTGTGGATGAGCGAACCAATAGTCTTTGGGTGCAGGATACGCCAGATAAATTAAAAGAAATTAAAGATTTTATCAGTAAATTGGATGTCCCCGTTCGTCAAGTTTCCATTGAATCACGCATTATCAATATTGATAATACCTTCGAGGAAGATCTGGGTGTGCGATGGGGTGTGACAGGCTTTAATGATACTAGTGGTACATTAAATGGTGCCAATGTGTTGGCCGGTGGTGGCGCACCGTCATCTATTCCTGTGGCAGATCGACTCAATGTCGATTTTCCAGCAACGCCAGTATCTAGCGCTCAGCCAGCCAGTGTAGGTATTGCTCTCGCTAAATTTGCGAATAATGCCTATTTGGATCTTGAATTATCAGCTTTAGAAACCGAAGGACATGCAAAAATTATTTCAAGTCCACGTTTGATCACCTCTAATCAGCAAGCTGCCTTGATCCAACAAGGTACTGAAATTCCTTATGAAGAGTCGACTTCCAGTGGCGCAACTTCAACGGCATTTAAAGAAGCTGTATTGGCATTGCGTGTGACGCCCCAAATCACACCGGATAATCGATTGATTCTTAAGCTCCAAGTGAATGAAGACAAGCCAGAAGCACAAGCGGAATTAGGGCAACCTCCTGCTATTAGTACACAAGAAATTCGTACACAGGTCTTAGTCGATAATGGCCAGACGATTGTTTTAGGGGGAATTTATGAGCAAACCGATCAAACAACCGTAACGCGAGTGCCATTTTTAGGTACTTTGCCAGTGATCGGGGTGCTCTTTCGCAGCACTCAAATTATTAAAGAAAGAACTGAACTGCTCATTTTTATTACACCCAAGATTGTTGAACAGAGTTATGTTCAGTAGAACCATCTTAGAAACGTGACAGGCAGGTATTGAGTTTGTTATCCTCTATACTCTGCGCGGTCACAATCTTAAGTTTTGACGCCGAGATGGCGTTCAGATTTTGACGTTCTGATTGAGAATCAGTTAGATTTTCTTGGGCGCAGGAATATTCAACATCTTTCGAGCTTTTTCGATTGAAGAACGTCGAAAGATGAATGTCAGGTCGGATGTTCAAAACTTAAGATTGTGACCGCGCAGAGTATAACTATGGAATCATCAAACACACTGATCATTGTAGGTCCTATGGCGGCTGGGAAAAGCACCATTGGCAAGCGTTTGGCCGAGGCTTTGGCGCTCCCCTTCTATGATTCCGATCAAGTGATCGAAGAGCGCAGTGGGGTGACGGTCAGCTGGATTTTTGAGGTTGAAGGCGAGTCTTCCTTTCGAGCCCGTGAAGAAAATGTGATTGATGAATTGACCCAAAAACAAAATATTGTTCTTGCAACAGGTGGTGGTGCAATTTTAAGTCCTTTGAGCCGTGATCGAATCAAAGCCCGCGGTTATGTGGTTTACCTTGAGGTTTCATTGGAAGAACAAATTCGGCGAACCGAGCGCGATCCATTGCAACGTCGTCCCTTATTGCAAGCACCCGATCGTAAAGAAGTTTTACGAACATTACGCGAAATGCGTGATCCGCTCTACCAAAGTGTGGCAGATCTGACGATGCATACGGATCGCTGCTCACAACGTGACTTGCTGCGTGACATTGTTTCTGCATTTAAAAACAATAAAAAGAAGATAGCATGCAAAGATTAAATGTGAACCTTTCATCACCATATCCCATTTTTATAGGACAAGGCATCCTCGGCCAAAGTGATCTATTTTTGCCCTATTGCTCCAGTGATCAGATATTGATTGTGACCAATCACACCATTGCTCAATTACATTTAACGACCTTAATTCAAGGGTTACCCGATCATCTACGCTATAACGTCGTCGAATTGCAAGATGGTGAAATTCACAAGAATTTAACGGAATTAAATCGAATTTTTGATGCACTACTTGAGAATAAACACCTTCGAAATACAACCCTATTAGCCTTGGGTGGGGGTGTTGTGGGTGATATGACGGGTTTTGCTGCTGCCTGTTATCAACGCGGTGTGGGTTTCATACAAATGCCGACAACGTTGTTAGCACAAGTGGATTCGTCAGTTGGTGGAAAAACAGGAATCAATCATCGACTAGGAAAAAACATGATCGGTGCGTTTCATCAGCCACGTTGTGTGATGATCGATACGAATACCTTAAAAACATTGCCTGATCGGGAATATCAAGCGGGTCTGGCTGAAGTAGTCAAATATGGTTTGATCCAGGATGCTGATTTTTTTAATTGGCTTGAAGCGCATCAAACTGAATTAATGGATAGGGATCCGACGGCACTGAATCATGCAATTTATAAGAGTTGTGAGATCAAAGCTGGTTTTGTGATTGCCGATGAAAAAGAGCAAGGTATTCGTGCGCATTTAAATTTAGGGCACACATTTGGGCATGCGATTGAAACAACATTGAGCTATGGTGAGTATTTACATGGTGAAGCCATTGCAATCGGAATAGTATTAGCTGCAAAATTATCGAAGAATCTTGGTTTTTTATCAGATGAAGATGTTTTAAGGATCGAGTGCTTGCTGCAAGCCTTCCATTTACCAACCTCATTACCATCACAGGCAATTCCTGAATTATTACTAGCAGCCATGCAAGTGGATAAAAAACGCCGCGGAGCAGCTATTCGTTTAATTTTGCTTGAGCAAATAGGCCAAGCTTGTATCACTGAAAATATCTCTTCTGAAGAAATAATTGCCATTATGCGCCACGAGTAAAAAACATGAACCTTAAAAATGATCGTTTGATTAGAGCACTTCTTCGTCAGCCCGTCGATAAAACCCCTGTGTGGATCATGCGGCAAGCAGGCCGCTATTTACCGGAATATCGTAAAATCAGAAGCCAAGTGAGGGGCTTTTTAGAGCTTTGTCAAACACCAGAACTGGCGTGTGAAGTCACACTTCAACCTTTAGCACGTTTTGATCTTGATGCAGCTATTATTTTTTCTGATATTTTAACGATTCCCGAAGCGATGGGATTAGGGTTGGAATTTGTTGAAGGCGAAGGCCCACAATTTGCAACACCGATGCGTGATTTAGCACAAATTATGAAATTACCTATTCCTGATCCGGAAGATGATCTGGGTTATGTGATGGAAACGATTCGTCTAACGCAGCAAGCTCTACAAGGAAAAGTACCGGTGATTGGTTTTGCCGGTAGTCCTTGGACATTAGCTGCGTACATGGTTGAAGGTCGAAGCAGCCGTGAATTTGCAATCATTAAACAATTTTTATATCAAGAACCCAAAGCCCTGCATCAATTATTAGAAAAATTAGCAAAATCGGTGATTTTATATCTGAATGCGCAAGTTAAAGCGGGCGCCAATGCGATCATGATCTTTGATAGTTGGGGCGGTGTGCTCAGTGAGGCGGCTTATCTTGAATTTTCACTTAAATACATGGAAATGATCATTGCAGGTTTAATTCGTGCTCCATCAACACCGGTGATTGTTTTTACGAAGGGTGGTGGTTTGTGGTTGGAAGATATCGCTAAAATTGGTTGTGATGCGATTGGATTAGATTGGACAATTGATATCGGTAAGGCACGCGAACGTGTGGGTGATCGAGTTGCACTTCAGGGTAATTTAGATCCAGCCATTCTTTATGCGAATCCTTCAGTCATTCAGTGTGAAGTTAAAAAAGTACTTGATGCCTTTGGCTCTCATCCAGGTCATGTGTTTAATTTGGGGCATGGGATCACGCCGGGTGTGAATCCTGATCATTTAGCGGTCCTGATTGAGGCAGTGCATGGTGGATAAAGAAGGTTTAAAAATGCGTATCATCACAGCAAATGTTAATGGGATCCGATCGGCGGCAAAAAAAGGTTTTTTTGAGTGGTTGAATCAAGTGGATCCCGATGTGGTTTGTATTCAAGAAACCAAGGCAAAACGCCATCAATTGGCGGATGAAATTTTTTGCCCAAAAGGTTATCACTGTTATTACGAAGATGCTGAAAAACCCGGTTATAGCGGTGTAGCTGTTTATAGTAAGCGAGAGCCTGACAATATCACTCGCGGATTAGGTTGGAAGAATGCGGATACTGAAGGGCGTTATTTACAGCTTGATTTTGGAAAATTAAGTGTGGCCTCGCTTTATCTACCCTCAGGAAGCAGCAGTCCAGCGCGCCAAGCTGAAAAATTTATTTTTCTTGAAAATTATTTACCTATTTTAGAAAAACAGCGGGAACAAGGGCGCGAATTTATTCTCTGTGGTGATTGGAATATTGCACATCAAAAGATTGATCTAAAAAATTGGCGCGGCAATTTACAAAGCTCTGGGTTTTTACCTGAAGAGCGTGCTTGGCTTGATACTTTATTTGGTAACTTGGGTTATGTGGATGCATTTCGCGTCGTCAATCAAGAGCCGAGCCAATATACGTGGTGGTCTAATTTTGGAAAAGCCTGGGAAAACAATGCAGGATGGCGGATTGATTATCATGTTGTGACGCCTCAATTGCGCGAAGCGGTTCAATCTGTTTCGATTTATAAAGACCAACGTTTCTCAGATCATGCGCCCTTAGTGATTGATTATGATCGCAATGTTTTGGAGGCCTTATGCAGCAATACCTAGATTATTTAGAGTATGTTTTAAAACACGGTATTGAAAAAAAAGATCGTACGGGTGTAGGTATACTGAGTGTATTTGGTTCACAAATGCGATTTGACCTTTCAAAAGGATTTCCCTTGGTCACTACTAAGAAAGTGCATACTCGCAGTATCATTCACGAATTACTTTGGTTTTTGAAAGGCGATACCAATGTAGGTTATTTGCACGAACACGGTGTGAGTATTTGGGATGAATGGGCAAATGAACGTGGTGAATTAGGACCTATTTATGGGAAGCAATGGCGGCATTGGCAGGCAGCGGATGGTCGTGTGATTGATCAGATCAGTAAGGTCATTGAACTTCTTAAACATGATCCAGATTCGCGGCGGTTGATTGTCAATGCTTGGAATGTGGGTGAATTGGAACAGATGGCTTTGACGCCATGCCACGCCCTGTTTCAATTTTATGTCGCCAATGGGCGATTATCATGCCAATTGTATCAGCGTTCTGCGGATTCATTTTTAGGGGTGCCGTTTAATATTGCATCGTATGCCTTATTGACGCATATGGTCGCAGAACAATGTGATCTTGCTGTGGGCGATTTTGTTTGGACAGGAGGCGATTGCCATATTTATCTAAATCATTTGGAACAAGTCAATTTGCAATTGTCGCGTAAACCGTATCCATTACCGCATCTTCATTTTAAGCGAAAACCTGAGACTATTTTTGATTATTGTTATGAGGATATTGTCATTGAAGGCTATGAATCGCATCCAGCAATTAAGGCGCCGATTGCTGTGTAGAGTCATTCACAATCAGTATGTCTCGACAAAAATACAATACGCTCGATGCCAATAGCGTAAGTACGATAAAAACTGCTGAAAATGTCAGAATAGAATGTGTGGGTAAGAAACTGAATATTGAACCGAGCAGTGAGGCGAGGAGCATTTGAAGTGCTGCAAATACTCCGCTGGCCACCCCTGGGTTGTCTTTGAAAAAATGCATCGACCAGGCCACGGAATTCGGCCAGACTAAACCTTGACCAAACACAGCGAGAAAAATAATAGCAATATAGAGCGGTACGCTGGTGATCTGTAGAAAATAAAAAAGTGCAATCAAGATGCCGGATGCAAAAATAAGCGCCAGTCCTGTGTAAATGATGGGGAAAATACCAAACGTCAACACAAATTTTTTGTTGAATAAAACAGCAGTGTAGTAAAAAAAGGCAATACCTAGCGCAATATGGCCGTAAATTTGAGGCGAAAGATGAAAATTTTGTTGGATTAAAAAAGGACTTAAGACATTGTAAGCTAATACAACACTGTATGAAAACACCCCAACAAAAAGCGATGCAAGAAATAAGGGGTGAGTTAAAATGTTAAAATGAATCTGCGCCATCGATCTTAGTGGGATCTCTGATTTCTTTTCTAGAGTTTCTTTTAAAAAGAAGAGCTTCCAACAAAAACCAATCAACACGAGAAGCGCAATAAACGCTGTACAAATCAACCAGCCATGAGGACCTTTATTTAAAAAACCACCCATGACAGGGCCAATACCAAAGCCGAAGGCGAATCCCATGGAAGGATAGGAGGCTGCATGAGGGACGAGCGTGTCGGGAATTGCATCGCGAAGCATCGCTCTTGCGAGGCCCATGCCGGCACCGGCACCGAGGCCCTGAATCATACGAAAAAAAATGAAATAAGAGATTGTTGTTGAGAAACATAAGCTGACGGTGGCGATGAAGAAGAGGGCAAACCCCATCAATAAAGTACGTTTTCTTCCAATGTATTCTGAAAGGACGCCATAGAAAATTTGTGAGAGTCCAAAACCAAGAAGGAAAAAAGCCAGTGAAAGTTGTACAGCATGTCGGCTGCAATGAAAAACTTGAGTGAGATCTAAGAATACGGGTAGGTAGATAGTGATGGATATTTGAGTAAGAGCGCTGGCGAAAAAGATGAAATACAGCAAATTTTTTTGATTTGCTGTGTAGCGGTTTGGAGAAGTTTTAAACATCACTAGTCTCCTAATGTAGGTTGAGGTAGGGTTGGGTAGGTTGGGTTAGCGTACTCGCGTAACCCAACAATTAAATCTGCAAAATAAAGAATGTTGGGTTACGCGAGTACGCTAACCTAACCTACCCCAACCTATATTAATATCTCGGTGTAATAAGAGAAAACGATTCATCTCGATCACAGCAAGACCAGTTACCAAAAAGCGTGGTTCCATTTTTTGCAAGAGATTCATATTTTGGTGAATCGTTGAGCATTGGTATTGTTTCAGGTTGAACGTCGAATTTCGTCTTTATAAACCAGCGAGAAACAATTCCAATGGCTGCAAAAATAATACCTAAATCACGCGTTGCAAATAACCAGCCCTGACCCCAGTCTAAAAATAGAGCAAGCCCACCGCCTATGCTAAGACCCATAAGCGTCATACTCAGGAAGCTCAAGAATGGCGAGAAAAACATGTCCATGAATCCTCGAAGCCCACCAGTATAGCCTATTCGAAAGGGTTCTAAAAGAAAAGCCAAGCTACTAATCAATAGCATACTTTGCGCCTCAAGCAAGATCGATTCATAATCAGGATCATCGGGACTTAGAAAAATTTCACATAAGGGTCGATTAAAAAACACACAACTTGTATATAATGTTGCTGAAAAGGCAAAAGCAGTAATACTTCCAATATCGGTTATTTTTCGTGCATTTTTTAAAAAAGTGAAACGATCTTGATTGTTTAATAAGTCTGTGATTTGACTTAAGTAAGGTCGAGTTAAAACACCAATGCCTTGGGCTAGAGCTTGGATCATAAAGCCATAAAAGATCAGCAATTGTATGGAAGGTTCTGCTGCGGAAAGAGCATCTGATCCTATGAATCCTAAGATCAGTGAAATACCTGCTAAATTAAGCCAATCAACGGTGCTCTGTAGGCCGAGAGGAATACCTGATTTAATTAATTCTAAGAGATGAGTTTTCATGTTTTTAAAAGAAAAATTAAAAAGATGATACTTTGAAAATTCACGAGGATGAATAAAAAAATAGAAGCGAAGCGCAATGAAATTGATCCAAGCCGATGCTACTGCGCCCCAAGCAATTCCCGCAATACCTTCTTCAGGCAAATCAAAAAGACCCAAAGCTAGTGGATAACCAACGCCCATTGCCACAGCCGAATAAGTAGCACCGAGGATGAGATTGATCGATGATTTTTTAATGGGCAATAGAATTTGCTGATCTGTGGCCGACCATAAAATGGGTAAAACTGCCCAGGTAAATGCTTGAAAATAATCTTCAACTTGATTTGATACATTTTCTGGGAACCCAAGTAGATCACATAATTCGCCAGACTCCCAAAATAAGGCCATGATGGGAATAGCGTAAAGTAGATTGGCTATCCAAGCATGGAAAATTAACGGACCAAACTCATGAAATTTTTTTTGTTTCATTAAATTCCCAAGTAACATGGGAAGTGTTAAGCAAATACCTTTTGAAAAACCAATGGAGCTAGTTGAAACTGTTGCAATAAGAGGGCCTGCAGCAACAGCGGATGGATCAATGTAAGGGAATAAAATTCCATTGAGTAAATTATAAGAAGCAATCAGGGCTCTTGATAAGGTATAAGGTGCTGTTGTGCTAAACAATTCTTTGAGTCCTTGTTTTACCGTTATTATTTCTTGTTTTATCTCATCGGGTTGTTTTTGTTCTATGATTTCTGTTTCATCACCAGATATTTCATCTCGAGGTGTTTTATCGATTGGAATTTCATATAGATTTTCATTTAAATTTGTTTTTGAATTATATTGAGCGTTATTTTTCATGAGGATCTCCTTTTAATTAAAAATTCAAAACTTTTTCAATGATCGATGCCGCTTTTTTAGGCTTGGACATGATGAAACCATGTCCACAGCCTTTAACGTGCTCGATTTTCCAGGAAGGGCAACGTGACTCAATGCACTGCATCATCGCCTGTGTTCCTTCGGGCGCATATTCACTGAGGATGCTCGTGATATGATCTTGATTAAGAATCAGTGCCCAACGGTCAAGTGTTCGATATGAGTGTGATAAAATCGAAAGTAAGTTCGAAAAACCCAGCGGGTTATAGATTGTTCGTCGAGGATTTTCAAACGCAGGAAAGATTTTATTTTGAGGTACGACCAATTGGGTAAAGCGATCATTGCCTTCTTCAGGATCGTGTTCAATGATTGTAGCAATCTGATCAAGTTCATCAGCAAGTTTTAAAAGACGTGCATCAGATTCTGCAAGTAAGGCTGATTCAATGATCACATGATTTAAAATTTTTTTCTTAAGCGTTTCTTTCAACAACATCGAGAGTAATCCGCCAAAAGAATAACCTACCACATTGAACTGCGACCAATTTTCTTGCTCGAGGATTTCAAATAAATCATCCATCAGATCTGCGATCGTAAATGAGTTGTTTGAGGTGCAAAGAGGGCTAATTGGGCCTGCACCCCGAATTTCGGAGATGATGATTTCAGAATACGAACCTAGGAGGTCAACAAGAGATTCAAACGTTTCAAGGCCACCAAGACGAGAGCCGGGGATGAATAAGATTTTTCGTTGGCTATCATCATTTTTTTTATAAATCGTATAGTGAATACTGGTTTTTTCGCGGTCGATGGATACTTGAGTTTTATGTACATTCATTTTATTGTCCTTTTTTTTGAAATAAAAAGCAGGCCATCACCGATAGGTAGAATGCTGTATTCAATGTCTTTGATGTTAAGAACAGATTGATTAAAAGCTCTAATCGATTCTGTTTGAAAATCTTTAAATTTTTCATCAAATACACGACCACCCCAGAATATGTTGTCAACAACAATGAGGCCACAATCGGAAATGATAGTTAAAGATAGATCTAAATAATGTTTGTAGTTAATTTTATCGGCATCAATGAAAATAAAATCATATACTCTTCGCGCTTCTGACTTTAAAAAATTCAAAGCTTGCCCAAGTTTTAATTCTATGCGATGAGCCACATTGGCTTTTCCCCAGAACGATTTTCCAAGATCAGTCCAGGATTGATCCAGATCACAAGTAGTGATCAGACAATCTTCTGAAGTGGCTAAGGCCATCGCTAAAGTAAAATAACCTGTGAACGTTCCAATTTCTAGAATTCGTTTAGGTTTTAATAACTTCATCAAAAAGCATAAAAAGTCTACCTGATCCGGTGGGCTCATCATGATGCCTTGTTCAAGTTCAAGCGTTTTTTCTCGAAGTTCTTTGAGTAAATCATGCTCTCGAGGTTTAATTGATTCAATATATTTTTTTAGATCACTTTGGATCTCAAGTGTTTTTCCCATGATGTTCTCCTTTTAAAATAAAACTAAAAATTATTTTTGAATAAAAGTGAATATAAGAAGAATCACGATGTTCAATCGCTTGTTCTAATCTGGGGTGGATCATTTTTGTGCAAGATAGAGGTGCTGTCGGGTAGAGATGATGGGATACATGGTAGCTGTTTCCATTGCTGATCCAGTTTGAGAAAGGCCCTGTGATGACACGACTATTTTTAAAAACATCTTGAGTTTTTGTATTGCAACCAAAATGTTCGGCAATTTCAATGGCATTTTTGATTGGGAAGCCAATAAAAATAATCGGTATGAAGTAAACATATAAAACAAATAATTTAAATAAAATTGTGATGAAAATTATTGAAATAATAAATGCTAATATCAAACTATATTCAAGAATTAAGTCTTTTCCATATTTAATAGATTTATTGTGCTTTTTAATAAGGTTGTTGAATAAAGTGAGTGGAATGCGCTTGTAAAAATTTAAACCAAATAAATTTGAAAGTAAGGTCATGAAGTTAAAGTTTTTCATATCTCGTTCAGTAAAAATCTCATTGTTCTTCGGTGTGCCAAGGAAAACATGATGTTGGGCGTGGTCAGTTCGGTAAGCAGAGAATGCGATCAAAAATGGCGTTGAAAGCAAGATCCCAAAAAATCGATTCATGTTTCGCGAAGGTAAAGCACCATGCGCCAGTTCATGTTGCAGTCCAGACGCATGCGCCCAAAGGAGGCCCATCAAAGGGCTAAGTAATAGGAGCAAGAAGTTATTTTTTTCGTAGAAGTAAAATGATAGCCCGATCATCAATGGTATCAATAGCATAAAAACCATTAATTTAATGTTAAAATAAATTCGTCCTTTTTTTATTTCATCTTGAGTTAAATGATATTTAAAAAACGACTGAGACATTATTGTTTCCCCAAATTCAGATAATCAATTTTTCCAGATGCTGTTTTTTTAAATTCTGAAACAAAAACATAATCATCGGGCATCGAATGCGTAGGTAAATTTTTCATCAAAATATTGATGATGTATGAAGGGTGAATTGTTTTAAGCGTTGAAATATAGGCAATCAATTGCTGATCATGGAAAGCAACAGCAGCTTCTTGCACATCGGGGTGTTTTCTGATGTAAGATTCTATTTCATGGGGATCAATTCGATAACCATTCTTTTTGATTTGGCGATCAGTTCGTCCTAAAAAAACAAATCCTTTTTCTGATTGTTTAGCTAAATCACCCGTTTTATAACCCTTCCCAAGCAGGGGATGGTCAAAAAAATTTTTATGGTGTTCAATGCTTCCCTGTTTTAAATAGCCTAGCGCTACGCATTTTCCAGTGCAAAATAGCACACCAGGTTGATTGAGTTCAGTTATAATCTGATCATCTTCATCAAGAAGATAGAGGTTTGCCTTGGATATTGAATGACCCAAGGGTAACTCTTGGAGTAATTTGAGCTCTTTTTGCTTTGGAATCTGATAATAGGCACAAACATTTGTTTCCGTTGGGCCATATAAATTGAAAATCTTTGCT
Organism: Pseudomonadota bacterium; assembly: GCA_021808365.1. Lineage (GTDB taxonomy): Bacteria > Pseudomonadota > Gammaproteobacteria > JAKBBU01 > JAKBBU01 > JAKBBU01. The sequence continues at coordinate 40,907 of JAKBBU010000012.1, forward strand.
TTTGTATGTAGAGATCGCAGTTGGTTTAAATCATGGAGCGGGTAGGGTTCACCGGCAAATAAGAGTGTTTTAAGGTCAGTTCTTTGGCGCTGGTCCCAAGCACCATGACGCACCAGATTGATAAAAGCTGTTGGAACCATGTAGAGGACATTGATGTGCTGATCATCTAACCATTGTGTAAAGGCTGCTGGAAATTTTTTTATTTTTTCAGGAACAATGCAGATGCACCCACCTGAGAATAAGGTTGAAAATAAATCAAAAATAGATAGATCAAAATAAAGGGGCGCTACAGAAGCAATGCGATCTTGTTTTTTGATGTCGAAAAAAGATGATGACCAAGTCACAAAATTTTCAATATTTTGTATGCTGATCGAAACAGCTTTGGGTTTTCCAGTGGATCCTGAAGTGTAAAACGTGAGAGCAGGGCGTTTTATTTTTTTTGAAAATTCAAAATTGATCAGAGTTGAAATAGGAATCGATCGGATGTTGATGAGTTCAATACCTGATGATTCATTTAAAGAAAAATCTTCTTCATCGTGCAGAACCAGATCAATTTTGTTGTTTTTAATTATGTAATTGATCCTATTTTCAGGATCATTTTTATTGCAAACCAAATAAGGAATGTTTTCAAGAAAACAAGAAAAAATAGCAGCAATCGATAGGAACGATTTTTTCGAATAAATTAAAATAGAGGTTGCTTTTTTTTGAGATTGAATCCAGGAGCCTATACATCTCATGGTTTGATAGAGTTCAAAATAGGTTTTTTTAGATTCTTCTTCATCCACAGCAATGAGTTCAATATGGTTAATCAATGATTGTTCAAATTGGTCGAGAAAGTTCCCTTCTGATTGATGTTCGATCATTGTAATACCTCTTCTTTCACAAATTGATCAATAGCTTCAATCGACATGAAACTTTCGGGTGTCACTTTCCAATCATCAATTTCAATCTCGAAGTGATCTTCGAGAAATGAAATCAACCTGACCAACATGAGTGAATCAATGATCCCTGCACGGATGAGGTCTGTTTTCATGGTGAGCGGTTCATCAATAACTTTATTCAATAAAAGTTTTTTTTCGATGAATTCAAAAATAATTTCTTTTGAATCTTTTTTATTGCTCATATACAGTCTCCTTGTAGTCATTACCAAATGAAATTTTCTTTTATACCTAAAAGATGTCGCCCTAAATACAATTGACAGGCATCGCTGACGGTGGGCATCAATGCGCCGCATCGGCTATCTCTAAAATGACGTTCTAAATCGTATTCTTTAAAAATAGCGCTTCCGCCGCAAGTTTTAATAGCAAGGGATGTCAGTTGAATGGCGGATTCGCCAATGACATATTTAGCGTTAAAAATTGCATTATTGGTTTCTTCTGAGCCTTGAGAGGTGACAACTTTTTGAGCTGCATCGTTCAGTACGAGCCGAGCATGATTAAGTAAGGTATACATTTCGCTGACTCTGGCTTGTATGAGGGGTTGATATCCAAGACCGGATTGATTTTTTGAGTTTGTTTTTTCTTTAATGTAATAACATGAAAATTCAAAAGCAGCCTCCATAATTCCAAGATAAACACCCAAGTAACCACCAGTGATCCAATGAGGTTCTCGAATTACTTTTGAAAGGGCAAAACCTTCTGCACCCATAAATAAATCACTGCGCTCAAGTGTGACGTCTTTAAAAATAACTTCATGACTATCTGTGCCACGCATTCCAAGCACATTCCAATTTTTTTTTATCGACACTCCTTTGGCATGTCGTGGAATGAGAAAATAAGAAAGAAGTGATGAATCGGAAAGCTTATCATGGTCAGTGCACTTGTTGGCCAACACCATGTAATAATCTGCATAAGTGGCCATGGTGACAAAACTTTTACTGCCATTAATGATATATTTATCATCAATTTTCTGATAATTTGTTTTGACTAATGAAAAGCGCGAACCAATGCCTTGTTCAGTAGTTGCAGCAGCAAAAATTTTCTTTTCTTCAACCGTCATGTGATAAATTTTTATTAAAAAATTGATTATTTTTGATTTTGAACGTTCATCTAAATGTTCGAGATTAATTGATGCAGCACCACCCACGACAATATTGTGCATATTAAAGGCAGATGCAGTGGCACTACAGCCTTTAGATATTTCGGTTAAGGCTTGTTGATATTCTAAAAAATTTAACCCAAAGCCACCATATTCTTTGGGTACCATGATGGCTTGAAGCTTATGTTTTTTAATGAGTTCAAAGTTTTCACAAGGAAATCGATTTTCTTCGTCACAAATTTTACCATATTTTGAAAATTCATAGAACGATAATTCTTTAATGAGGGCGAATAACTTACTTTCTTTAAATGACATGTAAAAATCCTCCGCTTAGTGACAAAGTTGAATCAGCATGCTTTTTAAAACATCATTGGGTCCGCTATAGATCCACGATCCGAGAGCAGCATTCATTTCATCTTCGATTGAAAAGTTTTTAAAAATTTTTCTATTTTCAGATTCATCAATGAACCTTGCCTTTTTGACAACACGCAAGTAAGCATCCGATAAACTGCTTTTTAAAAGACAGCCTATGGCAATGTAGTTTCTATCCCATTTTTGAAAATTGATTTGATCAAGAGCTATTCTTAAAAGACTGAAGCTTTGTGTAATGTCAATAAGCATTTCACTTTTTTGAATATTAAATTGTTTATTTTTAAATTCAAACGAGTTGATTGTTTGGTAAACCTTAATCATCCTTCCAATGAAAGAAATGGGGATAATAATTCGTTCAAAAGTAGTACTGATTTGAATAAAATTAAATCCTTGAGCGACTGTACAAAGCTCTTCATTGTGATTCACGAGGTGATTATTAAACCGTATTGTCGACATTGGGATCTTGTTTAACCCTATTTTTTTGACATTCTTTTCAATCTCAATACTTTTTTTATTGGATTCGATTAAAAAGCATATGATGCTTTTGTTGTTTGCTCTTTTTTCTGATTTTTTATTAGTTCTTGCATATACGAGTATCAAGTCAGCTAGTGGGGCATTACAAATGTATCGTTTTTCGCCATTTAAGACCCAGCTTTTATTTTTCTTAATTGCACAGGTCTTCATGTTCAACACATCAGTTCCCGCGGATTCTTCTGAAAGTGCATGAGCTGCGATAATCTCTCCTTTTTTAAGTGGAACAAGCCATTTTTCTTTGAGTGCTTTATTAGAAGATAAATAAAGCGGAAAGAAAACACCCGAGATTTGGAATAGAGCGCTTAGGATAATGTCAGGATCTTTAGCGTAAAAAGAGGCAGAGAGAATGGCTTCTAACAAGCGATCATTGAACTGCGGGTTGTGATCAATGTCTGATAAAACTGAAAAGTTTTTGCTAAACAAATTTCGCCATGATGATAAAAAATCATATTTCTTATTTTGATTCGAAGAAGCTTCGAAAATCTCGGAATTAATCAAGTTTAAAAACATAGTATCTCCTGTGGATTTAGATTTTCTTAATTTCTTTTTTTAATTCGCTATAGATTGAAGCAATTTCATGCTCTTCCATGAATCCATTGGCACCATGTAGTGTAATCAATTTTTCATTGAGATCGAAGATTTTGTTTTTAAATAGGAATAAAATATTCTCTAAATTTTTTTTGATCTGGGTTTGATCCTGAACGGATTCATTGTCAAAAATAAAATCAATGATAAATCTTGACATCATGAAGAGTGAGTTGAAGTCATGAAGCTTTTTTGAAACGATTTCAAAGTCTGAAATAAAACGTTCCTGAACTTTTCGGGTAGCTACATAATGTTGGGTAATATTGTAGGATCGCTCATAAAGGGCAGCGATTCGTGTGATTTTTTTGTATTGCTTGCGTAGCTCATGGAGCGGGTTGTTATCTATCGTGGTCATTTGAGTTCCTTAATGTTTTGTTATTTCCTGGGATTTGGTTTTTTCGCAAGGAAGACTGCTCAGATACGTGTTGTGGTATCTGAGCAGTCTTCCTTGCGAAAAAACCAAATCCAGGAAATGGTATGACTTGAGCAAACATTAACCGAATGAAACTCAAAAA
>JAKBBU010000013.1 GCA_021808365.1 Pseudomonadota bacterium
AGCAATGGCGCGAATTAAGCTAATGCTTTATCAATACCCCAATATCTATGTGACAGCTGCAGCATTATTTGCAAGTTTACCTTTGAATTATCTGGGTTATCGCATTGATTATGTCAACATCGATGATCCTTTACCGGAGGATATTTTAGTCGGACGTTATGCGGGGATCGTTGTTTGGCCAATTCAGAATGACAGTGCACATCGTGACACATTTTATGCTTGGGTTGAGCAACAAATTCATGATGGTGTACCTATTGCATTCATGGATTATCTTGGGTTTCCAGCTACAAAAAAATATTTAAGTCCATTAGGGCTTGGTGTAGGGCCTGAAGTTCAAGGGCTAGCAACGATGAAGATTACAGTGCAATCTCCTATCATGGGTTATGAAATTGCACCTTATCCTGAGCCTTTGGATGAGCTTCCGCTGAAATTAACGCAGGGTAATGTGTTGTTACAAACTCGTGATCAACAAGGTTTGATTTCTGATGCAGTGGGGATCACACCTTGGGGAGGATATGCTCTATATCCGTATGTGATTCGGGATTTACCAAAAGACCAAGAGCTTTGGGTTTTAAACCCATTTGAGTTTTTCATGAAAGCGTTACGATTAAAACCAATACCAGCTCCAGATACAACAACAGAAAATGGGCGTCGTCTCATGATGGTGCATGTTGATGGGGATGGATTTATCAGTCGTTCTGAATTTGATATGCAGTTTATTGCAGGACAAATGATGTATCAGCGTATTTTTCAGCGTTATCATGTGCCAAGTACAGTGTCAGTGATTGTCGGAGAAATTGCGCCCTATGGCGTGGCGCCGAAATTATCGCCGATCGCGATGCAAGCAGCTCGTGATATTTTCGCATTGCCCTGGGTGGAAATTGGCAGTCATACGTTTTCACATCCTTTTGAATGGGGAAAGCTTGAAAATCCAACATCCAAGGTACTCACTGATTCTAGATTTAAGGCAGGGGCGCCTGGGGAACAATATAATTTGACGATCCCTAATTATCACTTCAGTATTCAAGAGGAAGTTACCGGCTCGATTGATTTTATCAATCGTTATTTGGCGCCCCCGAATAAATTTTGTAAAGTCATTTTATGGTCAGGCGACTCGCAAATTTCTAATGCTGTTTTAGGATTGGCTTATCAAGATGGTGTTGCAAATATGAATGGTGGGAACACCACGATTAGCGTTGAGCAGCCCTCATTAACGAATGTAGCGCCATTGGGTGTCCCACGAGGACCTTATTTTCAATTATTTTCCCCCAATCAAAATGATAATGTGTATACCAATTTATGGCAGGGGCCATTTTATGGTTATTCAAATGTCATTCAAACGTTTAAGTTGACTGAATCGCCTCACCGATTAAAACCTATCGATATTTATTATCACTTTTTTTCAGCCACAAAATTGGCATCATTATCAGCGCTCGAAACGGTTTATGATTGGGCACTGAGTCAAAATGTAATGAATATTTATGTGTCGGATTATTTTAAAAAGGTTTTGGATTTTAATCAAATGACTTTGGCGCGCGACGGCGATGCTTGGTTGATCGAAGGTCGGGGTGATTTACGTGAATTACGTGTACCGCAAAGCATGGGAGTTCCTGATTTATCACGCGGTCAAAATATCGTGGGTTACAATGAGCATGAAAATGATTATTACATTCATCTCGGGCCTGCGCTGGAAACACGACTTTATTTCACAAGTGTACCACCCAAGGCGGGCACTGATTTATTTAATGATTTATTAGGAATACCTTGCCGCCCACGCTTGCGGGTAATCGATGGCGATTGGATTGATCTATGTGCAAGCCCTGGATCACCGTTTATTCAGGATGCGAATGCACGTGTGACAGCTTTTGAACGCCGTGCTAATGGATTTACGGTGTCTTTTGCAGGTTATATGTCGCTTGATTTCACCTTAGCGAATATGTCACGCTGTGAATTATTTGAAAATGGTAAGCCTATCATTGGTGATTATGCAGGTCCTGGCATAGATGAGTTTCAATTGAATGAGGTTTCGGGTACATTTGAGGTGAAATGTCGTTAGCGCATTTAACCTAAAAACTTGATACGGTGTTAAAATTTCACTCGCAATCCTCATGTATGTCTAATACACTCCGTTTGCTCGAGAAATTTTGCCTTGTCTCAAGTCTTTATGTTAAATGCTATGATGAATAAATTGGATTTGCTTAATAAAATACGCATTGTTTTAGTTGAAACGACACATCCAGGAAATATCGGTGCAACGGCGCGAGCGATGAAAACCATGGGGTTGCAGCGCTTGTATTTAGTGTCGCCTCATTATTTTCCGCATGAAGAAGCCATAGCGATGGCTTCAGGTTCTGATGTGTTAGATCATCTCCTGATCTTTAATTCCTTGGAATCGGCTATTGCAGATTGTGCTTTAGTCATTGGCACAAGTGCGCGTTCTCGAACCCTGCCGTGGACGGTGCAATCACCGCAAGAAAGTGCGATATTGGCGTTAACGCAAGCGCAGCAGCATGAAGTTGCTATCGTGTTTGGTCAGGAAAAAGCGGGATTGACAAATGCGCAATTGGCGATGTGTCAATTTCACGTTCAAATTCCCTGTGATCTAAGTTATTCATCATTGAACATTGCTGCAGCGGTGCAAGTGATTGCCTATGAATTGCGAAAAGCAGCGCTTGGTGAATCATTACCAACGGCTGAATTACCTGAATATGCAAGTGTTGCCGATCTTGAGCGTTTTTTTGAGCATGTGGAATCCACGTTGACCGCCGTCAAGTTTTTAAAACCTGCAAATTCTGAGCAAGTATTACGTCGGATCCGCAGGCTTTTTCAGCGCGCACGTTTAGAAACAGAAGAAGTGAGGTTGCTGCGCGGTGTGTTGTCGGCGTGTCAGAAGAAGGTGGGAAAGGGGAAGTAGATAAGACTCACAAAATTCAGCATTGTTTTTAATTTATTTTAAAATTAAAATAAAACTCTAAAGTAAATTTATTTTGGAGTTTTTATGATGAAAAAAATACTGTCTATTCTAGGAATGTGCACTCTCTGTTTTTCCTATTCTGCTCAAGCCAGCGATTTTACAGGTCTCTACTTAGGTCTTGATGGTGGTTACCGCTTCGGAGATTCAAATTACAAAACGGTTCAAAGCACTGGTTATCGATATTCAACGGACAGTCCTCAACGAGGTGGTGTGGGCGGATTATTTGTGGGTTATGGTTATTTATTCAATAATCATTTCTATTTGGGCTCGGAGTTCGATGGAAACTATAATCCTACGCAAGGACAATTATGGACCTCCAGGACTGATGCATTTTATAACGAAATGATTGGTTCTAATTTTGGATATAATTTTTCATTGTTACCAGGTTATGCGATCACCAAACATGTTTTACTTTATACTCGTTTTGGTGTGGGCCAAACTAAATATAGTGACGCGAGTTATATCAATGGCGAACAAAAAACGCAGAGCCAGGCCTGGTCTGTTGATTATTTAATGGGTGCAGGATTGCGTTATTTGCTTAACGATCATGTGAGCCTTCGTGGTGAATATACGTGTTATTTGTCACCTCGATTTGATTTATATTCTTCATCGAAGAAAACAAATAGTTTGCAACCTGAGTATAATCAGATTGATGTGGGGATTAGTTATACGTTTTAACCCATTTCTCACATTAATCAGCTAAATGAAGGTTGCACCAATGCCACAACACGCATTAGTGCAACTTTCATTTATCTGATTATAACATTTATCATATTTATCGAGTACAGGGAAAGCTACACCAATACGTGTTGTGGTATTGGTGTAGCTTTCCCTGTACTCGATAAATATGATAAATGTTATAATGTAAAAAATGTTAAAACCGCTCTCACCTCACACCCACCAAATAATTCACATCAATATTGGAATCTAGGCTAAACGTGCGCGCGAAAGGGTTGTAATGTATGCCTTCAAATTCGAAGTGTTCAAATCCTTCATCGCGGCACCAACGCACTAATTCCGAGGGGCGGATGAATTTTTGATAATCATGCGTTCCCTTGGGTAATAATTTCATCACATATTCTCCACCGATGATCGCCAATAAGTAGGATTTTAGGGTTCGATTCAAGGTTGAAAAGAAAATAATACCGCCGGGTTTGAGTAATTCACGGCAAGATTTGATGACGGATTGTGGATCGGGTACGTGTTCGAGTAATTCCATGCAGGTGATCACATCGAAGGTGTGTGGATCGGTTTGCGCGAATTCTTCAACGGTGATGCAATGGTAATCAATAGTGAGTCCGGCGTCTTTGGCATGTGAGCGTGCAATGTCGATCACGGAGGTAGCGCCGTCAATTCCAGAGGTGTGTTCACCTGAGCGGGCGAGAGCTTCAGTGAGGATCCCACCGCCGCAGCCGACGTCCAGCACTTTTTTTCCTTCCAATAGGGCTTTTTTTTCGATGAAACTTAAGCGAAGGGGATTGATTTGATGGAGGGTTTTGAAGGGGCCTTCGGGGTTCCACCAGTCTTTGGCTAGGGCATCAAATTTAGCAACTTCGCGAGTGTCGAGATTCATATTAATTCCTATTTACTTATGAGTAATCAAAAGTGTATACTAACTTGCACTTTATACCATTTCTCATCATCGGGTACAGAGAAAGTTGCGCCAATGCGTGTTGTGGCATTGGCGCAACTTTCTCTGTACCCGATCAAGATGAGAGATAAGTAATTATCGAGAGGTGCACATGCGTATTAAAGAAGAAGGGCTGACGTTTGATGATGTTTTGTTGGTTCCGGCACATACGCAGATCCTCCCTAACCAGGTTGAGCTTTCAACCCGTCTGACTCGCACGATTTCCCTCAATATTCCCCTCGTTTCTGCAGCAATGGACACGGTCACAGAGTCTCGATTGGCAATTGCTCTCGCGCAAGAAGGCGGGATTGGGATTATCCACAAGAACATGATGATCGCCGAACAAGCCAAGCAAGTGCGGCAAGTTAAAAAATTTGAAAGTGGTGTAGTTAAAGATCCAATTACCGTTTCGCCTGAAATGACTGTGCGCGAATTGTTGGAATTAACCCATGCGCATCGAATTTCAGGCGTGCCTGTCGTGGTTGGCGAGCAATTGTTGGGCATTGTGACCAGCCGTGATATTCGATTTGAATCTGAGCTAGATAAGCCTGTGAAACAAGTGATGACACCCAAGGAACGTTTGGTGACAGTTCACGAAGGCGCTGATCGTGCACAAGTGATTGCCTTATTACATAAACACCGCATTGAAAAAGTCTTGATGGTCAATGATGATTTTGAATTACGCGGTTTAATTACCGTCAAAGATATTCAAAAAGCGAAAGAAAAACCTTACTCCAACAAAGATGGTAGTGGCCAATTACGCGTCGGTGCAGCTGTGGGTGTTGGTGCAGGGACTGAGGATCGGATTGCGGCCTTGGTTGAAGCGGGTGTGGATGTGATCATTGTCGACACGGCTCATGGTCATGCTCAGGGTGTCCTGGATCGTGTGACTTGGGTGAAACACCATTACCCTGATTTACAAGTGATCGGCGGAAATGTGGCCACAGCGGAAGGCGCAAGAGCATTGGCCGATGCGGGAGCTGATGGCGTAAAAGTCGGTATGGGGCCTGGGTCAATTTGCACGACGCGAGTGATTGCGGGAATCGGTATTCCTCAGGTCACCGCGATCATGAATGCAGTCGCTGGTTTGAAAGGGCGCGAAGTGCCTGTGATTGCGGATGGCGGGATCCGTTATTCGGGTGATTTATCGAAGGCGATTGCTGCAGGTGCTCATACAGCGATGATCGGTAGCCTATTTGCAGGTACAGAAGAAGCACCCGGTGAGATCGAGTTGTATCAGGGACGTTCGTATAAATCGTATCGCGGTATGGGATCGGTTGCCGCGATGGCGCAAGCCCAGGGTTCAAGTGATCGTTATTTTCAAGAAAACAGTGAAGCTGAAAAATTAGTGCCTGAAGGAATTGAAGGGCGTGTACCGTACAAGGGTAGTATGCAAGCCATCATTCATCAATTGATGGGCGGTTTGCGTTCCAGCATGGGTTATACGGGTTGCGATACGATCGAAATGATGCGCACGAAGCCGGAATTTGTTCGTGTGACGCAGGCAGGTTTACGCGAAAGCCATGTGCATGATGTGCGGATGATGAAGGAGCCGCCGAATTATCGGGGTGAGAATTAGGAGCTACTGTTTTTGACTCTTGAGAAATGACCTCTTAAAATCTCCCAACAAACTTAGCGGAAGCAAAACATGATCAACATACACGACCAGCGCATTTTAATTCTCGATTTTGGTTCGCAATATGCCCAATTGATTGCGAGGCGAGTTCGGGAATTGGGTGTGTATTGTGAGCTGCATCCTTGGGATTTAGATGACCAGGCGATCGAAGCTTTTAGTCCCTCAGGCATTATTCTTTCGGGTGGCCCTGAATCCGTGACAGGCGAAGGCTCACCGCGGGCTGCAGGTGTTGTGTTTGAGCTCGGTTGTCCTGTCTTAGGGATTTGCTATGGGATGCAAACCATGGCTGCGCAATTGGGTGGAGCGGTTTCGAATGCGGAACACCACGAATATGGTTATGCGCAATTAGTGATAAAAGCGCCCTCGCATTTGTTTGAAGGCATTGAGGATGAAACAAATACAACCGATGATGTCTTACTTGATGTGTGGATGAGTCATGGTGATCGGGTTGATCGGTTACCGCCTGATTTCCAAGTGATTGCATCGAGCACCAATGCACCGATCGCTGCCATTGCTGATGAAGAGCGCCGTTTTTATGGGATCCAATTTCACCCTGAAGTGACGCAAACGCGCCAAGGGCAGCGCATGTTAGGCCGATTTGTCCATGACATTTGTGGCTGTGAACCTGTTTGGACGTGTACAAATATTGCAGAAGATATGATTGAGCGGATCCGTAAAGAAGTTCATCATGATCAAGTATTGCTGGGCTTGTCGGGTGGCGTGGATTCATCGGTTGTTGCAGCCTTGTTGCATCGGGCTATTGGGCATCAATTGACTTGCGTGTTTATCGATCATGGTCTTTTGCGTTTAAATGAAGTGCAAACCGTGCTTAAAACATTTGAGCATCACTTAGGTGTACGTGTGATCCATGTGGATGCAAAGGAAAAATTTTTCAATGCGTTGAAATCGGTTCATGATCCAGAAGAAAAACGTAAAATCATTGGTCGTCTTTTTATTGAAGTCTTTGAAGAAGAATCTAAAAAATTAGAAGCAATTGCCTGGCTTGCACAAGGGACGATTTATTCTGATGTGATCGAGTCAGCAGCAGGGTCGGGAAAGTCTCATGTGATTAAATCGCATCATAATGTCGGTGGGCTGCCCAGCACGATGAAATTTAAATTGCTCGAACCGTTGCGTGAATTGTTTAAAGACGAAGTGCGAAAGCTAGGTCTAGAGCTCGGACTTCCCTACGAGATGGTTTATCGCCATCCTTTTCCTGGACCAGGATTGGCAGTGCGGATCTTAGGCGACGTGAAAGAAGAATATGCGATCATTTTGCGCAAGGCCGATGCGATTTTTATCGAAGAATTGCATAAGCATCAGCTTTATGATCAAGTCAGCCAGGCCTTTGCCGTGTTTATGCCGGTGCGTTCAGTGGCGGTGAAGGGGGATGCCCGCCATTATGACTATGTGATTGCTTTGCGTGCAGTGGAAACGCTGGATTTTATGACGGCCCATTGGGCGCGGCTGCCGCATGAAGTGTTGGGTGCGATTGCGGATCGGATCATTAATGAAGTTTCTGGTGTTTCGCGGGTGGTGTATGATATTTCAGGTAAGCCGCCAGCGACGATTGAGTGGGAGTAAAACTCCCCGGTCATCCCGCTATAGGGGCCGTCATTCCCGCGGAGGCGGGAATCCAGTCTATAAAAATGGATTTCGTTCTTATGTTATAATCTGCTGAGTTTCTAAGATTTTTTCAGCATTTAACCTGTAAGAGATTCAGCTGTAATCCTACGTTCTTCGCGTTGCATCCCTGCTAAGCTTGTGGGACGTGTTTAATGGAGGAACAATATGGCAACGCAACTTCAGGGTATAGAAGAGTTTGAAGACAACGATGGATCGGACGCGCTTCATGTCGCGTATAAACTGGCTGAAAAAAATTATATTGAAGCTTATCATCTCTATGAAAAAGGCTTTAAAACTAAGGCTGACTTTTGGGCTGTTTTTGAACACTATCAAGATGCCTATTTGCGTTGGAAGGCTGCGATTACGGCTTAATACAACACCCGTGTGTCATCCCGGAATTAAGTGGCTCTTAGCGCGAGTGCGCGCTAAGAGTCACTTAGGCTTATTAATACATGGCGGGCTCCAGGAAATAAAAAAGATTTTTTTCATTACAAAAGAAAAAATCCCTTTATAATAAGACTGGATTCCCGCCTCCGCGGGAATGACGAGACCCACCATGAAACTCATCCTTGCCACCACCAACCCTGGAAAACTCCGTGAAATCCAGCAATTACTTGCAGGCGAACCCATCACGCTCCTGCTCCAAAGCGATTTCGGCATTCCAGATGCTGATGAAACGGGACTCAGCTTCATCGAAAATGCCATCCTCAAAGCCCGCCATGCCAGCCAAGCTACAGGTCTACCTGCCTTGGCCGATGACTCAGGACTTGAAGTCGATGCCCTCAATGGCGCACCTGGAATCTACTCTGCCCGATACGCAGGCGACCACGCCAGTGCGGCTGATCATATCGCGAAACTCTTGTATGCTCTGAAGGGCGTTCCCCAATCTTCCCGAACAGCCCGCTTTCAATGCGCCATGGCCTTTCTACGCCATGCCCACGATCCCTCGCCCATCATCGTTCAAGCTGCTTGGGAAGGGTTCATTCTTGAGGCGCCCCAAGGGCAGGGCGGCCACGGCTACGATCCTATCTTCTATGTTCCCACCCACCATTGCTCAGCTGCCGAGCTCCTCCCTGAGGAGAAAAACCGGATCAGCCACCGTGGCCAAGCCTTAGGCTTGTTGAAAAAAATTTTTCAACACCTTCACTTTTCTTAAGATTGACTTAATTTAAACCACGTAGAATGGGCTCTAGATTAGGGATTGCACAAAGAATTCCCTTAATAAAAACAAACCAGCCAATAGGTTGATAAAAAAAGAGGTTTAAAATGAGTTTACACAGTTCAGAAAGACATAAAAGATTAATGGTTTTAAAAAGCCAAATTACTTTAGAAGCTTCTTCATCATGGGTTGTAGGACAAGGCTTTAATAAGGATAAGACGAAGGACGCAGAAAAAGTTCAAGAGATAATTAATTTTTTGAATAGTAATGCTGCTATTGCCCCTGAAGTACTTGAAGAGTTTGATAGTATTTTAGTGAAAGCAACTCCTGAAAATTTATTTTTATTGATCAATTTCGACTTCAACCCACCTGTTGTTGCTGAGGAAGATACTTCAAATTTAGGTGCTTACGAACGCGCAATAGAAGGTCTTAAAAATACAATTATGTCTGCCAAGGTTGCTGGAAATAAGGTTGCAGCATATCAAGGTGAGCAGGTATTAATTGCTGCTCAACTGACGTGTGAGGATCATCCTGAAAAAATCAAGGAAATCACAACTCATGTTAATAACACATCAAATTTAATACTCAAGCCCACTCCTGAAAATAAAGCGGCTTACTTAAAGTCTGCTGAAAAAGTTCATGGCCAAGATTGGGGTAAGAAACTAGGCGGTGCAATGTTAGGATTCGCTGGTTTAGCAGTGATTGGTCTTTCAGTAGCTGCCACTATCTTGACAGGCGGTCTGGGTTCTGGTGCAGGCCTAATTGGCGGTGGTATTGGATTAACATTGCTCGGCCATGGTGTAAACGTATACAAGCGAGGCAGAGATAATAGTGCGGCTTCTGTTTCCGCAGATCTTTTGTCTACTCCAACTCCTACAGCTAAAGCTGCTTAAGAACTAGCAAGCTGTTTTATGTAAATCTAGAATCCTTCCCACCTCGGTGGGAAGGATTTTTTTTATACCCAAAGCGAAGAGCTTTCGGGTATAGCCACACAATTTTTCTTCCGCTATCATCTAGCTTTATCTCTGGAGATTTGCGATGAAAAAATTTATCCTGGCTGGCTTTTTATTGCTATGGGCTGCAATCTCATTTGCAAGCACACCTGATTTTTCAGCCGAATTCCAAGGCAAATCCGGTTGCTTCATCTTATTTGATCTCACCAAAAATAAACTTATTCAAGACTACAATCCCTCACGCTGTGCGCAACAAATTCCTGCAGACTCTACGTTTAAAGTCCCGCTATCCCTGATGGCATTTGACCAAAAACTAATAACACAACAAACCGTCTTCAAATGGGATGGTAAGGATCGCGGGTTACCCCAATGGAATCACGATCAAACACCACAGACCTGGTTAACAAACTCAGTTGTTTGGGTGTCGCAAGAACTCACACCTCAATTAGGGCTGAATAAAATTAAAGCATATTTAAAAGCGTTTAATTATGGCAATCAAGATTTTTCAGGTGGTTTGACAACGGCCTGGTTGGGCAGCACCTTAAAAATTTCTGCTGATGAACAACTCAATTTTGTGAAAGCCTTGGTCAATCATCAATTGCCTGTTTCACAAGAAGCGATGACGAGCACCAAGGCCAATATGTTTCTTGAAACAACGCCGAAAGGTTATGCGCTCTATGGCAAAACCGGTAGCGACAGCCACGATCAATTGCAAGAGGGTTGGTTTATTGGTTTTATGACGAAGGGGCCGCAAACTTATTTGATAGTTTCAAATTTCACTGACCTTCTACCTACTAAAACTGATCAAGCTGGCGGCCCAAGAGCAAAAGCGATTGTTGAGTCTTTGTTGACTCAGATGGGGTTGTTTTAATTGCTTCTGTCATTCCCGTGGAGGCGGGAATCCAAATTAAATATGAGGTTCATCATTCTCTTCAATATTCTGATTGTTTGGATTTTCTTTATTTTTTCCCATTTATTCTTTCCCCCTCTCAAACATTAAAAAACTATAATCATATTCATTCTTTTCATCTTTTACGTGATACTCTTCGCTCATTAAAACCCAGCTTGAATCAAGCTTCGGAAAAAAAGTATCAGCGTCAATTGCAGCATGCACGACCGTTAAGTAAATTCTTTGTATACAATTCAAACTTTGCCGGAAAAGCTCAGCGCCGCCGATGATGAAAATTTCTTCTGCAGGTGCTGTGGCTTTAATGGCCTCATCCAATGAATGCACAATGATACAATCTTCTGCGTGAAAATCCAGCGCTCGTGTTAAAATGATATTTGTTCGACCAGACAGAGGTTTCCCCATGGATTCATAGGTTTTGCGCCCCATGATTACCGGCTTGCCCAAGGTCAATGTTTTAAAATGTTTAAGATCTGCTGGAAGATGCCAGGGAAGTTGATTGTTTTTTCCCATGGCGCGGTTTTCTGCTATGGCGACGATGCCTAGAATTGTGGGTTTATTTTGAGGGCTTTTTATTTCATGCATGTTTCAATTCCACAAACCGAAGAAGAGCTTCTTGAGAAAACTAAAGTAATCACGGGTTTGACGCTCGGTGAAATGGCTAAAAATGCCGCTCTCCTCATGCCGAGCAATTTATTACGCGCCAAGGGTTGGATCGGCCAGTTGCTGGAATTATACCTCGGTGCGAGCGCAGGATCACGTGCTGAACCTGATTTTCAAGCAATTGGTGTAGAATTAAAAACTGTGCCGCTCAATCATCAGGGGCGAGTGGCGGAAACTACCTATGTGTGTACCGCTCCATTGCTCAATGTGGGGCATTTGCGCTGGGAAGAGAGTGTTGTGTATAAAAAATTAGCTCGAGTGTTGTGGGTCCCGATCACATATGCTGAGGTTCTAGCCGAGCGGCGCATCGGTCAGCCGGTATTGTGGAGCCCGACAGCGGAGCAACTTCAAACTTTACGCATGGATTGGGAAGAATTGATGGACATGATCACCCTCGGGCAACTTGAAAAAATCACGGCAAGTTATGGTGATGCGCTTCACATTCGTCCCAAGGCATTGGATGCTCGTTCATTGACATGGGGTGTTGATCAAGATGGGCATAAAATTAAGACGCTACCGCGAGGGTTTTACTTGCGTAAGTCATTTACACAGGAGATTTTGATGTTAAAGAAGGGGTAAATTTTATGTTGATTAGTCAACCAAATGTTGTGTAGAATAAGGCGTAATTTTTATGCTTTTGGAGATATTATGCCTTTTCCTGGTCGTGATTATATTTATGAAAAAAATGCCAAGTGGGAGATAGCTCTAGCAGAGTGCGTAATAGGAACTTGGTTAATACGAGAAAGTACTGAAGAGGGAGTGCTTTGCGTATCACAGCTGGGTTTCAGAGATGAAAAGACGATTATTGAAAGTGTTCGTTTTTATTTTAACGGGGTTTCATGGTCTAATAAAAAGGGAGAACAATTTCAACTCGTGTCTAAAAGTACTATTACTCAAGGACAATACAATTCATTTCTTTCTTATATTATTAAAGATAAAAATAAAGGTTTTTACACTGGCATCCCATACAATTGTGAAGTTCTTGAAAAAGCAAGAGAACTGTGTAAAGAATTGGGTATGATCATAGATGACATGGAGAGTAAAAGAAGGGTTGAGCAACCATGTTTACCTTATAAAAAAATTAGTGTTGAAGACTTTAATAGGTTAACGATCAGCTCTAATTTTAATAATAATTCATTGCCTTCTGTTCCTTCATCAGATAATTATGAGAATAACCGTCTGAATATTGTCCGCCAATGATGATGCTTAATTCGTTCTAAAAATGTCCCGCCAACGGATTAAATGAATTTAATAAATTAATTAGCCGTGTGGGAATGCTTTTATTCCCCTGTCTAAAATTTGCAAGTGTGCCTAAACAAGCATAAACCGTTTGATCAGTTGGAATAGCGGGCGATAAACCTTGCATCACTAAAGTCACTACTGTTTTCCCTGTTAATAAATTAAATAAATCATTCGACAATTGCTTCGTCAAAGCTTGAGTTGCAGGGGTTATACTGGGATTATGAAAAGGTCCACTCACATGCACCGGAATTGCTAAAGGGTTTAAATTCGCAACTTTTGAAATCGGTACAAACAAAAGATTCATGGTATCATTTTTTAAATTAAATGCACCCTTACCGACGACATTAGCACCTGCTGTATTAAAGGCAAATCCCTTAATGACACAGAATCCTGATGCACAATGTAAACGCGTCACTAAACAATCTAAATCAGCACCTTGTTTGGCCAAGCCTCCATTTAATAATTGGAAAAATTTTTGTGTATAAACTGCGAGACCTGGGTTTTTATAATAGGTATGGTTGAGCGCCGCCGTGACCACACCTGTTTGATGCCCCAGAAATTCCGCAGCCGTTGAGCCTTGCGTATCAATCTGAAAATGCACATACATCTTTCCCCCACTAAATTGAGGGCTGAGTTCTAGTGATCGCATTGCTAGACCGGCATTTAAACCACGGCCAACTAAATCAAAGTGATAAGCCGGTACATTTTGGCGAGCATCCAGACTAAAATCTCCTGTGATTTTTCCCCCTAATAAAGCAGCGTTAATTCCAGTGAATTGAAATTGTTTAGGTGTTAAACGAAGGCGGGCTGTCAGTTGATAGTGATCGGTTTGAAGGTAGGGTGTTGCAAAAAGGCCGATGACATCAGCAAAATTTTTACCTTCTGAATTGATCTGAAAATCACCGCTATGATTATTTCGCGAATAACTACCCTTAAGAATAAAACGATTGCTATTTTGCAAAATATTGGTATTGACTTGATACAAACCTGCTCGCAAATCATTGGGGTAATTGATCGTGGTTTGTATTTGAAAGCCGATCTTATTCACACTTCCATTTGCCTTGACCGTGAGCTGTTGCTTTTTAGCCTCCAATAAAAGAGTTGCTGTTGTCAAAGCAACCTTTTTCTCAATACCTTTATAAGGTTGTAATGTCAATTGAGTATTTTTCAGGCTGATATTAAGTGCAGAAGGAGGCAGCATAGAAAACCCACTTGAAGGCGTTTGATTGTTCTGCTCAAACTGCCAGTTTGAAACGTGAGGTGCATCATGTTGGACGAGAAATTGCCCACTTTCTACATCAACGCTGACTAAATCAATTTGTTTTTTAAATAAGGGGATCACCCGAAATTCGATGGTTAATTTCTTAACACTGGCCGCTGTCGCGACAGGACTCCAATCTGCATTAGAAAACTCAATATCTTCAAAGCTGACAATGGGATGCTCATGCCAAGTGACATGAATAGGGCCCTTGATTGTGAGTGTGCGCCCAGTTGCTTGCTGCACGATACGTTCAATCAAAGGTGCGTAATTATCCCATTGGGTCATTTTTAGAACGCAAAACGCCAGGAGAACCAGAACAATGGCGAAGAGAGCAAGATAAAAAATTCGTTTGAGCATTTGAGCCTTTCTACCTTTTTTACAGATCTGCGATGCAAAGACTTGAGCATACTGAATTTTCAGGATAAATTCAAAGGATGGAAAATACGATCATTTACCCTGGCACATTTGATCCCATCACCAAGGGACATACCGATATCATCGAGCGAGCAGCCCGCCTTTTTGAGCGCGTAATCGTTGCTGTGGCCGCTAACCCTAAAAAACAACCCACGTTTACGCTCGATGAGCGAGTAGGATTGGTCAAGGAAGTGATGGCCGGATTTTCAAATGTTGAAACCTATGGGTTTGATAATTTATTGACCGAATTTGCGCTTGAAAAAAAAGCGAACATCATTTTGCGTGGATTGCGCGCTGTCTCAGATTTTGAGTTTGAATTTCAAATGGCGGGCATGAACCGCCATCTTGCTCCTCAACTTGAAACCCTCTTTCTTACACCTGCTCAAAATTACAGTTACATTTCTTCGACTTTAGTTCGAGAAGTCGCTTTCCTCGGCGGCGATGTTTCTGCCTTTGCCCATCCTTCTGTGGTTAAAGCCCTGCAGGGAAAGTTTAGTTAAATAGTATGAAGCGCGAAGAGTATATTTTGATTTACAGCGCCCATCCCGTATAATCGCGTTTTTGAAACCACACATCAGGGGAAAACATGAATCTAGAACGCGTTGGGCCAGGTAGTAAGGCACCTGAAGAAATTAATGTCATCATCGAGATCCCTTCACACGCTGAACCTGTCAAATATGAAGTTGATAAAGACACGGGTGCTATGTTTGTTGATCGTTTTATGTCCACTGCTATGTATTATCCTTGCAATTATGGCTATCTACCTGGGACGCTGAGTGAAGATGGGGATCCTGTTGACGTTCTTGTCATTACGCCGAACCCAGTCATCACAGGCGGTGTAATTAAAGTTCGTCCAGTTGGTATGCTTAAAATGACGGATGAAAAAGGGATTGATTCTAAAATTCTTGCTGTGCCTGTGGATAAACTTTGTCCTATTTACAAGCACATCAAGACGCCAGAGGATGTTTGTTCTTCATTGCGGGCTCAGATTGCGCATTTCTTCGAACACTATAAAGATCTTGAAGCAGGCAAATGGGTGAAGGTTGAAGGTTGGGTCGGTGTTGATGCTGCCTATGCTGAAATTCGTGCCAGCCTTGATCGTTTTCAAGTAGAAAAAAGGAAGTAAGGCATGCCCAAGTCCACGCCCGATCTCGCTGCTCCCGCCGACATGCAAGCACCTGAATTAAGTGCTGATGCTGCACGTCCCGATGATTTCGACTCCACAGAAACACAAGAATGGCTCGATGCACTCGAGTCTGTTTTTAAATTTGAAGGTACAGAACGCGCCGCTTATTTATTGCAACAACTCCTTGAGCGCGCAAGGGCAAAAGGATTGGGTCTTGCACAAGGCGTGACAACGCCCTATAAAAATACCTTATCGTCAAATTTGCCTTATCCCGGCAATCTTGAGCTTGAGCATCGAATTCTTGCGCTCATACGTTGGAATGCGGTTGCGATGGTTTTGCGTGCAGGTAAAAAACCTGGACTAGGTGGTCATATTGCGAGTTTTGCTTCAGCAGCAGTTTTGTATGAAGTGGGTTTTAATCATTTTTTCCATGGTGCTACAAAAGACCATGGTGGTGATTTGCTCTATATTCAAGGGCATTCTTCACCCGGTATTTACGCGCGTGCCTTTCTTGAAGGACGTTTATCGGAAGAGCAGCTTGATGGTTTCCGCCAAGAAATTGAAAATAAGGGCCTGAGCTCTTATCCTCATCCTTGGTTAATGCCTGATTTTTGGCAATTTCCAACGGTCTCGATGGGATTAGGTCCAATTCAAGGCATTTATCAAGCGCGTTTCCTGAAATATTTAGAAAATCGTGGTTTGGTTAAAACACAAGGCCGAAAAGTGTGGGTGTTTTGTGGTGATGGTGAAATGGATGAGCCTGAATCCCTTGGCGCGATCACGATTGCAGCACGTGAAAAACTCGATAATCTTATTTTTGTGATCAATTGTAATTTACAGCGCTTAGATGGACCCGTGCGTGGTAATTCGAAAGTGATTCAAGAGTTTGAAGGGATATTCCGCGGTGCACAATGGAATGTCATCAAAGTGATTTGGGGTGGCCACTGGGATGCGCTGTTTGAAAAAGATAAGAGCGGATTATTACAGAAACGCATGGAAGAATGTGTGGACGGTGATTATCAAAATTACAAAGCGCGCGACGGTGCCTATGTGCGTGAACATTTCTTTGGGAAATACCCGCAATTACGTGAACTCGTGGCCGATATGTCGGATGATGAAATCTGGCGTTTGAATCGTGGCGGACATGATCATGAAAAAGTATATGCGGCTTATGAAGCAGCCATAAAGCAAGTCGGGCAACCGACGGTGATTCTTGCTAAAACGGTCAAAGGTTATGGCATGGGTGCAGCCGGTGAAGGGCAAAATATTACGCATCAACAAAAAAAGATGAGCACTGAAGAATTACGTGCATTTCGTGATCGGTTCCAAATTCCAATATCTGATGAAGGTGTTGAAAAGATCGAATTCTGTAAACCCAAGGATGATGATGAATTAATGAAATACCTCCAAGAGCGCCGTGCAGCACTCGGCGGTTTTTTACCCGCACGTCATACGAATAAAGAAGCGTTGACGATCCCAGGTCTTGATGCCTTTGCGCCCTTGTTGAAAAGTTCGGACGATCGTGAATTATCGACGACGATGGCCTTTGTGCGGATTTTAAATACCTTGATGAAGGATAAAGAATTAGGAAAACGAATTGTACCGATTGTGCCTGATGAATGTCGCACGTTCGGGATGGAAGGAATGTTTCGGCAATATGGGATTTATTCGCCTGTCGGTCAAAAGTATATACCTGTCGATCAAGATCAATTGATGTTTTATCGTGAAGCTAAAGATGGTCAAATTCTCGAAGAAGGCCTCAATGAAGCGGGTGCGTTTTGTTCATGGCTTGCGGCAGCAACGTCGTATGCGACGAATGATTACCCGATGATCCCCTTCTTTATTTATTATTCGATGTTTGGTTTCCAGCGAATTGGTGATCTTGCCTGGGCGGCAGGGGATATGCAAGCGAAAGGCTTTTTATTGGGCGGTACGGCTGGGCGCACGACGCTTGCGGGTGAAGGTTTGCAACATCAGGATGGCCATAGTCATTTAATGTCAGCGACGATCCCGAATTGTATTTCTTATGATCCAACATTTGCTTATGAAATAGCTGTGATTGTTCAAGATGGCTTGCGGCGCATGTATCAAGACAATGAAAGTGTCTTTTATTATTTGACGATCATGAATGAAAATTATACGCATCCTGAAATGCCAAAAGGTGCAGAAGAGGGCATTTTGAAGGGTATGTATTTGCTGCGCGAAGGAGCTTCAAAGAAAAAACACCGTGTGCAATTGTTAGGATCGGGTACGATCTTGCGTGAAGTGATCGCGGCAGCGCAAATGTTGGAACGTGATCATGATGTTGCGGCTGATGTGTGGAGTGTGACGAGTTTTACGCAATTACGCCGTGAAGGCCTGAGTGTGGAACGCCATAATCGTCTGCATCCCGACAAAAAACAAGTTAGCTATGTGGATTCGTGTTTAAGCCAGAGCAAGGGCCCCGTGATTGCCGCGACGGATTATATGAAATCATACAGCGATCAAATTCGCGCCTTTATTCCAAAGCATTATGTGACGCTTGGCACGGATGGTTTTGGTCGAAGTGATACGCGTGAACAATTGCGGTATTTTTTTGAAGTGGATGCACCGTATATTGTGTATACCACGTTAAAAGCATTAGCGGATGAGGGTGAGATTTCAACGAAAGAGGTGTTGGCTGCACAAAAGAAATACCGTATTTCACCCGATAAACCAGATCCGGTAAAGGTTTAAGAGTTGTATGATCAAAAAATGTAGGTTGGGTTAGTGCCGCCGTAAGGCTGGACGTAACCCAACAAAATCAAAAAAGTGTAGGTTGGGTTAGTGCAGCCGAAGGCTGAGCGTAAGCGTAACCCAACACACCTTGTAAAGGAAATCAAAATGAGCCAAATCGAAATTAAAGTTCCCGACATCGGCAATGCCAAAGATGTCGAAATCATCGAAGTGATGGTGAAAGTCGGTGATGTGATCACCAAAGATCAATCTTTAATTACCTTAGAAAGCGACAAAGCTTCCATGGAAATTCCATCCTCTGAAGCAGGTACGATCAAAGAAATGAAAGTTGCCTTGGGTCAACGTGTCTCCAAGGGCAGTGTGATTTTAATTCTCGAAGCACAAGGTGCGGCTGCACAATCGGCACCGGCTGCTGAAAAACCAGCCCCCGTGCCTGAGAAAAAAGAAGCGATTGAAACTACGTCTGTCTCTCAATCAAAAGAAGAGTCCAAGGAAGAGCCTAAACATATATCAGCAGAGGGTATCCATGCAGGCCCTAGCGTTCGACGTTTAGCCCGTGAATTAGGTTTGGACTTGGCACAAATTTCACCCACGGGACCCAAATCACGTATTTTAAAAGAAGATTTATTACTCGCCCTCAAAGGTTCAAGTGGACCGTCGATGGCTCCAGCGATGCCCGACATTGATTTTACGCAATTTGGATCGGTGGAAAAGCAAGCCTTATCACGGATCAAAAAAATCTCAGGTCAATTCCTCCATCGTAATTGGGTAGGCATTCCCCATGTTACGCAATTTGATGAAGCAGACATTACCGAATTAGAAGCGTTTCGCCTGAATGCAAAAGAGCAGGGCATGAAATTAACGCCGCTTGTTTTTTTAATGAAGGCCGTGGTGGGTGCTTTGAAAAAATACCCGCAATTTAATTCTTCGCTCGACTCAAAAAATGAATTGTGGTTAAAACAGTATTATCACATCGGTGTTGCAGTTGATACACCCAATGGTTTGGTGGTTCCCGTGATCCGCAATGTGGATCAAAAAGGGTTATTGGAATTAGCGAATGAATTGGCACAAATCAGTGCAAAGGCGCGTGAGAAAGGGTTAAGTCCTGCTGACATGCAGGGTGGATGTTTTACGATTTCAAGTTTAGGCGGCATCGGTGGTACAGCATTCACGCCAATCATCAATGCACCTGAGGTGGCGATTTTAGGCGTATCAAAATCGAGTTTAAAACCGATTTATCAAGGTGGAAATTTTGTACCGCGTTTGATGTTGCCCTTGTCGCTGTCCTATGATCACCGTGTGATCGATGGCGCACAAGCTGCGCGGTTTATTGTTTATCTTTCCGAGCAATTGGCGGATGTAAGGCGGATGTTGTTGTAACCACTACGGTACACCACGGGGCCGTGTCATCCCGGAATTTAGTGGCTCTTAGCGCGTACTCGCGTAACCCAAAATTCTTTGTTTTGCAGATTTAATTGTTGGGTTACGCGAGTACGCTAACCCAACCTACTTAAAAAACCGCCTACAAATTTCTTTTAATGTAACTATTTCTTTACACTCATTGATCGCCAGGCAAAATTCCGTTTTATTCTTCATCGTGCGAGCATAATATTTCGAAAATTTTCTGGCCTGTAAAATCGCGAATTTTTCACTGTTGAGTAAATCAGACAAACCTTGAATATGAGTCATAAATATTTCACCTATTTCAGGCAAGCTAGGGGTTAGAAAATGAGCGCCAGTCATTTCTGCTTGTAATTGTTTGATTAACCAGGGTTGACCTACGCCCGCACGACCGATCATGACACCAGCACAACCTGTTGAAAACATTTTTTTTAAAGTGGTGACACAGGCGGTATCCCCATTACCAATGACAGGAATTTTTAAAGTTTCTACAAAAAATTGAATGTCTTCATAATGGCAAGGCGTTTCATAATGTTCTGTCCAATGCCGTCCATGAACGATTAAAAAATCAGCCCCTGCATCATGAACAACTTTGGAAATTTCTTCGTTGAAACGATCCGAACTTCTACCGTCTACTCGAATTTTAATAGAAACCGGCAAATGAGTATTTTGTTTCATCGCGTGAATTAATTGAAACAATCGGCTAGGATGAGTCAATAAACTTGATCCCGCACCTTTATTGCGAACTTTAGGGACAGGGCACCCGCAATTTAAATCGATTAAATCAGCGCCAAAGTCAGTGATCCGCTTTACGGATTCACTCAATTCTTTAGGATCATGTCCTGATAACTGAACACAAACGGGTCCTTCTGCGGGGGCTTTCATCAAATAGCGTGCTTGTGCCAATTTGGGTTGATGTAATAAGGTTTTACAAGAAAGCATTTCTGTGCAAGAAAAAGCGGGTTGACCGTATTGCCAGGTGAGTGCTCGAAAGGGTGCACAACTTACACCCGCTAAAGGGCCTTGGATGAGGTTAGTGGGGAAGGTACGAGTTCCAAGTTTGAGCGTGGTTATAGGCATAGGAACAAAGTATACCTTAACTCATATACTTACAGCCAATCATGACGGTGTCATCCCGGAATTTAGTGTCTCTTAGCGCGTACTCGTGCTTAGAGACACTTAATATCCGGGATCTAGAAAAATAAAAAAGGATTTTTTCCTTACCCAACAAACGCCCCGCAAAAAGTAGAAAGTTGGGTTACGCGAGTACACTAACCCAACCTATGTGGCTTTTTAGCGGAAAGAACCCCATCGTACTACAGGTCCATCTTTTTGAGGCCCTTTTCCTTCAGCTGCTTGCTTGTCTTGGTGTGCTGCAGGACTAGCTTGCGCATTATTTCCAAACAAAGCATGTTGACCAAAATTCTTTAATTCTTCACGATGAGAGGCTGCAATATCTTTATTGTGACGAATTGAGTTTTTCCCTAAAATTTTCTCACCCAAGGTCACTAACGCTTGAAATATAACATTGCCTTTAAGTAGAAAATCTGTAAAGCTATTATGCTTTGGGTTGTTAACAATTTTGTCTTCATAAAGTTTAGCGCATCGTTGGGCGCTTTCTCCAATTGCAGATTGGCACAGACTTAATGAAATTTTGTTGAGGGCGTAATTGTTATTGCTACAATGATTTAAGTTAGATTGCAATACTTTATTCAGTGTGCTTTTTTCTTGAATCAAATCATTTTTTAAGCTCTCGTAATCTGCTTTTATTTCAGAAGGGATGTTGTTTGAATTTAAAACAGCATCGCAATGCTCGATGGCAGTATGAATTGTTTTAATGTAGTTGATATAGTGATCACGCCCTTCTCTATCAAACGCTCCAGAAAATTTCTTTGATAGATTGTTGGGTTCGTCATATACGGCACTGCTTTCATTCATGATGGAAATGATTTTTTCGCATGATTCATCAGAATTTTTAGAATTTTTAAATTCTTCCTTAAGACTTTTTTCTAATTCAGTTAATCCGAATTTTTTACAAAGTTCAAGGGTTGATAAGAGAGTGCTCATAGACCCATCTTTTTGAAGTTTTTGCAAAAACTCTAATTGATTGTGGTTTAAAGGATTGAGGAATTTTTTCTTGCTTTCTTCAATGAGATTAATAATGTTTTCTTTTGATTCATTTGTTATTGGGTTTAATTCTTCTTTTATTTTATCATTCAATTCTTTTTTTGAATCTGAAATAAAATCGTCAGCTTTTATTTCGTTGCCAGAATTATCTTTTAAATTAACGAATACCATTTCAGCAGATAAGAGACCTAAGTTTAAAGAATTTTCTGCGGATTGAATGAAATTCATATGCTCATCATAAGCATTAAATGCGCTTTCTAAACCAGCATCTGTTAGTTTTTCGAGAGAAGGTTTTGTTTTTAATGAAGGAAGAGGTATAACGAGAGAAAAAATTTTTATATCGTCTTCTGTTAAAAAATCATTAAGATTAGCAACTTTTTCGTTATCGATATAGATCCCATCAGCTTGGAAGGAAAGTAGTTGGTTTTGTTCAACATTTAATTTGCCAAAACACTTTGTCAAGTAAGTTACAACTGAATTTGCAACACTAGAAGAGTAGCTTTTATCTCCAAGCTCTTTTTTTGAAGAAGCATCTGTGACACGACAAGCGGTTTCTGAAAATTCTTTAAACGAGGCAAGAGTAAAGGAGTTATTTAACAAATATTGTTTGTAAAATAGAGCCACTGAGGTTGGTATGCACTCGTCAGCAGCGAAGGGCTTTTGAGAGAACAGTGGCCAAGTATCTGCAGCTGTCGATGCTAAGTTCGATAAAACATCAAGTAATACTTCATCATTAGCAATCGAAATCGGGTATTGTTTTTCAGTTGACATTTTCATTTCCTCATTCATATTAAATTCAAATTATTATTTTAGGGGTCCTTCTAGGTACCTTAGTGCCTATATTAATCCTCTAAGCTTAAGGGAATATTAAGGGTTTTAACCTAGCTGTCTAGAGCCACGCGTCCTGAGCGTGCTGTTTCTTCTTCCACGATTGTTATCCAAAAGCTAAGCGCTAGCGCAGCAAAGGATCTCCTGCTTCGATCTTTTAGCGCAGCGTTAGCCGTGGAGTCTGAAGTTTCAAATACCACCTCAGCGGGAGATCCTTCACTGCGCTAGGCTTGTTCAGGATGACAGCGGTGGTGTTGTTTAGCCCAGACTTGTGTGTATATTAGAACAAATTTTGACCTATTTCAATCGGTTGGGCCATTTATGGGCCTCTCGCCCACACCCACTCTAATATGCTAATCTTCTATGAAACCGTTCGAGGACAAAAACTATGCAAACTGATGACTTACGAATCGCGTCGATTCGTCCCCTGATTTCACCGGCCATCTTGATTGAAGAAATTCCATTAGATGAGAAGGGCATTGCACTTATTAATAGCGCACGCGAGCAAGCGACGCGGATCGTGCAGGGTGAGGATGATCGCTTGTTAGTGGTGGTAGGACCGTGTTCAATCCATGATCCTGAGGCCGCGAGGGCTTATGGTTCCTTGATCAAGGATGCTGTTCGACGTTATCAGGATGATTTGATGATCGTGATGCGGGTTTATTTTGAGAAGCCGCGGACGACGGTGGGTTGGAAGGGTTTAATCAATGATCCGCTGTTGGATAATTCATTTAATATTAATCAAGGGCTTAGGCTTGCACGACAATTGTTGCGGGATTTGACGCAGATGGGAGTGGTAACGGGGACGGAGTTTTTGGACACCATTATTCCTCAGTTTATCAGTGACTTGGTAGTTTGGGGTGCGATTGGTGCGCGCACGACGGAATCTCAAATTCATCGGGAATTAGCGTCGGGGCTTTCGATGCCGGTAGGGTTTAAAAATGGGACAGATGGGAATATTCAAATTGCCGTGGATGCGATTCGCTCAGCGCTTCATCCTCACCATTTTTTATCGGTGACCAAACATGGGATCCCAGCCATTGTGAGCACAACAGGCAATGAGGCTTGCCATTTGATTTTGCGGGGTGGAAAGCAAGGAACGAATTATGATGCAGCCAGCGTTGAGGCGGCGGTTGAGAAGCTTGCGCATGAGCGGGTGAATTTGAATGTGATGGTGGATTGTAGCCATGGGAATAGTCGCAAGGATCATACGCAGCAGGCGGCGGTGGCGGCTGATGTGGCTGCGCAGTTGTCGGCGGGTTCACAGCGGATCATGGGTGTGATGATTGAGAGTAATTTGGTGGCGGGGACGCAGCCGTTGAAGCCTAAGTCTGAGTTGGTGTATGGGAAGAGTGTGACGGATGCTTGTATTGCTTGGGATGAGACGCAGCGGGTGTTGGATCAGTTGGCGGCCGCAGTTCGTGATCGGCGGAAGAAGAAGGCATAATCTCTCAAAATGGCGGATTGTTTTTTTAAATTTGATTTGACAAACCATCGCCAGCAGGGAAGCTGGCGTTGAGCCTACATGGATGTATTAACGGCGTGTTTGGAAAATCAAATTTAAAAAAACAATCCGCCATTTTGAGAGATACTATAAGAAAAAGGGGAAAGGAATGACAGAAGATGCTTTATCAACAATCCGCACCAAAATTGATAAATTGGATCAAACTATTTTTCAAGCGTTGAAAGAGCGTGCACAAGCGGCGTGCGAAGTGGCGCGCATCAAGCGAGAGAGCGCCGATCCAGTTTATTATCGGCCTGAGCGTGAAGCGCAAATTTTGCGAAATATTGCGACAAAGAATGATAGCTTATTGCCGGATCGCGCAGTGACGCAGATTTTTCGCGAAATTTTGACGGCGTGTTTGGCCTTACAAAAAGAATTGAGCATTGCTTATTTGGGGCCGGAGGGAACATTTTCACAATTGGCTGCGCAGACGCATTTTGGGACGTCAGCGCTTCAATTGCCGCAAGAAAGTATTGAGCGGGTTTTTCAAGCGGTTGAATCAGGGCATGCGGATTATGGGATCGTGCCGTTTGAAAATTCGATCGAGGGTATTGTGAACATGACACTCGATGCTTTTTTAAATTCATCGCTCCAGATTTGTGGTGAGGTTGAAATTCCCATTCATCATCATTTGTTACGCATGAAAGAAACGCAAAAGCCGATCACAAAATTGTATTCGCATTCACAATCGTTAGGGCAGTGTCGGCAGTGGATCGCGGCGCATTTGCCGAATGTATTGATTATTCCCACGCAGAGTAATGGTTTAGCGGCACAGTTTGCGCATCAGGATCCGGATGCTGCTGCGATTGCAGGGCAGGGTGCGGCGGATCATTATGGGTTGGAAATATTAGAGGCGAATATTGAGGATCATCCGCAGAATACGACGCGGTTTTTGGTCTTAGGAAAGGAGTCGCCAGCGCGAAGTGGGTGTGATAAGACGTCGTTGTTGATTCCTACGCCCCATATTCCGGGTTTTTTATTTCATTTATTAAAGCCGTTTGCCGATCGGGGTATTAATTTGACGTTGTTGGAGTCGCGGCCTTATCAGCATCGAAATTGGAGTTATTTATTTTTTATCGATGTGTTGGGGCATCAGGAGGATGAAGAGGTTGCAGAGGCTTTGGCGGAGTTGGAGAAGATGTCAATCTTAGTGACGGTGTTGGGGTCGTATCCAAGGGTGGGTTAGTGGATGCTTTCAAGTAACCAGGGAAGAATGCGCTAATGCGTGTTGTGGCATTAGCGCATTCTTCCCTGGTTACTTGAAACAGTTTTTTGGTCGGGGTGAGAGGATTCGAACCTCCGGCCCCTGCTTCCCGAAAGCAGTGCTCTACCAAGCTGAGCTACACCCCGTTAATGAAGAAATCCTTTTTTATTTTTCCTGGATCCCGGGTATTTAGTCGTTCTAAAGCGCGAGTACGCGCTAAGAACGACTAAATCCCGGGATGACGTTGCCTTAATTTTAAAACTTCCGTTCCAATGCAAAGTCAACCAAGCCTATGAGGGCCAAGCGTGCGGGCGAAGTCGGGATCGCGTCGAGCGCTTTGAGAGCTTTTGCAGCCAGTTGTCTAGCAAGGGCGTAAGTGTATTCGATGCCTCCCGTGGATTCAATCACATTCCGCACAGAACTGAAGTTTTCGCGCAACCCACTCTTAATCGCTTGTTCGAGCATCGACCGATCACGGGCACTGCAATGTTTAAAGGCGTGAATAAAAGGCAGAGTGACCTTGCCATCTGCTAAATCATCGCCTGGATTTTTACCGAGTTGTTCATGTGTTGAGGAATAATCAAGAATGTCATCGATCAATTGAAAAATCATGCCTAAATGTCGCCCGTAATCGGTGAGTGCATGAATATGAGTTTCGTGACTGGAGCCGATAATACCCCCAAGTTGAGTTGCGACTTCAAAAAGAGCGGCTGTTTTGGCGTAGATGACTTGTTGATAGATGCTTTCACTGACAGCTGGATTATGGCGGTGCATCAACTGTAGGACTTCGCCTTCGGTAATCACATTAGTTGCTTTGGCGAGGATTTCCATGATACTGAGGCTTCCCAGATGGACCATCATTTGGAAGGCACGCGAGTAGAGAAAGTCACCGACAAGGACGCTCGCTTCGTTGCCCCAAAGTGCGTTGGCGGTTTCTTGGCCGCGGCGCAGGTTGGAGGCATCGACGACATCATCGTGCAAAAGCGTGGCGGTGTGGATGAATTCGATGATGGTTGCAAGTTCAATGGCTTTTTCGCCTTCGCCTGAATAGTTGCAGGCTTTGGCGCTGAGGAGGACGAGCATGGGGCGGAGGCGTTTTCCGCCGCCTTCAATGATGTGGGCAGCCAGCTCATTGATGAGGGGAACGCTGGAGTGGAGGCGGGCCAAGATCAGGTCATTGACTTCTTCGAGTTCCGCGCGAACGGGTTCACAAATTTTTTCGTAGTCCATAGCGATTATCCTCTCTATCAATATCATCATGCTACTCGAAATAGGCAATCCTGGGCAAGGGGTATCTCGACTGCACCGTGTTAAGTCGGTAGAATTCACGGATGAAAATGAGGAGACAAAAATGAGTCTGGAGAAACCAAAAATAGCCATCGTCATGGGTTCCAAAAGTGATTGGGAGACCATGCAGCATGCAGCTCATACTTTAAGTGAGCTGGGTATTGTCCATGACGTTGAAGTGGTCTCCGCACACAGAACGCCCGATAAATTATTTGACTATGCGCAAAAAGCAGATAGTCGCGGGTTGCAGGTTATTATTGCGGGTGCCGGCGGTGCAGCACATTTACCGGGCATGTTGGCTGCAAAAACACATCTGCCTATTTTAGGTGTACCCATTTCTTCTGCTCAATTTAAAGGATTAGATTCTTTATTATCGATCGTCCAAATGCCCGCAGGGATCCCAGTGGGTACATTGGCCGTTGGAAAAGCGGGTGCAATTAACGCGGCCTTATTAGCTGCAGCCATTTTAGCCAATAGCGATGAACATGTGCGAACAGCTTTACTAAATTATCGCGCAAAACAGACACAATATGTTTTGGATCATCCGGATCCGCGGGAAGAATAATGAAGAAGATCGGCATACTCGGCGGCGGCCAACTCGCACAAATGCTCACACAAGCTGCTTTACCCTTGGGTTTTGAAACCCTGTGTTATGAACCCAGCACGGATGCATGCGCAAACCGTATCACGAAAGTGATTCATGCACCCTATGATGATCACACACAGTTGCAACGTTTTATCGATGCCGTGGATGTCGTCACCTATGAAACGGAAAATATTCCCCTTAAAACCGCTGAATATGTGGCCTCACAATGTCCCTTGTATCCACCTCTTGCAGCGCTTCATCAAGCGCAGGATCGTCTGCATGAAAAACAATTGTTTCAAGCGCTTGGTATTCCAACAACACGGTTTGAAAAGATTGATATTCAAACCTTTCGCGAAGAAAATATGCCAGGATTTCCCTGTGTGTTGAAAACACGTCGTTTTGGTTATGACGGAAAAGGCCAATATGTTTTTCGATCCTGGTCTGATCAGGAACGTTGTACGATTGATCTTGAAAAAACACCGGCGATTGCAGAAGAATTTATTAATTTTGATCAAGAAGTTTCATTGATCGGTGTTCGCGGTCAAGATAAAACATGTCGATTTTATCCTTTGACTAAAAACACGCATGAATCAGGTATTCTTCGCATATCAGAAGCACCATATCACGATGAGCAACTTCAAAAAAAAGCAGAACATTATCTTCAATTGATTTTTGAAACTTTAGATTATTGCGGCGTTTTGGCCGTTGAATTTTTTCAAAAAGACGGCGACTTGATCGCGAATGAAATGGCTCCGCGCGTTCATAACACAGGCCACTGGACGATCGAAGGTGCAAAAACCAGCCAATTTGAAAATCATATTCGTGCGATCACCGGACTTCCCTTGGGAAGTACAATGCCCGTAGGGCGATCGGTGATGGTGAATATTATTGGGCAGGAACCGAATTTAAACGAGTGTTTAAGGATTGAAGGTCTGCATTATCATGCTTATGGGAAATCGCCCCGTGAGGGGCGCAAATTAGGGCATATGACCTTGGTGGATGGGGATGAGGGGGCGTTTTTTAATCTATAACCCTAAGGTGAGAAGAACTTTTGGTTTGAAGATTGATTTTCCCAGGATGATCGTATTGGAGAATTAAACAAGTTATTTTGTATTGCATCTGAAGAATCATTAGATAAAGCGGGAGACTTGTAAAAACAAAAAAGGTTTCCTTCTCCAACAATATTTTTCAGTTCTTCTTTACCTTTTGCGCAGTTAATTTCGTTTCTTAACACGTAGCTTAACTCTCCATTTTCATCTTTTACAATAGCATTTGTCTTTATTGTTTGGAAATGATCATGCAATAAATAAAAACAGTCAGCACGAAAGCTTGTTCCTCTTGGTGGAGCTTTAATCTCCCTTACATAGATCAAATTATCTTGTTTATTGACTTCATAGTATTCCAAATTTAAATTATTTTTTAATGCTTCAATTAAAATATTTGATTGTGTTTCTGTTAGAGCTTCTTCTGTATCTTCAAAAAGATTTGTTTTAGATCTTCTGGATTGAATTTCTTTAATAAGATCAGTATCTATTTTGTCAACGATATAGTTTCGAAGCTCGAGCTTTTTTTCGGGTGAAGACATAGCTTCTTCTAATTCTTCGGAGACATGCTGTACTTCTGACGAGAAAGGTTCTTTCTCTGAGAAATGACTTAAGGCCAATAAAGTATAAAAACCGCAAATTGTTTTGTCATTTTGAAGAATAATAGGAGTGTCGATTTTATTGAGAGGATAACCTTGTTCTGTTAAGATTTTTTGAACCATTTCTGCAATGGCGCTAATATCAGATTCATAATCGCTGATTGACACAGGAATAAAAATGTTTCCTTTTTTATTAAATATTAATGGGATAGCATGTTGTCCACCCACAACACAGTGACTAGGTACAATCAGTTGGCAGGCAAAAAGGCAATCTTCTGCTGTATATTCGATTAAATTTTTGATTTTTTCTTCCAGTTCAACTAAAGAGAGCAAGTTAGGATTTTGTTGAGTCCAACAAGCATGGAGGGTATAGATTTTTTTTATACTATCGTCCTGAACAGCGAGTGGTTCATTCACAATTTTTTGTGAAGTATCATCGCCAACCATATCACGTAGAGTAGTTTGAGTTCCATCTGCATCTAGCATGCTATTTTCTTCTCTAAATTTCTCAAATGGGCTGTTCTTTAAAAATGGCATCAGTTTTTCCTCTTTCTTAATTTTATAAGAGTTTTTATTTTGTAAGAGTTTTTATTATAGAGTACTAAAATTAAGAGCTTATTAAACTTTGCCCTGCTCAAGTTTTTTATGAATTAAAGGGGCCAAAGAAGAGTGGGTTAGTACGAAGAAAGTGATTAAATAAAATCTAACCCATTGATATTATTTGAAAAAAACCTTGTGGAAGCAAATTCCTCAAATCTCCCTGCAACAACCTTAAATCAGGTGCAATCTCAAACAGCGGATGGAGCACAAAACCACGTTCATGCATCTGAGGATGGGGAATCGTTAAGGTCTCTGACTGAATGACCAAATCCTCATACAATAAGATATCAAGATCCAAGGTGCGAGGGCCAAAGCGGATCATCCGTTTTCGGCCTTGTTGTTGTTCAATCTTTAAGAGTTCAAGCAAGAGATCAGGTGGTGTCAACGATGTTTCAATATGAACCACGGCATTGATAAAATCAGGCTGCTCAATGAAGCCGACGGGCTGTGTTTGATAGAGTGAAGAACGGGCTATTAAATTGATCGCAGGATGTTGTCCAATAGATTCCATGGCAAGCAGAACTTGATTGACTGGATTATCTAAATTACTACCAAGACCGATATAAACTGATTTAAGATGCTTTTTTTCTGACATTTTTTTTACGTTTTGTGCCTGGTAATTCAGCAATCATCGAGGCTTGAGTATCTGGATCTGCTTCTTGCAGCGCTGTCCACCAATCAGCTTGTTTTTGAACTTTTTCACCTGATTTCGCACGTAAAACCAGAAAATCATAAGCCGCACGGAATTTAGAAGAGGCTAATAAAGCTGGAATTTGATGTTTGACGCGTCGTTCTAGACGAGATTGAAGTATCCAAATATCTTGAGCGCCCGATAGAAAACGGCGAGGGAAGGCCACATGTTTATTTTGTTGTTTTCCAACTTTTTCGGATCCCAAGAAAAATGTTTGTTGTCGTGGTTGGCCTTCTTCATGAAAAATATCAATCGCTTCTTGAAGAGGATACCAAAGAAGCGCTGCGAGCAGAAAAGCAGGCGTAACGGGCTTATCGATTTTAACGCGATCATCGGTACTTTTCAGCGTTAATTCCAGCAGTGATCGAGCTTGTACATGAAGTTGTATCGCGTTAAACGTGGAGGGAAATAAATATTGAAATTGATCATACTGGCACAGTAACTCAAACGTTTTTTGACCATGACCATGAAAAAATAATTTTAAAAATTCTTCAAACAAGCGCGCTGCAGGTACCCATTCCAACAAGGGGCTCAAGCGTTTTATCGGTTCTTCTGTTTCAGGATGTAGGCCAAAATTTAATTTACCCGCAAAGCGAATAGCCCGCAGCATGCGCACGGGGTCTTCACGGTAACGCAGTTCCGGATCACCGATGATCCGCAATTGGCGGTGCTTGAGATCCTCAAGGCCTTGCGTGAAATCAACCACCGAAAAGTCGGCGATATTGTAATAAAGGGCATTGACCGT
This sequence comes from Pseudomonadota bacterium, assembly GCA_021808365.1. Classification (GTDB taxonomy): domain Bacteria; phylum Pseudomonadota; class Gammaproteobacteria; order JAKBBU01; family JAKBBU01; genus JAKBBU01. The sequence continues at coordinate 30,922 of JAKBBU010000013.1, forward strand.
GAAATCTCGCCGCCAGGCATCTTCGACAATAGTCCCATAGCGATTATCACGCATGATCATGTCATTTTTTGGGTTGGCGATAGGTTTGGCTTCTGTTCGAAATGTAGCTACTTCGATGACTTCATTGCGAAAGCGCACATGGGCGAGGCGAAAGCGCCGACCAATTAAAATACAATTGCGAAAGAGTTTGCGGATCTCTTCGGGCCGCGCGTCGGTGGCTACATCAAAATCCTTGGGGTGTTCATCCAGAAGGACGTCACGAACTGCGCCGCCGACGAGATAGGCTGAAAAACCAGCTTCATGAAGGCGATAAAGAACCTTCAGCGCGTTTTCGCTGATTTGCTTCCTCGAAAGGGTATGGGCCGCACGTGGAACGATGGTCGGCTTTGGGAAGGACTTACCCTTGCGTCGCATTTTTTGCACCCAGCGGCTTAACGAATGAAGAATGGCCACAATTGTTTCAAGAATCTCTAAAACGCGCAGTATACAGGATCTTTAGCTGGAAGGGCAGGGGAAAACCTACCTTCAGCAGGGCTATTAGGGTAAAAGTTAACTATTTTTAGGCTCGTTATCCTGGAATTTAGTCGTTCTAAGCGTGAGTACACGCAAGAACGACTAAATTCCAGGATAACGAGCCCAAAAATGTCATCTTTTCGAAAATTGCTTACAAAAATAGCAGATTAGACTTCTTGCTTTTACCGGAAAAGCTGATTTAACGCTTGAAGATCTTGTACATTCATGGTACAATACCTCCTGTTTCGTTCGTCTTGAAACCCACATAATAAAGAAAAACTATGTCAAATCACAGAAATCTCGTCAAAAATGGGCATCGCGCGTTTGGACTCGTTCTCTCTGATGATGAAGATGAAGGCGGAGAAAGCGGCGGGTCAATTAAACCGGATGGTTTGATGCCTTTTGCCCCTCAAGGCCAGGAGCATCCGAAGTTCAAAGGCAAGGCTTATTTCTCAGGGATTGATGATAGCAAACGCAAGATGACGGGTCGGGCTAGGGAAAATTCGGCCGCCGAAGGTCAAATGCCTGCACCAGCCAATCGTCCAACATTATCCCACACCCTTGCCAACCAGCCTGCGATTGCGCCAAAGAGAGCACCAAGACCTTCTCCACGTTAGGGTCAATTTTGGTCTATAATGGCAGCAACGTTCGTTGTTGGGTTATGCGAGTATGCTAATCCAACCTACATTTTTTGATTGTTTCCGTTGAAGAGAAGCTCATGCCCGCAATCAACTGCCTATCCGACGAAATCATCTACGGCACCCTCGAAGGGGTAGCAAGCTGGATTGAAAAAGGCGCCGAACTTAATGAAATCGATAGCTATGGCTTCACGCCCCTCATTCAAACCGCCATCGTCAACCGCACTGATATGGCTGAGCTGCTCCTCAAAAAAGGGGCCAAAGTCAATGATCCCGATCTCACCGGTCGTACAGCCCTCCACTGGGCGGCGGACAACAACAATGTTCCATTCTGCCAACTCTTATTTCACTACAAGGCCGATCCCAATGCCTATACCATCGCCAGCCAACCCGTTTTGGTGACGCCCTTGTTGCGCGAACAAAAAGCTCTCAAGCAGCTTTTCTATGATCAGCATGCAGATCTCAATTTTGCCCAGGATTTTATTAATGCCAAATTGCTTGGGCATCGCTATGAGCTGCAAGGCTATGTCGATATCGTCAATCATCGCGGTGAATTTATTGCCTTAGATTTTGCTGGATTTTATTTAGAATTTACACTGAATATTATTGAGCATTCTTTAAAGCATTATCAAAATAATTTTGGCAGCCGCCCTATACGTGGGTATTTTCAATATTTAGAAAAAATTACAAAGGCATTGAATGTTGCTGCAGCTTTGATTCGTTACCAGCATTATCTGGTTGATCTGGCCGAGCACCAAGTTGAGATCAATTCATTGTTACGTGCGGATCCGCTCATTATTCCTGTGGCTTATGAAGGGCACGCGATTACCTTGGTGAAACATGGTACCTTGATGGCATATTGCGATCGGGGCGAATATGGTCGGCGAGAGGGGAGTGTGGTGATCCACCGCATGAACCGACCTCAAGCCTTAACAGCAGAGCTGATCAAGTCGTTGATCTATAAACGGCAATCACGTGAATTTGTTCAAGAAGAATTACCGAATTTATTGGGTTTTCAACGTACAAAAACATTACCGATTCCTCCACAAGTGACAGGTAATTGTTCGTGGGCAAATGTAGAAGCCTGTATTCCTGCTTTATTGTATATGTTACAGCTCAAGGCGCCGCAAAAAAATATTGATCTGAGTAGTTTGGAACGCACGTCAATGCATGTGTACCAACATTGGTTGACCTGGGAGCGTGATATGGCCTTGCTTGAGTGGATGGATCGATTCAAATTGGCGAGCCCTGCGCGTCGTGCATCGATCATCACGGTTTTAGCGGCTTTGTTTTATCAAAATTGTGAAACATTTTTACATCGTGAATTACAAAATGCGAATAAAATTGCTTCTTTTTTAATGCTTCCTGATTATCAATACATCATTAAAAGTTATGTTCAAGCTTATGGATTTAAGACCGGTGATCCTAAAAATAAGGCATTTATGGATTTGATGGATATTTGTGGTGTACAACTAAAATAATGAGATTCTGAATAGGTTTTTAAATGAACATCATCTTCGGCAATTACGGTAATGGTACGATCGCGTTAATTCAATGGGCTTTTGAGCAGAAACTTGAAAATGTGACCGTTATTTCTATCAATACAGGTTGGGCTACGCAGGGTTGGTCAGCCCATGTTGAGCGAGCACAGCGGTGGGTTGAGTTCTGTGGTTTTAAGGTGATTGAGTTAAAATCGCCATCGTCGTTTGACGATCTGGTTCGAGCAAGAAAACAATTTCCAAGTCTTAAGTTTCAGTGGTGCCCTCTGTTGCTCAAGGGGATTCCGTTATTGAATTGGCTTGATGATCTTGATCCTTCTTGTTTGAGCACTATTTTATTGGCAAAACGCCGTGCACATCGCCGTAACATTGATTTGCCTGAATGGATCGACAGTAGTGAACATTATGGTGGGCGGACTCTTCGCTATCCTTTATTTAATTGCGATGATGAGTTCTTAAAAGGATTGATTAATCGGGCGGGTTTTCGGTATTTACCGCATCGCAGTTTGGAATGTGATCCCTGTATTCACAATCAATCGCTTGACTTTCAGCGGACTAGCGTTGAGGATCTTCTTAAGTTGGATCAACTGGAAAAAGCCGTAAATCAGACGATGTTTGAACAACCTATTTTGATCATGCGTGATCGTGCTTCTGAAAAAACGACTGATTTAACTGCGTTGGGCTGCGCTGATCCATTTGCTTGTGGGGAGTAAACACAGGACCGTTATTCCAGTGGAGGCAGGAATCCAGAGCTTCGTCATCCCGGAATTTAGTCGTTCTTGCGCGTACTCGCGCTTAGAACGACTTAATATCCGGGATCAAGTTTTAAATAAGATTTCTTTTTTATAATGAAAAAATCTTTTTTATTTCCTGGATCCCGGGGATTTAGTGTTTCTAAGCGAGAGTACTCGCTAAGAAACACTAAATCCCGGGATGACAGGAACCTTAAAACGCTTTCGTTGTGGAGGGTGAAATGACGTTCGTTGTCACTGAAAACTGTATTCGATGTAAATATACAGATTGTGTGGAAGTGTGCCCTGTAGATTGTTTTTATGAGGGGCCAAATTTTTTAGCCATCAATCCGGATGAATGTATTGATTGTGCTCTGTGTGAGCCGGAGTGTCCGGTGAATGCCATTTATTCTGAAGATGAATTGCCTGAAAAATATAAGGCTTTTCAAGTATTAAATGCAAAATTGGCAGCACAGTGGCCGAATATTACGGTTAAAAAGGATCCTCCGCCGGATGCGGAGGAATGGAAGGATGTGGAGAATAAATTGGATCAGTTGATCGAATAAAGTAACCATTCATTGATTTTTTCCGTCACCCCGGGATTAAGTGGTTCTAAGCGAGTACTCTCGCTTAGAACCACTTAGGCCGTATTAATATACGGCAGGATCCAGAAAAAATAAAAAAAGATTTTTTCATTTTACCCAATCCCCGAATCCGAACGATTCAAAACCATCTTAATTGGATAGCAGAGCGAGGAAGAAGCTTGATAGTTTGAGCAAGAGCCTGTTGCGCCTCTCGGCGTGCTACAGGTGCTGTTTAATCCAGAGCCACTGGCGGTGCCAAAGTTGGTACTACAACCATTATGGAAGCTGTATTGGCTTTTGGCGCTGCTGAAGGCAATTTGTTCACCCTTTGTATCAGAGAAGGTAAGGGGATCACTACCTGCAAGATCAACACGATAAGTGCTACCAGGTTTTAAGGTATTAGGGACCCAACCGCAGGCACCCGAGCTGAGGTGAAGGGGTTTGCCAGTGTTATTGACAATGTCGAGTTCTGTTCCTGGACCGCAGTTGCCGGCAAGGGCTGCGCCACTGAAGGCGAGTAAGAGGCTTGCAAAGAGGGCTTGTTTAAGGTTGCTTTTGGATTGAGGTTGAGTCATATGTAGAGCTCCTTTTATGCGAATCTTCCTTGATCTTAGTTGGAGCTGAGGTGAAAGCGAGGGTTTTGGGGAAATTGAGATGATCAATATATGATCAATCCGATTTCTCTGATGGTACTTTGCACAATAAAAAGAACGAGCGGAAGATCGGGGGATGGAGGTAACCTGAATTATGGATAAGAAAAAGGTAACTGTTCACGGTATAGCGTCCGTCATCCCGGAATTTAGTCGTTCTTGAAAGAAGAAATCCCTTTTGAAAGACTGGATTCCCGCCTCCGCGGGAATGACGACTCAGAGGCTGTGAACGATTACCGAAAAAGTGCAGAATACCTGACACCGCAATGAGTTGCAGAGTTTTTGTTGGGTTACCCTCAGCCTATCGGCTGTTCTAACCCAACCTACGTTTTTTACTCTGGTGATTTCTTATAACGGCGCCGTGTGGAATGAGAGCGTACTGAGCGAGGCGCGCTCGAGTTAGGAGCTGCAGGCTCAATAAACTCAATGTTTGTTTCAATCGGAGGAGGTGCCAGAGTTGGATCAGCAGGGACCTCATCGGGTGAAGATGTAGTTGTGCGGCGAGGCTTAGCACCATAGGGACCTCGACGGTAGTTACCTGTGCGTCGAACACCACGACGTTGATCCATATTGACTTCAGTGAGTTCAGGTGGTGCAGCATCAATGATGATGGATACAGACGGGGCCTCCTCAACGGGCGCAGGAGCCGGCGCTTGATGGGGAACATGGTAAGGCGTTTCTGGAGCTGCAACAATGGGAGTAGGTTCATTATGCCTATTGTGCGTTTTATAATTTCGCGTTCTTTGACGGGCATGCTGATGTCCTGAGGTTGATTCATCAGCATGTTCTTCTACTACAGGTGTGGCTCCCATCGGAGGCGTTTGATGGCGCTCAAAAGGTTCTACTGGCGTTTTCTCTAGCGACGTAGGCTCTTGAATAGGAGCAGCAACAGGTGCTGCATTCTCATTTACTTTGCGGCGAGAGCGCTGATTTTCCTCAACCGTTCGGAGCATGCGATCTTGCAGTTTGCTGCGGGGCGCCGTGCGTTCACGATTTGAATCGGAAGAGCGCGGTTCAGCTGAACGTGATTCATTCTGTGAATGACGAGGTTCTCTAGGTTCCCGTTGTTCTCTAGGCTCACGGTGTTCTCTAGGTTCACGAGGCTCAATTGTGCGCGATTCATGTTGTGGATGATTGCCACGTGGGCGATTAGATCCTGTGCTACTACGGCGTTGCCCTTGTTCGCCAGGGGCTCCGCGGCGTGGATTACTTTGTCGAGAGGGTTGTTTTGCTGCAGGCGCGGCAATAGGTGTTGGTTCAACAGCGGGTACTGTTGTTTTTACACCAAAAATATTAGTGAGAAAACGCTTGATCACCTTGGTTGGTGAAGTTGAAGAGGCGGGTTTTTCGATAAAGATCCCTTTGACGGCAGGCTCTTCAGTCACAGAAGGTTCAGTTTTTAGACTGTCATAAATTTCATGTTCCGGCGGTTCAATCAGCTTATAGCTGGTTGTACGACCTGAATCACCACCGGTATCTTCTTGTTCGGTATGATTGCGTTCAATGCGGTAATGTGGCGTGGTGAGGTAGGGAGTTGGGATAATCATCACCGAAACACCATAGCCATGTTCAATCTGGCTGATATCTTGCCGTTTTTCATTGAGCAAGTAAGTCCCAATTTCCACAGGGACATGTACACGAATTTGCAATTCCTTCTTCCAAGCTTGTTTTTCTTTAATCGCTTCTTCTTCAATCAAACGGATTAAGGATAATGACAATGATTCGATACTCCGAATAGAACCATGGCCGCTGCAACGAGGGCAGACAATCAAATTTCCTTCACCAAAGGAGGGTCTTAAACGTTGGCGCGACATTTCCAATAAGCCAAAGCGGGAGATGCGGCCTACCTGAACGCGGGCACGATCCATGCGCAGGGCTTCGCGTAAGCGATTTTCGACTTCGCGTTGATTGCGGATAGGTGTCATGTCGATGAAGTCGATGACGATGAGTCCTCCCAAATCGCGTAGGCGTAATTGGCGCGCGATTTCATCGGCAGCTTCAAGATTGGTATTAAGCGCCGTTTCTTCAATGTCGCGGCCGCGGGTTGAGCGCGCTGAGTTGACGTCAATCGACACAAGTGCCTCGGTGTAATCAATGACAATTGCACCGCCTGACGGGAGGCGAACTTCACGCAAATAAGCGGATTCAATTTGTTTTTCAATTTGAAAGCGGCTGAATAGAGGGACATCGCCCTTGTATTGTTTGACGCGACTAATGAAATCAGGACGGATCTGTTTGACATGATGAAGTACTTTTGCATACACGTCATCGTTATCTACTAAGATTTCGTGAATTTCTTGGCGTAAATAGTCGCGAATAGAGCGAGTTACCACATCGCTTTCTTGATGGATCAAGAAGGGGGCTGGGCGCTCTTTGTAGGCGGCTTGAATAGCTTCCCATTGTTTCAGGAGTACATCAAGATCCCATTGAAGTTCTTCAATCGATTTACCAACACCAGCAGTACGGACGATGACACCCATGTCTTCTGGCAGTTTGAGTTGTGTGAGGATGTCACGTAGTTCATCGCGATCATCGCCTTCAATTCGTCTGGAAATACCACCCGCACGAGGGTTGTTAGGCATTAATACCAAGTAACAGCCCGGTAGGCTCATGAATGTCGTGAGGGCAGCGCCCTTATTGCCGCGTTCTTCTTTGGCGACTTGAACCATAAGTTCCTGACCTTCTCGCAGGATGTCTTTAATGTGCGCACGTTCGTTAGGATCTGTATCTGGACGATGCGCCAGATCGTCTACTTCCTTACCAGGAAGAAAACCATGTCGATTAGCGCCGTAATCGACAAAGCCAGCTTCGAGACTAGGTTCAACTCGACTGACGATTGCTTTGTAAATATTCGATTTTTTTTGTTCCTGGCCTTCGCGTTGAATATCAAGATCGTAAAGGTGTTGGCCATTAACGAGAGCAACGCGTACTTCTTCAGGGCGAGTTGCATTGATGAGCATTCTATTCATAGTCAAATCCACGTCCCTTGTTTTTCTGCTGAAAACAGCCGAAAATTTGTAGTTAGATGGTGCGCAAAAACACGGACCATCATTAACTCTGAAAGCCTCGGGGCGGTGGAAGTCGCCAATTTCACAGGACTGGGCACTGCTTTAAAAAGTGAACAATACTAAACAATTCACGTGTAGAACCCAGAAAACTAAATCTTGGCGCTCCACGCCAATTGGGCTAAAAGAGCGCAAACGTTAGCGCCTGGTTGCTTTCTAGAAGGTCCCAAAGCGATAACAAAAAAAACTTAAGAAAGCTTGGGGCTGCACCCAAGTGCTTTCTGATCTCTTACTATCTTAACTAAAAAGATAGTATCTCGATGCACTCTAACATGTTTTAGGTTGACTGTATAGAGGTTGTGTTTCAAACTAGTTTCTAGCGCTTAGCCGCTAGAAACTAGAAGGTTAAAACATGTCAGGCAATACATTAGGTACATTGTTTACAGTTACGACGGCGGGCGAAAGTCACGGGGCAGCTCTTTTAGGGATTGTTGATGGTTGTCCGCCAGGATTAGCCTTGGCCTCGGCAGATTTACGTCGAGATTTAGATCGTCGAAAACCGGGTAATTCGCGTTTTACAACTCAGCGGCGTGAAGCTGACGAGGTTCAAATTTTATCCGGTGTGTTTGAAGGAAAAACAACCGGCACACCCATTGGACTGCTGATTCCGAACACTGATGAGCGTAGCCGCGATTATACCAAGATCCAGGATCAGTTTCGCCCGGGGCATGGTGATTTTACCTATCAACGCAAATATGGGATCCGTGATCACCGTGGAGGTGGGCGAGCTTCAGCACGGGGTACCGCGATTTGGGTTGCTGCTGGGGCGATTGCAAAAAAATATTTGGCGGAATTTTACGGGGTGACGATCCAGGGCCATTTGGCGCAAATGGGGTCGATTAGGCCAGAACAGTTTAATGAAGATTACATTGAGACGAATCCTTTCTTTTTTCCTGATCCGGATAAAATTGAGGCTCTTGAGCATTTAATTCATGAACTACGCAGGGCAGGGGATTCGATCGGAGCCTTGGTGAAAGTGGTTGCAAAAGGCGTGCCCTATGGACTGGGTGAACCGGTTTTTGATCGGCTTGATGCCGATTTAGCCAAGGGAATGATGGCCATCAATGCGGTGAAAGCGGTGGCGATTGGGGATGGATTTGAAGTGGTTGAGCAGAGAGGTAGCCAGCATCGTGATGAGATCACACCGCAGGGTTTTTTGAGTAATCATGCGGGTGGTATTTTGGCAGGGATCTCAACGGGGCAGGCTATTACGGTGAGTCTTGCTTTGAAGCCAACGTCGAGTATTTTATTGCCAGGGCGTTCAATTAATACGAAGGGTGAAGTCGTCAGCGTTTCAACAACGGGGCGACATGATCCCTGCGTGGGGATCCGAGCGATTCCCATTGCTGAAGCGGTAATGGCCTTGGTGTTGATGGATCATGTGTTGCGGGATCGGGGACAGAATGTGAGGCCTATTTCGTCCTAAAAATGTAGGCTGGCTGTTCTAACCCAACCCACATTATTTTAACATCTTCAGTGCCAACTCAGCATCTTGCGTACAATGCAAGTAATCTTGTTGAGAGCGCTTGAGTTGCGCCCCTCTAATGACGTGCTCAGCTTGAATCCAGTTTGGCGTGATCGCCTGCATATTGTGAGCCTGGAGTTGCTTCGACGCTGCATCGATCGCCTGATTACATTGTGTTTGAACATCAGGTTCAGACAGGGTCTGGCAACCGGCTAAGACAAACCCGCACATTACGACTAATGCGGGTACGAATAGAATCTTTTTCATGTTAATCCTTTTCATTCACAACCTTAAAAACGCACTGGATCCTAGAAACCTAGAAGCAGTGTAGTTCTAATTAAATTCCATAAATATTGTTGTTTTGGTCTTCCAGCTCTTTCTCTCTTATTACCCTTTGGAAAATCGAGAGTTGGTTGAATTGTTTTTCGAAATTTGTAATAAGGGCCTTATTTAAGATCTCTAGAGGAGTCTGCTGGATATATTCATCTTGAACAGGTGGCAACGTTGGATCTAAGTACTGCAAATCAGAGAAACCTGAGCAGCTGCTTAGGGCCTTTAGAGTATCCTTCGGATTTAGATCAGTCTTAGTATGTGCCACTTGTGCACCTTCACCATTTATCGCAATGTAATCAACGAATAATGTTGGTTCATTTTCATCATTATAGACTAGACCGATAGAGTTGCCCTTCAGGTCATTTAAAAATCCACCGAGTAGAACAATAGCATGTTGTAAGTTGCCTGTCTCTATCAGAAGTTGTGCTCCGGTCAAAATAGAGACAACCGCACTGAGGGCGTTACAGATTTCAGTTGCTGATTTATGGATCGTTTTGTACTCTTTATCCTCAATATCTTTATAATTAGCTGGAGGGCAAAAGTTGAGACTAAACGTTTCAATGACAGCATTAAGTTGAGATTGAAAGATTTCATCCGCCAAGTACCCTTCCCTGAATTTTTGGGATATTTCTTTGATATCCTTTATGGCGTTGGGGTATAGATCGGCGCGTTCTTTTAATGGATGACCTATAACAATAGAATTGCCAGAGTTGATCACAGTCCCACTATTCGCTATAAAAACATTATTAATCTTTGTTACAGCATCCGCTTCTTGTTGATTTGCATAATTTTGATGGTGAGTAACTAATGGCCAGAAACAGCATTGAAGTTGCTCTTTATAAGCCGCAAGTTCTTCGTTTTTCTTTGGAGCAGCCATGATTTCGGGCAAGCCCAGACTTAAAAGAGTTTTTCTAAGCTGACTTTGATCTTCAAATGTAAGACTAATAGGGTGTTGAGTATGGCCCCTGCCTGATGTTATTTTTAGGATCTGCGGTAAGTGATTTTTAGTGAGCAATGTACCATCTGGAAGCCCCAGATCTTCAGGGGTAATTTGATCGTTGATTTCCTCAGAAGAAGTTTTCACTTTATATTGAAGGATATTGTTTTCAATTTTCCAATAAATGGTATTCTTTTTTAAGTTAGGATTTTGAGTCATTGGAAGAAAAGAATATCCAGGACGTTCATTATGCGTTACTAGACTACCGTCATTCTGAGGCCCCATAGAGAGCCTATTTATTAATAGGTTAATATTTTGAAGGACTGCATCGCTCAAGATAACAATCTCACTTGGTGTGAGATCTTTAGATTTTTTACCATCGAGGAAATTGATGACTGCAAAAATAGCGTCCCGGACTTGATTAGGGTGTGCCCAGGCGAGTAAGTTATATTCATCTTTTAAAGCTTTAAAATAGGTGGAAATTATTCGTTTTTTATCTTTACAGCCTTCCCGCTCATCAGCGTTGATAGGTTCATTATTTGTAATGTGTCCTGGAAGTCGGTTATAGATACTATTTATGATGTTTGTTTGCGTTTCATGACTTTTAGGTGCTATAAATTTCGTATACAAATGCTCAAGTTCGCCAGGCTTTAAATCATTTAGAGTGCGTGCTTGGTTCTTATCATAGGAGGGTAAATTTTCTATAATTCGTTCTAGGTCTGAAAACAAAATGGTTCTGTATCGATAAATTAATGCTGCAAAATGGTTGAGAATGTTTTGTTTATGTTCTTCGGTGAAACGACCAAGTACTTCTTCGGACTGAGTAACTAGCGCTGGATAATCTTTAAATTGGATCTGCGTATTTAGAAAAGTAAGAAAGCTGTAGTACTCATCAGTTTCATTTTCTTTAACAAGCTCGCCCTTTGACAATGCTTCTAAAAGTTGGCTTAATGCGGTAAGTATAGCTTGGCGGTTTTCTGGTGTTGCAGTGTTTGGCGCATCAAAATAATTTTTTAAAATGTTATTATCAAATGCTTCGTCAAAGAGGGCGAAAGTATTAATATAATGCTGGAGTAAGTCGATAAACTGATTGTTATCTAGTGCATAGATTCTGTTATAGAAGGGGTCTTTCATATTTTTCTCCAAGAATGTGTTTTAATTGAGGTCCTATAATTCTATAGGTTGGGCTTAACCCAACAAAAAGCATCAATCCAATCTACTAAAATTTATAATTCTATTAACCTTTTTTATGCGACTGGAAACCGCTAAGGATTCGATTGTATAACATTTAGGGCTTATCTTCAATAGATTTTGCGAGAACTTGATATTTTTTGTTCAATTCTTCACGAGTTTCTTTATAATCAGGGTTGACGGGAATGCAATTCACCGGACAAACTTCTCGACATTGTGGTGTGTCAAAATGTCCTACACATTCTGTGCATAAGAGTGGATCGATGAGATAGATTTCAGGGCCTTGTGAGATCGCATGATTGGGGCATTCAGGTTCGCACACATCACAATTGATGCATTCATCAGTGATCATTAGGGCCATGATTATATTACTCCAACTGTAATAACAGTTTCTTGATCTGATCAGGTATTTCTCGCCATCACATATTGAGTCAGATCAAACAATCGCCCACCCCTCGAAGGAAGGCGGGTGAGGGCGGCAAGCGTGCTTTGATAAACATCGTGAAGCACTTGTTTTGCACCTGTAATACCTAAGACTGCTGGGTAAGTGGCCTTGCCCTTGGCTTGATCCGATCCTTGTGGTTTTCCTAGGGTGCCTGTTTCAACCTCCAGATCAAGCAAATCATCTTGAATTTGAAAGGCAAGGCCGAGATTTTTTCCAAAAACCTCGAGGTCTTCTACGATATTAGAATGTTGGCATTCCGCAACCAAGACGGCAAGTTGGATACAGGTTTCGATCAAAGCCCCTGTTTTGGATCGGTGAATTTTTTCAACGTCCTCAATGGAAACAGATTGGCCCGTGGCGGAAAGGTCCAAGGCCTGGCCACCTACCATTCCCTGTAAGCCGCAAGCGAGTACGAGGGAGCGAATCATCGCAAGTCGTGTGATAGGTGGAATAATGGCGTACTCTTCTTCAACCGTTAAAATTTCAAAAGCAAGCGATTGCAAAACATCACCAGTTAAAATGGCAAGTGCTTCCCCAAAGACTTTGTGGCAAGTGGGCAGGCCGCGACGCAGATCATCGTCATCCATTGCCGGTAGATCATCGTGTACAAGTGAATAAGCGTGAATGAGCTCAACTGCACAAGCGGCTTGATCCAAACAAGCGAGATCAACACCGAGGTAATCACCGCAGGTATAAATAAGAAGAGGGCGTAAACGTTTTCCTGGGTTTAAGACAGCATAGCGCATGGCTTGGCTGAGAGGCTCTTGATCGTCAGGGCTTGGAAGATAGCGGTTGAGTGCTATTGTCAAACGATTCCGATAAGTATCCCAGAGTGTTTCAGGGGGTGAATTCATAGGGGTTCCTGCTCATCTTTGAAGGGTGAGAGTGATTCAACCCCATTTTTTTGAGTCAAGATGGCCACAAATTGTTCTGCCTCTTTTAAGGCAGTTTGGCAAGTGCGTGTTAAAGCAACACCTCGCTCAAATTGGGCCAGAGCAGTCTCAAGATTGAGATCGCTTTTTTCCATGCTTTCAACAATGGTGTTGAGTTCTTTGAGTGCCGCTTCAAAATCAAGTGTGGGTTGTTCAGCCATGGTTTTCTCATGCTTTTTAAAGTAGTAAAATACCGCAAGAAATGGTGAAGGTCAAAAAGAAAAAACTTTTTTGAAAAAGGAGTTGACAAGGGATAAGGGAAGAGTAGAATGCGTTGCTCTTGAGGACGGATTAGACGTTCTTGGTTCATTAACAGGTTAAGAAAT
>JAKBBU010000058.1 GCA_021808365.1 Pseudomonadota bacterium
AAACAAGGAACTCAAAGAATCATTTTGTCGTTGGTACCCCAAGATGGAAAAAGAAAATGAAGCCTTACCTTTGGCCGCTTGACCCCCCGGTTTTGGATGGACTCATGGAGGAATGGCTGAATATTATCGACCAAATTAAAAACTACCCAATCTAAAGAACAGCCTCATCTCACGAATAGGATCACAGTAGGCGGAACACATTCAGGAGGCGAGGGCAGAATAGAGTAGTTTTAGTCAAAACAGAAGGTGCCTTGCTGTTCACTGATGAGCTGCCATTCTGCAAAAATGACATCCTCCATTGGGCAGACGTTGCAAGATAGGGTAGGGATTTCCTTCAGCCACATTCGTGCTAATCTTCGGCATGAAAAAGAGGAAACCACAAGACTGTATGTCCCTTTGAATGATAAAATACGCCATGAGGCTGTTAATAAAATAGCAGAAATATTTTAAATATTAGGAGAGTGGTATGCCTCTCCTAATGAAATAAAACCTGGATTTGCAAATACAATGAAAAATTACTGGTCATGTTCGAAATTTGCTGATTGGCTTCGAGGCACACCTAAACCCTATTCAGGAACAGAAGAGGAATGGCGTGTATGGGAAAAAACAGCTCAAACTAAAAAAACTCGCTATTGGTTAGCGGAAAATGGTTTGGATTATCTGCAGGGTTTTTTACGCTATCCGCTTGATCGCATTAATGACGTACGTTGTTATATTCGTAATCGTTGGATTGTTAAAACACATGCGTTGTCTTCTAAGCTTAAGCGGGGAGAGTGGTATGATTTAGACATGCGCCTGCTACATGCTTGCTTTGATGAAATAGTGAATTTTGTTGAAATTGAGCAAGCCTGGATGCTTATAATGACTTCAGCAGAAGAGAAAAAAAAATATAAACCGCCCTTACATCGAATGCTTTTTCGAATGGGTTTGTGGCGGTCTCCTGAGGCAGGAATGGCTTATCTTGATTGGGCTGCTACGCTAAAAAATAATGAAGAATGGCACGATAAAAACTCAACCGATTTCGGACAGTTTACATCTCAGGCTTTGGCGGCACAGGAAATTCTTATCCTGTACAAATGGTGGAAACATGAGCGGCCAAAGCGACCCGATCCGAGCGAAGCAAGCGGCTGGAGTGATGACTATGAAAAAAAACGTAAAGCAGCGGAAGCTCGTGGTGACCATTTATTATGGGGCAGCATTGCTGTAAGTCATGAGGAAAAAGAGTGCTCCTCTAAGATATTGAATCTTTATCATGAGATGGAAAACAAGTATGAAGAGGAAGATACTATTATGCTAATTCGTCTCATAAAAGTTCGACGAAGTCTTTGGACTTGATGAGGTGGGGTAGGAAGAAATGAAAGCTGAGATGACTTTGAGCGAGATGAACAAAAAGAAACAGCTTCTTATGGCTTTGGCTCCAACCCTATTAATTGATGTTCTCGTTGAGCTATCTACCTATGATCAGGTAGCAGAAAAAATGATAGATAATCTGATTTCCACACCCTCAGCGAATATTAAACGCCGCGAAAAAAGCGGGTCGTCTCAAATCAAACGTCAACATACTTTTTATGACTGGCGCAAAGTCAGGGAGTTTTCAAGTAAATTAATTCAGCTAAATGAAAATGAAACCTATTGGCAAAGTTACTCAAAAAAAGAGGCTCAAGTATTAGGGATCCCCAGATGCACATGACTTATGACGAAATCGCCGCCTTGGTTAAACAGGGTGAGTCAGATCTTCTTGAATTCAAGAATACCACGTCGCAGCTGGATAAAGCAGGCAGGACGCTTTGTGGATTTTTAAATGGACAAGGTGGCATGGTATTAATTGGCGTAACCGATAAAGGAAGCATCGGAGGACAAGAGGTGGCCGATAGCACAAAACAGGAATTAGCCGATATCTTAAATAAATTTGAACCTTCACATGATATTCATGTTTCTTATGTGCCCGTTCCTCGCACTCATCGTGAGGTGATTGTGCTGCAGGCAACACCTCATGACAACATCAAGCCCTATAGCTTTGATGGACGAAGCTATAAACGCGAGCAATCGACTACGCGAGTCATGGCGCAAACGGAATACCAACGGCTGTTGCTGAGGAAACAGATGTACCCGACTTCTTGGGATGGGTTGGTGAATCTGGATTATACCGTCGAAGAGCTGGATAAAAAACGCATCCTGGAAGTCTTAGCACGCGGAATAAAAAAAGGGCGCATCCCGCCTCAATATGAAACGCACGATCCGTTTGAAGCCCTGCAATACTTAAAACTCATTAAAGAAAAGAGGTTAACCAACGCCGCTGTTGTTCTTTTTGGCCAAGAAATGCGACCTTATCTCATTCAATGCATGGTCAAGCTGGCGGCTTTTTCAGATGACACGCGCCGGCATTTTATTGACTCGAAACAGGAATGCGGCAATCTGTTTGATTTAGTGGACAGGGCGATTCATTTCATCAGCCAGCACACAAAAATTGGCAGCTATTTTTTAGAATCCCAATTGGAACGCGTTGATGTGCCAGATTATCCTCCCTTGGCCATTCGGGAAGCTCTGATCAATGCATTTTGCCATCGGGATTATGCCCACCCGAGTGGCTCCGTGGTGATCAGTATTTATCCTGATTCATTAGAAATCACGAGTTTTGGAAGGCTGCCTCTTGGCCTCACTGCAGATGAAATTATTCATCAGAATCAATCTATCCCCCGTAATGCCCACATTGCTGATGTGTTATATCGATGTGGGTACATTGAAAAATACGGTACGGGTTTTCAAGAAATATTGAAACTCTGCCAAGAAGCGCATATGAAGCCCCCTGTCTTTCAAGAAAAAAGTCCATTTTTCAGTGTGCTGTTCCATAAGGCCGGGGTACCTGCTGCCATGCCTTCAAGGGTAGAAAAACAGCAAGAAAAAGCGGGATATCCAGACGATTTGAGTCTGTCTCTTCGGCAGAATAACATTCTTCAAGTGCTCGCAGAGCATGAACTCATCAAAAATCAGGAAATTTTAGACTATTTAAATGAAAAAATTTCGCCGAGAACATTAAGAGAAGATCTGAAGGTCTTAAGGGAAAAAGGCTATGTCAGTCGGCAGGGCTCGGGTAAGTCCACCGTCTGGTGTCTGCTAAAAAGCACCTGATTGAAGTGGAAACACGGCAGAACACGGCGAAATACGGCAGAACACGGCGAAAATAGTTAAACAGTCGAAAAGTGATGTCATGGCAATAAAAACGGCCTCCTCCATTGGGCAGACGTTGTCCGCCCAATGGAAATTCCACTAAAAGGGTGTTACAGGTTGGATATGTTGCACCTGGCGTTGATTTTTCTGTTGTGTAACGTATTTTTGTAATATATCATATTTACGTTAACATAACGTGAGGTACTGCTATGGACTGGGAATTGCTCGGGTATAAAGAATACCCCTTTTCGGTTAATCCAATTTCTATGAACACCCTGGAACTTTTTACAGGTCATGCTGAGGAGATCCGGATCTGTCAAAATATCTTGAACGATAAAAATATTCGACTGGTGATTGAAGGGGCAAGAGGCGTAGGTACGACGTCCTTTGCCAATTACTTGAAGTTTTCAGCCCAAAAAAAGCGCCTTTATTTTGCGCCGCGCGATGAAGTCAGTGTGGAGAAAAACTGGAATCTAGACAGTTTGTTAACGGCTGTTATTTCCACGATCATTCGCGAGTTTGAATTAGCTCATGAAAAAGAAGTTAAAAAGAATAAAATCTTTATTGAAGCCAAATCCTTATCCTACCGCCTCTCTGAAGCGTATAACAATTTTGGGATCACGGCGTTTTCCGTGGGCGGAAGCTATGGCAAAAGTACCAGTATCACTCAACCCACGTTTATGCCTTCGACCACATTAGGGCATCACTTACGGGATCTGGGCCAACTGGCCCTCGAGCTGGGATATAAGAAAGGGATCCTCGTCCAGCTCAACAACCTCGATGTAGAAGCCATTCATACGGAAGAACACCTTCAATACCTGTTCAATGCTGCCCGGGATTATTTTCAGCTGGAGCATATCTCTTGGTTATTAGTCGGTGATCAAGGACTGCGATCATTTATTTCACGCCGAGTGGATCGGCTGGATGATATTATCAGTGATACCGTGATCATCAACCCACTCACCAAACCCCTGTACCATGATCTCATCGCCAAACGATTAGCCTATTATCGGATCGGAAAACCAGCCCCTTTTCCCATTGAAAAAAACGTGCTTGATTACTTGTACGATCTCACCCAGGGCCGACTGCGGTATATTTTTGGCTTGGTTTACGCCATGATTAACCGATTACACATTGGTAAGCTGGTTCAGCAAGTCTCGCTGGAACTTGCTGTAGATGCCATTAAATCCTTGGCCCAAGAACGCATTCAAACTTTTCATTTGAGTAAGGGTGAACTTCGTTTGATTCAAGTTTTAGCCGAAAAAGGCGAATTAAATGTGGCTGAACTTGCGCAGGATCTCGGAAAAAATAGAACGGTTGTTTCTCGCATGCTGAGCCAATTGTTGTCCAACAAGCTCGTGGATGTTCGCCAGCACGGCCAACAACGTATTTATTTTCCATCACTGGATGCTAAAATTGCTTTCCTCAGTTGAAGAACTTTTTAAGTGTCATTTTTATGAAAGAAAGGATGAACGTCAGTGCTAAATAGATGCTTCATTTTTTACTCACCGGGTAAAAAATTAAGAATGAATTCTCAGAACGCACAGAGGCAAGGTCTTTGCGCTCTGGTGCGATATGCTGCCGATCAGATTGTCCACGCAGCGCGTGGACAATTAAAAAAAGTGCATCTTGGATCGCTCCCCCATAGGAACGATCACCGAGTAGCCAATAAACAGTACCGTCGCCCATTGAATGAGGAGGACCTCTATGGCACGTCATGGCCTTGATTATAAAGAATTAGCAAAAATAGCGACTGAACTTTTAAAGCAATATAAAGTTATTCCCTCGTTAGAGCTGATTCGTGAAGCCTTACCCACGACCACCAGCAATTCGACCCTGGTCAAATATGTGCGGCAATGGAAAGATGAGCGGATCCTGATGAGCGCTGAATTACAGTCAGGCCAACTTCAACTGTCTGCCGGTAATATTTCAAAACATTTTGAAGAAATTTGGCAGGATCTCAACAAAGCGCGCGAAGAAGCCATTGAACAAGAAAAATCAGAACACCTTCAAAAAATGGCCGCGTTGAAAACTCAATTAGAGACGATCATCCAGGATTTAAAAAAAACAGAAGAAGACAATCAACTCCTTCACAAAAAATGCAATGAATACCAATTAAAAGAACTGAAGCAAAACGGCCAGATCCGAGCGCTCGAAAAAGAGAATGAGCTTTTGCACGAAAAACTTCAACAAACAGAGCGCTTGTTTCCGAACCTGCGGGATGAAACTCAAAAGCGGATCCGGGATCTACAAACCTCTTATAAAGAAGCACAGCTTAATTTTATGGCTGCTGAAGAACAGCTCAAGCAACAACAGGCCGCACAACTTGAGGCGCTAACGAACCAACTGAATCAATCGGTGGCTGCACAGGCGGATGCACAACATCAATTCCAACGTGAACGGGATAAACTAGAGGAACGCTACCTCACGCGAAATAACGACTATTACACGATTCAACACGACTATACTGTTTTATCAACCCAATATGATGAACTTCAAAAACGTGTTGAACAGACTTCAGAATTTTCAAAGATACTGGCTCATGGTTTGAACGCCATTCTCGCAGGACAAACGGATCTTCAACGAGGCTTGCACCATCGAGAAAAAGCGGATGATCGTCTTTTCGAAAAAATAGGCGCGTTGGAGGTGCAGATCAAAAAAATGGTCCATAAACCTTCCACCAAAAGATCTAAACATGAGAAAATACCCCAGAAAATAGGCTGAAATTTTAAATGAAGAAAACATTGATGGACATGAAGACATTAAAGCACTGGGTAGCAGAAGGTGAATCTGACCACTTGGAATTTAAAACCAGTTGGAATGGGCTCGAAGATGCCTGTAAATCTTTGTGTGGTTTTTTAAACGGGCGAGGTGGTAAGGTGTTGTTTGGTGTACGCCCTAATCAGACTCCACACGGTGTCGAATACACGGATCACACGCAACAAGTGATCGCGCAGCATTTCAAAAAATTTGATCCCGCACCCCATTTGCGTATTGAAACCCTGTTGTTAGAAACAGGACGCTTTATTGTTGCACTGATTGCTGAACCTTCCTATACAAAAGTGTTGTATCAATACGAGGGTCGAGTGTTTGAGCGTGTGGGTTCAACCAAGCAGATCATGCCAATTGCAAAACAACAAATCTTGCTTCTGGAACGACTGGATCACTCAGGATATGAATCTCTACCGACGTCTTATACACTTGAAAATCTCGATTTGGAACAGGTTAAACGGGTCATTAAACAAGGGATCACCGTTCAACGCATCGATCCAAAAGCAGAAGAAGAGTCCATTGAAGGATTATTAGAAAACCGCTTTTCGCTCATGAAAGAAGGCCAACTCCTACATGGCGCGCTTATTTTATTTGGTAAAAAGATGACGCGTTATACCCAGTGCCTCCTGAAAGTCATTGCCTATCGAAGCAGCACAGAGGACGATCATCACATTCTCGACAGTGCGCAAATCTATGGTAATATTTTCACATTACTGATGGAAGCACAAACATTTGTAAATCGCTTTACGTCGGTAAAGCCTATGTTTGATGCAAATCAAATTCGACGCACGGACATACCCCAAATCCCACCCCTGGCCATTAGAGAGATCCTCGTCAATGCCTTGATGCACAGGGATTACAGTGCCAATAATGGGTATGTTTCGGTAAAAATGTTCAGTGACCGCTTAGAAGTATGGAATTCAGGTTCACTGTCCAGCGATCTACACATCGAAGATTTAAAAAAAAGTCATCCTTCAAAACCACGTAATCCCAATATTGCTCGCATGTTGTATTGTGATCACCTTGTCGAGAATTGGGGAAAAGGGACGAACCGCATTTTAACCTTGTGCCACGAAAATCAGATGCCTGAACCCTTTTATTTGAGGAATTTTGTGGCGGGTTTAAGGTAACCGTTTATTTTGAACCTTCGACGATCTTATCCCAGTCCGCTTCTTCAGAAGAGAGAACAGAGAGCTTGAGCCCCTTATCGCCTGCTCTCCAAGCTGTATTAGCCGTCTTTAAACCGGAAGAAGGACTCACATTAGCACAAATTAAGGCTAAAACTGCGCTTCCTGAACGAACACTGCGCAGACATTTACAAACGTTGAAAAATGCAGGCTATTTAGAGGTACGAGGGCGTACCCGTCAAGCTTGTTGGTTTCTCAAATAACGTTCAAACCTACTTTTTATCAAGGAAAGCAAGAAGGGGCTAATTGCGTGATCTACTATTACGGCCAATTACGGCCAATTACGGCCATTCAACATGGCCGAAAAGGGCGATTAAATGAACACTACTCTTGAAATTTCGGAAAATTCAAAAACTTACCCTGACTCCATTCCATTGCTTGAAATAGGGTCTGCATTTGAGTTCAACCCATTGTTAGATGGCAACCAAGGCGAGAATCGGGATCACCGTCACACTTTACAAATTACCGCCTCCAATGATTGGGAAGCTATCCAAGCATGACTCAAAGAATATGAAGACGTTCCTACGACCCATCGCAGCTACCAAAAAGAAGCAGAACGCTTGTTATTGTGGTGTCTCTATCAACACAAAAAACCTTTCTCCAGTTTAAACCGAAGCGATTTAGA
This sequence comes from Pseudomonadota bacterium, assembly GCA_021808365.1. Lineage (GTDB taxonomy): Bacteria > Pseudomonadota > Gammaproteobacteria > JAKBBU01 > JAKBBU01 > JAKBBU01. The sequence goes on from JAKBBU010000058.1 coordinate 7,753, forward strand.
CGCGTACCGAAACTTTATTCAAAATCCTTCCCCCAAGGAGTTATGGTGTGCTCCTCAAGGTGCAGCCCGGGGTACGCCGACATGGCGTCCGTTTGTAAAAGGGCTAAGTCCGCGTGCTGAGGCGCTCACTTTTTCAGTCCTCCAGTCCTTGTTTAGTTACCTTCAACAAGCGCATTATCTGCGTGATAATCCCCTGCAATTAATACGCAATAGAAAAAGGCGTCAAGACCTAAGAGAAAAGCCAACTTTAGAACGCATCTTAGAAGATGATGAATGGGCGGCTATTTTAAACATTCTCGAAGAACTGCCAGAGCAGGAAAAAACCGCGCGCTTTAAAAAGAAACGCCTTAAGCTCATCGTCTATTTACTGTATTTTTTAGGATTAAGGGTGAGTGAGCTGGTGAGTCTTAACTGGAATAGTTTTAAAAAACTTCGACAAGACTGGTGGGTATTTGTCGTAGGGAAGGGCAGTAAAATGGGGAAAATTCCTGTCAACGATGAACTTTTCATTGTTCTTGCTGAATATCGTCTCTTTCTGGGATTATCGTTAGAACCTTTGCCCGATGAAGAAACTCCTGTCATCACTAATTTAAAAGGCATTCAACGATTAAGTGATCGCAGTATTAATCTGTTACTGAAAGAATTAGGTGAGGCAGCTGCAAAACGATTTATCCATCAACCTCTAAAAGTTAAGCGGTTAAGATCATTTTCGGCCCATTGGCTTCGACATTTATCAGGTACGATGCAGGATAGGGCAGGGATCAAAGATACTTATATTCAGGCGAATCATCGACATGGGAAAATGGAAACGACGAGGCAGTATATTCATGCAGTGGATGACATGCGACATCAAGAAATGAATAAACTTCGGTTAACTGCTGAAAAATTGAGTTAGACAATACCTACTTTAGGAAGTTTTTATGAATACGTTAAGTATCCACTTGCAATCTCGGCCAGTTAAAATCGGATGGTGCATTCGAGAAAATAATTTAGAAGATTATCAAAAAGCTTTGCAGTTAACTCATACTCTTTGGGGTGGCAGGTTTAACCCGTTAGTTGTTATTGGAGACGATGAAGAACGCGCTAAAAAATTAATTAGCTACTTTAAAGTAGATGTTTTATTTCCGATCGAAAAAGAACAGTCTCTCTTAGAATTTATACAAAAATTTCCTCATTTACCTTGGCCTGGGTATGGTGAGCCTCATTTATTTGTTCCATCAATCAAAGGTTGTAAAGTGTCAAAATTCTTAGATATTTTTCAAGCTTCAATAAATTTAGGATCTATCTTAAAGGGTAATAATTGTTTAGATGATCATCCTCTAAATTTAATGACCTGGGAAGAAAACGATCCTTTAAGATACGTATATCATGCAACATTTGGTCATTTACCTTCTTCAACAGAAATTGATTCAGATTTTGACTACAAAGAACTATTGAGTAAAAGTTTAAAAACAAATGAAACAGTACTAAACAGTACTAAACAGTTCGAACATTTTGCATGTTGAACTAGGCAACACTTATAACCTCAATGAACTAACCTGCTGTTCCTTAAAAGGAAGAAAATCTCTCATTCTAGAAACGCCTGGTTTTTATGTCGGGAAAGTAGGTGATTTTAACGACTTGGTCAATTTCTGGAACTTGAGAGCTGGTGGATCAGAGATTATATTTTTTGATGATGATTATAAAAATAATTTAAGTTTTTTAAAATCAGCACATATCGATAGAATAAAAAAATCACCCTTATCAACTGATAGACAAAAGTTCACAATTGGTTTATGGGTGCAAAATTTCCCCGAAGATCCCAAAGATTTTGAAAGCTTTTTAACTCCTCTTCAGAAAGAGTTTGGGGAAAAGCTTACAATTTTCAAGCCTCATAATCATCCGTGGGAAAGTTTTAATGCAATATCGCCAGTTTGGTATTTTGATAATCAATCTATCCTCGGTACATTATCCGAAAAACATACTTTATCATTTCAACTCCCAGATAATCTAATTGGCCGAGAATCCCAGCAAGATGAGCAATCATTCATATTCATATTGACTATAAAAGTTCTCGGAAATATTGAAGATGATGAAGAGACATTTAACATTCCTCATATACCAGAATTAAATAATTTTTATGGACAACACATGGCAGGTCATAGAAAGCTTCGTGTTATGCCAGATGGAATTGCTTTATTCATTAGCAATACTGATAGAATTATTCATTTGTCTTCAATAAATACTTATAAAATGATTGAAGCCATTTTTAAAAAAATAGATTTAAAAGTCAGTCGTAGTGAACCGGGAATAAAAGCTTTACGTATTATTAAACAATTTGGAGAGCTCTTAGACTGTCGTGTATTTAAGGTTCGCGGTATAAGGCGACTTATTAAGAAATTTTCTCCTACAACTCCATTTTCAAAAAACACTGCCATTAACACAATTCAGGTTCTTGTAAATTTCAAGTGGGTAAACAGGCTGGATTAAGCTTGCTAAAATCGAGCCCACCCGTGATCAAATATACAATGGTTCTGAAGTGTTTAAATTTATATCCTCGTGCTTTTCGCTTAGCC
>JAKBBU010000059.1 GCA_021808365.1 Pseudomonadota bacterium
AGAGATAACGGCTCTATGTTGAATAGAGTGGGTAATCAAATTTGAGTTTGCCGCATAAAAAATAAATCATGTTAATAAAATTTTCAGTGCAACGATATCCTCTTGCTCGTTTCTTCGCGAGTTGGACCTTGCTGTTGATACCTTCTAAAACACCATTATTAATTTCTTTTTCACAAAAATTAACAATCCCCGTCCAATGTGTCTTGACTGTTTTTACAAACTGCATGAATGGATTAATATTAGATTTCTCAACCTGCTTACACCAATCGACAAGAAAAAGTGTCGCTTCGTCTTCATCTTCCATTTCCCATAGGTCGTTAAACAGCTCCTTTAAACGATAAGCTTCACCTAAGGCTGGATAAAGTGTAATTAGCTCACTGAGCGTTTTCTGTTTGCTCGCAGATAAATTATTTCTGTTCTTTAAAAAAGTATATTTATGGCCTTTCAATTTATCGTGTTCTTTTCTTTCAACTTGACGAACTTTGTCCATCGCTTCATTCAAGAGCTTAACAACATGAAATCGATCAAAATGAATCTCTGCACTTGGAAAATATTCTGATACACCAGCAATAAAACTGGGTGACATATCCATACTCGCATCTTTTATTTTTTTGATATCAATTCCTTTGGATTCTAAATACGTTTTTACCGCTTTTACAGCCTCTTTATCTTTCCCTTCTGTCACATGCAGAACTCTTCTTTCATCTAAATCTACAGCTAATGTCACGTAATCATGTCCTTTCTTTTTTGATGTTTCATCAAGACCTAACGTCTTCGGTGCTTTAGGTTGATCCGCATTATACGCTCGCCTAATCCAGTAATTAAAGATAGTCCACAGCCTGTGGGGATTCTCTTTTATTAAATGGCCAATTTTATTTACCGGCATTTCACTTTCAATTAAGGCCATCACATACGCTTCAAATAAAAGCGTAAATCCACTACCCGAACGCGACCACGGTACTGCAACTAACCTAACCTGACCTGCTTTCGTTTTTATTCGAGGAACTCGACAATGCAAATAACAGGCATGCTCAAAAAAATTCAGATGCCGCCATGTTTTTTGAACCGTATCATGCACTTCACATAATTCACCGGTTTCATCTGGAAACCAACTTCCTGGTTTGAAATCAATTTTGATATTTAGTTCTTTTTTTGAATCTATGTTTTCAAATTTAATTTCAACAAGTTCCCAAGGGGATTCAATTCCTAATGCCATCTTAAAAAGAAATTCACTGTTCATAAAAAAACCATAGCCCCTTGTTTAAAAAGAGCTTGGATCATACTTTACCCACTCAAATCTTCATAGGGCCTCATTAAGCTCTTGCCCAAATACTTTTAAAACCGCTTTTGGATTTAACTCTCGCAAATATTCCTCTGCCACACTCAGCATGCCTCCTGTACCACAAGCAGGATCATACAATTTACGGATAATTCCTCTCTTGTGAAGCACATCGCTGTCTTCCTCAAATAACACATTGACCATCAAGCGAATGACTTCTCTAGGGGTAAAATGTTCCCCCGCGGTCTCATTGGATTGTTCTGAAAATCGGCGGATCAATTCTTCAAAAATATACCCCATCGCAACATTGCTGACGACATTAGGATGTAAATTGATTTTTGGATCAGCAAAACGACTCACAACCAGGTAGAGCAAATTTTCTTTATCTAATTTTGCAATTTGTTCGGGTAGCTTGAAATGATCAATGAAGATTTCACGGGCATCTTGGCTAAAACCATCGATGATATTTTTTAAATTTGTTGCAATATTAACCGGATCGTCCAATAAGTTCTCAAAACTAAACAGACTTGTATTGTGAAATTTTTGAGTGCTTTCCCTATTTAACGTGGCTTCACGCATTTTGGGATCAATCTTACTGCTAAGTCCTTTAGCTTTTTTGAGCACTGCTTGTTTGGTTGGTGCTAAGACACAGTCTAAACGACGCAATACGGTGAAAGGCAAAATGACCTTACCATATTCGGATTGTTTATAATTCCCCCGCAAAATTTCTGCAATAGACCAAATGAAGCTAACATGCTCACTGAAATTATTCATAGATTTTCTACTGAGTTTAGGTTGAAAATTGCTCTAAACATAATGTTGAGTTTGGGAGTATACAAGTTTTCAACGCCGCTATCAAAAATAAATTTTGCATTAATTTTAATGTTAAAGTCAAATTTTAATCCGAGTCGAATTTTTGGACGAATTGAATAATTTAATTCATTCAATAAACTCCTGACTACAGTAGGTTTGAGCTTCAAAACACATCAATTTCATCTAATGAACACTCTGACTAAAACTCACAGAAGCAATAATTTTCAATTCTTGATTTTCTTCTATTTGATCAAATTCAAATCCATAAATAAATCGAAATACCGAAGGGTATTCAATTTTTTTTTTCCGAATCAATGATTCCATAATCTCAACACCAGCGAACCATTCTTCAGAATTTTTTTGAACATGAAGCGTACTGATAAATTCTTCAATTAATCGTTCATGCTCACTTTCACGCTGTAAGGCAATATTCCAGGCAACAACCGCGAGCAATATTGCATTTTCTTTTCCTTGCTTTGTATGCGTTAACGGTAAAATATCTTCAGCAAAAAGAAAAATAACTTCAGACATCTTGAGCTGATCATCTGAATACACCTCAAGAATGTTTTTCATTTATTCCTCTTCTGGGCCTGTACCTGCTTTTCTTCTCAACCGTGCATGTACATCAAGGAAGAGGTTAGCCTCTTTGTAGAAGGTCTCAAGATAACTTTTAAGCGGCGCAACTTTAACGACATTGCGTGCCAGGCCTTCCAGTTCAGCAACCGCTGTTTGAAGGCGTGGTGTACCGCAATGCGCAAGACCACCTTTGAATTTATGCAACTCAGCACGTAAACGTTCAATGTTATTGTGCTCAAACGCATCTTGGATGAGTAGCATCTCCTTAGGTAGTTCAGCCGCCAGCATGTTGAGTAATTCCAATGCTAATCCCTCACGCTGTCCAATCAGCTCTTCACCTAACTCAAGATCGATGATTTCATTATCATCTTCTGAGATCGGTGTTTCTTTCTCGGGTATTTTATTATAGACGTGCAGATCAATCAGCGCCTTGATCCGAGCCGGTGCTAGAGGTTTAGTGAGCATCAGAATGAATCCCGCTGTTTCAGTTTCTTCTTTTTTGCTCCGATCACTGTGGGCTGTCAAGGCAAAGAAAGGCGTTTTATAATTTAATTCTTGTGGATCTGCTTTAATGATACGAGGAATATCACAACCATCACCATCGGGTAAACCTAGATCTGAAATGACTAGATCAAAGCGTTTTTCACGCAGCAATTTCATGGCTGCTGTAAAATTTTCAGCAGTTGTTGGTTTTGCAGAAACTTCCGCATCGCGCAGCGACATGAGTGTCGCAATCATTGTCATTTTATGATCCTCAACCACAAGGATCTCAAGTTCGCCAGCTTGACCTTCTGCAGAAATACCTGGAATAATTCGCGACTCTAAAGGTTCAATTTCGCTTAAGCCCTCTTGAGAAACAGTAGTCTGATCACGAATCTCCTGATTCAGAGGTTTTTGTAAAGGTAAAGTAATAAAAAAAGTTGTTCCTTTACCTACTTCGCTTTTAACTTCAATTTCACCTTTCAAATCTTGAACATAATGCTTAACGATATTCAATCCAAGCCCCGAACCTAAATAATGTCCTTGATTTGCTGGATTTAAACGTGAAAATTTTTCATAGATCAGATCTTTTTTATCAGCAGGGATCCCGATGCCGGTATCACTGATTTGAAATTCAAGCAGTATCTTATGCGGATGACTTAAATCGAGGGGTTTGATTTCAAGGGTTACGTGACCTTTTTCCGTAAATTTGATTGCATTCCCAATTAAATTAATTAGCAAACGGCCAAGACGCTTTGGATCAGTGATCACCGCTTGGGGTATTTTAGGATCGATGATATAGGTTAGCTCAAGATCTCGCATTTTAGCTGCAGGATGATTAAGCTCAATCACTTCTTGAACCAGTTGATGTAAGTTGAATTTTTTAGAAAGGATAGGATTTTTATGCTGCGCAATTTGCTCAAAATCGATAATTTCATTGCAGATGTTGTAAATTCTTTTGGCTGCTTTGTAGAGCATGGCTAATTCTTGTTTTTTTACGGGGTCGCTCTCTCTCGCTGCTAAATATTCTAACATGGCCATCGAGCCTGATGTGGGCGTGCGCAAGTCGTGTTGCATGTTTTGAACGAATTGATTTTTTAATTCATTTGCAATTTTAAGTTGTTTTTCAAGTTCCTTTTGCTTCGAAATATCCATGGCAATACCAAGAACACCAATAATCTCTCCATTGGCATTTAATAGAGGTTTTTTTTCTGATAGATAAACACCTCCTTCTGGGTGTTCCGCAGTAATTGCAAACTCTTCAACTTGATAAAGATTTCCAGTTTGTATAACTTTGTTATTAATCTCATCAAGCATATCAGCTTGCTCATACCAAGGCATGTCGCGGTTCGTTTTTCCAATAATTTCACTTACTGAGGTTAAATTTGCATTTTTGGCGTGTGATTCATTACACCCTAAATAGACATTGTTGGAATCAAGCCAGAAGATATGCCCTGGCACTCTGTGGATGATGCGAAGTAAGAAAGAAATTGTATCATTCAGAATTTGAACAGAATTTTCACCAGCCTTAGGGGTTTGCCCAGTTATCTCCTTATATTGCTTCGCAATAGTATCTTCTAAAAAACCAAGAAGCCGTAATTTTAATTCAGTTACATCGCTCACACTACCTCCCTGCTCGTATAGCAATCACTGCTAACCGGTTGAAATTAAAAGTAATATAGACCTAAGGTTCTCACCCTTGATCTAACATCCGCTCCATAATCTAAGGCCTAATTATAGACTAAACTAAAAGATACAAAAAAATCAACCTTACAAGGAAAATTCAAAAATTGTCCCATTTTTTTCGTTCTCGAGTGTCTCTAATTTCTTTAATGAGTAAACCAATCGGTTGTTACTTATTTGAGCTAAGGCAGTGTTTATTTCAGCCAGCTCAAGAGTAAGTCCATTGGTCTGCAACATAAGTCCAGTCGCGGCTAGTGTTATCTCTACATTCGGGTTTAAAAGAGAAGACGCAAACATTTCAATATTCTCTAGTGCCTTTTTCATCTTCATTAACTTTATGAGGACTTGTTCAACTTTTTCTTTTTCAAAATTTTGAATGTTCTCAGTGTTAAACAAGCATGGGGGTGTGGCTATTATAAAACGAGAAGGTGACGGTGGACTCTGTACCTTTTGTTTACGTACTTGTTTTCTTCCACATTCAATCCCATATTCAGGTGTTAACGATACTTCCCCATCTAGGCCAAAAAAATTCGATAATTGTGATATCTCTATATTAGAAATTTTTGCAGTGATCCACTCACCCCTTTTCTCTTCTAAGCGTTTTGCTTTTTGTTGAACACTGGACATGTTGCTTGTATAAACGAAGTAATCAAGTTGATTTTTTAAGAGTATATCTGCTATTACTGTAATTTCTTCATCGAGGTAAAATTCTACAAATTTTTTGCGAGGGGAAAGTTTCCCTTCACGATTTTTTCTATTAATAAAACTATTTAATTCATTGTTAAAAGTTGTTTTTATTTTTTCATCGGTGTTACGTAGCGCGACAAATTGATTTTTTATTTCATCAAAATTTACGTTTGTTTTAATAGTATTCCAATGAACATATCTAATATTTTCATTAGGTAACAAATTTTCAAGAATTGGCTTATACTTTGATATCCACCGAAGCTCCAGTTCATACAATTGATCTAATGCAAGATTAACTGCCTCGTTGTCTAAAAAATCTTTGTTCCATGCATCGAGCAGGTTTGAAAGCTGAAGTGTACCAGCCAGGCAAAAGTAGATCTCATTAAATTGATGAGCGGAAATAAGATCAGCTAAAGCTTTAATGTATGACTCATGAGAAAATTCCTGTTCATTACATTTTATTTTTAGGCCAGGATCTTCTTGCCCAGTATTTTCCGAAAGCAAAAGCTCCCAGTTTATACTGATCCCAATGCCAACAGTTTTACCAGCCGTCAATTGAGTGTTAGAAAAGTTACGGATTTTGATAAATGTCTGTGTCATGGTAACTCTCAATTCAATTTTTATTAAATTTTTACCATGGGGGAAATAAAAAAATGCCCATGGTGCCTAAAACCTCCTTGCTGAAGGTTATTCTAGCACAGATTAAGAACAAGAAAAGACTTATTGATTTTGTGAAATATTGAAGAATTGAAAGCACTCTAATAATTTTCAACTAATTGATTGTTTTTCTAGTCTTTCATTTTTAAGGTCTTGGAACAATTTTACTCATCATAAACCTTACAAAAACCATCAGTTGCAAATTTTTCTCACCTTGGTTAGGCTTGTTACAATTTTCCTGCTTCTGTGGGAACTGAAAGTCTATTCTAACAAGATGAGAGGAAATTGAATAATGGGTGTATTTTTAAGGGTGAAAAATTGGGTTGTATCAAGATGGAACAATCTTTTTAGCTCTTCGGAAGAGATTCTCCCCTTGCGAGAATCGACCGAGCGCCTTCCCGCTCCTCCTCTTACTCGCTTTCAAACCTTTAAGCGAATTTCAGGTATTTCACTGCCCATGGCGCTCTCCTATACCTTTAGTTTTGAAGTTGTACTCATTATTATCTTTCTCAACTTACTCAGTGAAAATGAGGAAGAAACAGCCTCCGTCGCTCTGATTTCTACGATGATGAATTCTGTTCTGATGTTTGGGATTTCTCCGCTTTTTGCGATGGGGATCTTAGCAAGCCGATATCTCGGTGAATTGCGTTCGCTCAATCAATCTTCTGAAGGAGAGGCTATACAGCCTCTACAACAAAGAACAGCAGATGAGTGTCAAGGTTTAGTTAGTGCTATCTTTCAGCAAGGGTTATCTATGGGCGCGATATTAGCCCCTCCTTTGATCGCAACTTTATCCTTTTCTAAAATTATCTTGAGCGATGTGTTTGGGCAAGATCCAGAAGTTGCACAATATGCTCAAAATTTTTTAAGACCTTATTCAGTCGTTGTCCCTGCTTTAATGGCGCGAGTCAGTGCAGAACAAATCATGTTCAGTGATGGCCATGCTGTTCCAGCCATGCTTATTGGTTTAACTGATTTAAGTTTAGGCACTCTCTTGGCCGCTTGGTTGGGGTTTGGTGGGCTAGGTGTGCCTTCTTTAGGCCCAATCGGTGTAGCACTAGGTTACGTGGTAGAAGGTTACTTAACAGCCTCTCTTTATAATCTTTATTTGGTGAGAAGCAACGCTTTCAAAGATTATTCATTTTTCAACTTTTGCCAACACGTCAAAGGCTCTTTACAATCGTTCATTGAGATGTTGAAATTGGGGGCGGGTATTTCATTTAGTATGTTTAACCAGCTGGCGACGACCTTAGCCACGAGTTTGTTTGCGGGCCTTTTAGGTGCTCAGGCCCAGTCTGCCTGGGGAGCTGGACTCACTTATTTCTATTTTGCTTCTATTATGTTCATGGCATTTGGAGCTGGGTGTGCACAGGAAGTCAATCGTGAAATTGGAGCAAAAGCTTATGCGGACGCTAACCGAATTGGAAAATATGGTTTATTGACAACGCTTTTGTATGTCGCTCCTGTGCCTATTTTTTTTGCTTTTGATCCAGGAGCTTTAATGACTATACTTGATTTAAATGAAGCGACATTAGGCCCAATATTGGCACGTTTACTTCCTATTTTTGCTCCCTTGATCATTTCTGAAACTGTACGTTACAACTTGCTTCTGCAGTTACGGCCTTTGAAGCAAAATCAAACAGCCACTCTCATTTCTTTCTTAGGAATGCTCTTTGGAATTACGGTTTCAGGGGTATTAGGACTTAAAACAACACTTGGGATTTATGGCATAGCATTGGGATATACTGGGGCAAGTCTTGCAGGTTCAGCCACGTTGTTATTACCTTGGCTCAGCGAAATTCGCGAAAGCAGAATAAAAAACGTGCAAGAGGATCCAAAACCTTCTAGTTGTTTTTCAGCTTTTTTTCAAAGTGTAAGAAAATGTTCTTCTGATGGAGAGTCTAATCATCTAATGCTACAACTGATCAACAGCTAGAGTTTTCACCCTTAACTCTTCCAAATAATCCGCCCATTGCTGCATCATTTTCCTGCGTTCGGGCAGGTGTTTGGTGCGATTATAGGCGAGGCCATTAGGATCACGGACAGCGTGGCCGAGTTGTTGTTCAATGTAATCGGGACGCACGCCGAGGATTTCATCTAGGACGGTTCTTGCCATCGCTCTAAAGCCGTGGGTCATTTCATCTTTGGCAAAACCCATGCGGCGAAGAGCTGCAAGAACGGCATTATTGCTCATGGGTCGTGAAGTGCTACGGGCGCTGGGGAAGACATAAGTTCCATGAGCGGTATGTGGGTGAATTTCTCGCAGAATAGCGAGCGATTGGGTCGAAAGCGGAACAAGGAGCGGTTCACGCATTTTCATTCGTTCGCCCGGGATATTCCATTCGGCTTGCTCAAAACTAATTTCACACCATTTCGTTTCGCGTAATTCACCGGGACGTACAAAGACCAAGGGGGCGAGTTTCAATGCGCATTTTGTGATTAAGCTGCCTTGATAATCATCGATGGCGCGCAGTAATCCACCCATGGCTTTTGGATCGGTGATAGCTGCATGGTGTTTAGGTTTAACGTGGGGAAGGGCGCCGCGCAAATCGGGGGCGGGATTACGTTCGGCTCTTCCCGTTGCAATGGCGTAGCGAAAAATCTGGCTGCAATGTTGTTGAACACGATGCGCGCTTTCGACTGCGTCGCGTTGTTCGATGCGTTATAGGCATTTGAGTAATTCAGGTTTCACGAGCCTTGCTCAAAGAAACATCAGGATAAACCCCAAAGGATAGGAGCTTTTCCTTGCCGTCGAATCGGTATTTAAAACGCCACCATTTACCGCCGTGAGGCATGACGTGTAAAAATAAACCCTTTTCATCGCTGAGCTTGAAAGGCTTCGGACGGGGCTTTATATTTCGAATCGCTGTATCGGTCAGAGGCATGGGGTAACTCAGTTGGGGGTAGGGCGTGTTACCCCTAAACTTACCCCTGAAAAGGGGAGGATGTCAGTGGATTAGATAGGAAGCTTGTGGATGAGGCAGAATGAAAAAAGCTTGTATTTACTGTGTTTTTTGTTGTTTATTGGATTTCTTAGGTACTCAATGTGGTGGGCCGTCTAGGACTCGAACCTAGGACCAAGGGATTATGAGTCCCCTGCTCTAACCGACTGAGCTAACGGCCCTTTTGCAGTTGTAGGATCCTATCATTTTGGAAGCATAGGCCGCAACCGTCGATTTGACTGATTTTTATGTCAAAGATAGGCGGGTGAGGGGTGGAGTGCTATGCTGATACGTGGGTTAGGTTTTTGGAGGTTTTATGTCATCTACACAATCGGATCTGGATACGGCTTATTCGTTTACTTTTTCTAAGATCGATGGGAGTGGTCCACTTCCCCTTGAGCAATTTGCGGGCAAGGTTATTTTGGTGGTCAATACGGCATCAAAATGTGGGTTTACCAAACAATACACAGGCCTCGAAAGTTTGTATCAAAAATACAAGGATCAGGGTTTTGTGATTGTGGGTGTACCCAGTAACAATTTTGGTGGTCAAGAACCTGGGGACAATGCGCAGATTGTTAATTTTTGTGACGTGAATTATCGGATCACCTTTCCAATGGCTGAAAAAGTAAAAGTCAGAGGAAAAGAGGCTCATCCCTTCTATGTTTGGGCGAAGAAAAAATTAGGCTTCGGCAGTGGGCCAAAGTGGAATTTCCATAAATATTTAATCAATAGAAAAGGTGAGTTGGTTGATTATTTTCATTCAACGACGACGCCAGAGAGTAAAAAATTAACCGATAAAATTGAAGAGTTATTGAAAGGCTGAAAAACTTATCGCCTGTTAGTAAAATCCATTGATTTTATTTCAAATTTACGGTGGGCTTTTACCGCACTTGAGCTCAAAGGGGCTCGAGGTTTAAAAAGGGAAACCTAAGGGGTAACCGTCAGATAAACCACCCCTATTTTTAGTTTATTTAAAGTGTCAAGGTGTTGGCTGATTAACCGCAGCGAGGACACTTTATGAAAAGCACGAACAAGGTGAGCAAGGAAGATATTTGGCTTA
>JAKBBU010000014.1 GCA_021808365.1 Pseudomonadota bacterium
CAGCCGAAGGCTGAGCGTAACCCAACATTCTATTTTTTGCAGAATGCTTTGTTGGGTTACGCTCAGCCTTCGGCTGTGCTAACCCAACCTACACCGGCACCTTTGATTTTGTGCCCGCAACTTCGCGAACAAGGCGCGGGACAAGATAACCTGGCAGAGATTCACGTAATGTTTGGTGCAATTGCCTTGCTTTTTCAGTCGACGCATCAAAATGCGCAGCACCGTGAACTTTATCGAGAACATGTAAATAATAAGGCAGCACGCCACATTCGAATAAACGCTCAGACAAAGCAATTAAGCTTGTCGGATCTGCATTGATGCCTTCCAATAAAACTGATTGATTTAATAAGGTCACCCCAACAGCACGCAATCGCGCCAACACAGCTTTTACGTCCTCACTCAATTCTTGTGCATGATTCACATGCACCACAATCACCGCTTTCAAGCGAGTTTTTTCTAACAAATCACATAATTCCACCGTCACCCGCTCAGGCAACACCACCGGAAGCCTCGTATGGAACCGCAAAATTTTAACCTGAGGTAATGTTTCTAATTCTGTGATGAATGCACGCAAATAATGATCGTTAGCAACCAAGGGATCACCGCCGCTTAAGATCACTTCTTTAATACTTTCATCTTTCTTAATGTAATTTAAAATATCTGCCCAACCCGCCTTACCTGGATTATTGTCATCATAGGGAAAATGGCGGCGAATACAATACCGACAATTGACGGCACACACACTCGTCAAAGTCACCAATAATCGACCCTGATATTTATGCAACACGCCCGTCACGGGATTATATTTTTTCTCAAGCAAGGGATCGGCCACATAACCTGGCACGATTTGCGTTTCAACACCCTGAGGCAAAATTTGTAATAAAAGCGGATCCTTTGGATCGCCCTTCTTCATCCTTGATACAAATCCTCGTGGCACACGCAATGAAAAATCGGCACTGGCCTGCAACGCACCTGGCAGCGTAGTCGGATCTAGATCCAGCGCTGCCCAAAGATCCTTCGGATCAGTGATGGCGTTTCGCAAAAGATGTTGCCAAGATGGCGTTTCAATCGATATTGTCATATGAAAAACTTGAGTATCTCTATATCAAAATGTTATTGTCCGGTTCTAGGAAGAACAGTTGATGCCGTGTTGAAAGGCACTGACTGTTTTTCAGAATTTGATTTTCCAAACCATCGCCAGCAGGGAAGCTGGCGTTGAGCCTATATGGAAGTATTTACGGCGTGTTTGGAAAATCAAATTCTGAAAAACAGTCAGTGCCTTTCAACACCGCGCACATCTTACCTCAACATAGGACAAAAAACATCCATCCGGAGTAACCATGGCAACTTACAGTACAAACGAATTCAAAGCCGGCCTCAAAATCATCCAAGACGGCGACCCTTATTCCATCATCGAAAATGAATTCGTCAAACCCGGCAAGGGCCAAGCTTTTAATCGAGTCAAAATCAAAAATCTCAAATCAGGCCGCACCATTGAACGCACCTTCAAATCCGGCGAATCCGTTGAAGCTGCAGACGTCATCGATGTCGAAATGCAATACCTCTACAACGATGGCAATGAATGGCACTTCATGGATCAATCCTCCTTTGAACAAATGGCAATTCCTGAAGCGCCCCTGGGTGATGCCAAACAATGGCTCAAAGAACAAGATCTTTGCATGGTCACCCTCTGGAATGGGCTTCCCCTTGCCGTACAGCCGCCTAATCACGTCATCTTAAAAATCGTCGAAACCGATCCAGGGATCCGCGGCGACACTGCCACTGGCGGCACAAAACCCGCTAAATTGGAAACAGGCGCGGTCGTCCGCGTTCCGCTCTTCATCCAAAACGGCGAATTGATCCGCGTCGACACCCGTGATGGAACATACGTATCTAGAGCCAAGGAATAACATGTGGCAACCCACTGCGACGATTGAACATTTACACCAACGAGCTGATATCGTTGCTAAGGTTCGCCGTTTTTTTCAAGAACGCAATGTTCTTGAAGTTCAAACACCAATCCTCTCTCCTGCTGGTGTCACTGAACCTAATCTCGCGAACATGACCACGGAATTTATTCACTATGGTTCGCGCGAAAAAGGCCAGACCCTTTATCTGCAAACCTCACCAGAATATGCCATGAAACGCCTCCTGGCTGCAGGCAGCGGACCCATTTTTCAGATCAACGCTGCATTTCGCAATGGCGAGCTTGGGCGACATCACAATCCTGAATTCACGATGCTTGAATGGTATCGGCCGGGTTTTGATCGTGTCGCGCTGATGGCTGAAGTTCAAACTTTGATTGAACATATTTTACCAGGCCAAACTCATCATCACCGTTACAGCGATCTCTTCCTCGCCATTGTGGATCTCGATCCCAATACGGCCAGCCTCGAAGCCTTACAACAGACCCTTCAACGCGAAGGCATTGAAGGTATTTCAAGCGACGATCGCGATGTTCTTTTGCAACTTCTCATGACTCACGTGATCGAACCTCGATTACCCCTGGATGAAACCACCTTCGTCTATGAATTTCCTGCCAGCCAAGCGGCGCTCGCGCGTGTGAATCGAGAGGGCCCCATTCCCTATGCAGAACGCTTTGAGGTCTATCGCGGTGGCATGGAATTAGCCAATGGTTTTTATGAGTTGACGGATGCTGATGAACAACAACACCGATTCGAACAGGATTTGATGAAACGATCCGCACTGGGGTTGCCCGAGATCCCCATCGATACTGATTTAATTGACGCACTTCGCCATGGTCTGCCTGATTGTTCCGGTGTTGCTCTAGGCCTTGATCGTTTAGTGATGTTGGCCCTGGATGTTAAAGACATTCATGAAGTCTTGAGTTTTGGTTTTCCAAGGAATAGCAAATGACTGAAAAAATAGCGCTTGAGCCTAAAGAAAAGAAACATTTACGCCGTTCTCTAGGATTATCTCTTTGCATTCTGCTGAGCCTCGCATCACTTTGCCTCGCCACAACTGGGATTGTCTATGTCATATTGCAACAAAAGCAAATGAGTGACTCGCAATTAAAACACTCTGCGCTCGATGAGCAACAAATCAAACAAAGTGCACAAACCATGCAAGGACTGTCTAAATTAAATGCCCGATTGGCGCAAAATGAACAAGCACTAGAACAATACAAAGCACTGAGCGCTGCACAAGATAATCGGATTAAGGCATTAGCACAATCATTGTCGAGCCAACAACCTCAAAACGCCAATACCAAAGAATTATTGAACGAAGCCCATTATTTAGTCCAATTAGCACAATTAAATTTAACCTATCAACAAAGGCCTGCTGAAGCAATCGCCTTGCTTAAAACAGCGAGTGATGTTTTAAATCAAGCCAATGATCCACGCTTTTTAAATATACAAAAAGCGATTGCCTCAAATTTAACGGCATTAAGTGCTCTACCTGCTAATCAAAATGAACAAATTTTAGATCAACTCAACACCCTCATGGCGATGCTACCTAATTTATCCGTGGCTGCATCTTCGACTCAAAAGCCAATCGTTAATACGCAAGCCCTTAATACTCAAACGGCTTCAACGATTGAACCTCATGCTTCTTTTTGGAAACGCTTAGGCACATCGTTACTCAATGCATTCCGTTCGATTGTTACTATTCAAAAAGGCAACTCAACAGAATTATCTGACGTCAACCTTGCAAGCTCTCGTGTACAAGCTTTAATTTTGCAAGCACAATGGGCTGTGATGCAAAACAATACAGCTGTTTTTCAACAGAGCTTGCAAACGCTTTCGTCTGAATTACAACGCGATTTCGGCTCTCAAAATACGGTTCTCCAAAAATGGATACAAAATATCCAAGCATTACAAACGCTGCAAAAACCAATGCCTGATTTGTCAGAAACCTTGTCAGCCCTCTCTGCGGCAAACACACAACTTGCCCAAACACCTGCAGTACAATCTGTTATACCTTCAGTAGAAACACCTTCTCAATCAGCACCATCACAACTCACACAAAAAACCATACCTGTGACGCAAACACCTTCCCTAACTGCGCCTACGCCCACACAACCTCCTCTTATTCATGTCGAAACTGAGGCATCATTATGATCAAACTATTGGGTATCTTACTTGTTTTTGCTCTTGCAGCTGCACTCGGTCTGTTCATCGAACACCATCCGGGCGAAGCAACGCTACACATCAATAATACAACGATGGCTATGCCCATTTGGTTTGTCGTGCTTGCCTTACTATTTAGTTTTGTTGTTTTTTATGTCTTCTTTCGTTCACTGGGTTATCTCATGAGTTTGCCGCGCCGTTTTCGACGTTATCGGCAACGAAGAGCACAATGTTTATTACAACAAAAAAATAAAGAAGGTTTACAAGCCTTGATTGAAGGTGATTTTTCACGTGCAGAGCGTGCTTTTTTATCGGCTGCAAAAAAAGACACGGATCCTGTGTTTAATTATCTTCAATGCGCGCGTGCCGCACAGGAACAAGGTTCTTTAGAGCGGCGTGATCATTACCTTGCACTGGCTCAAAAAACAAAAACGAAAAAAAAGGCCTTGATGATCGCCCTTGCCACAGCAGAATTACATTTGCAACACGGTGAAACTCAGATTGCGATTTTAGAATTACAAGCCTTGCAAAAGAAATACCCCAAACAAACCCATATTTTAAAATTATTGACAAAAGCCTATGGTACATCCGGCGATTGGGCTGGTTTGGCGACATTACTTCCTGCTCTTAACAAACGTAAAGTCCTACCTCAACAACATCGCCAAGCCCTTCAATTGCAAATTCATGAAGAATTATTAAATAGCGCCCACGATCCAGCCAGCCTTGATCACGCATGGGGCTTGATCCCTTCAGCGCTGCAAAAAGATCCCAATGTATTAGCCTGTTATTGCCAACATTTATTACAACAAGGTAAACACCGTGAGGCTGAGCAACTGCTACGCCAAACGCTCAAGAAAAATCCTGATCCGCGTTTGATCGTGCTCTACAGTCATGTTTTGGCCGATCCTTCACAACAATTGGTTCATGCTGAACGTTGGCTCAAACAACAAGGTGAAAGTGCAGCTCTCACACTCTGCCTGGGCCGTTTATGTAAACGTAACCGCCTCTGGGGTAAGGCACGTTATTATCTGGAACAAAGTTTAAAATTAGAACCTCAGGCTTGCACTTACCAAGAATTGGGCGAGGTTTTAGAAGAGTTGGGCGACAGTTCAGGCGCTTTGGCGACGTACAAGCAGGGAGTTGTGGGGTAACTTTTAAAAATTCACCTCAACCCGACGATTGGCCGCATTGCCGGCCTGCGTCCACTCACTACCGAGGCGGAATAAATTACCATAGCCTTTCGAGGTCATCGCGTCCATGGGAATACCACGACCCCAGAAATAAACTTGTACCGCATTCGCCTGTACTTTTGATAAAGCATAACTTTGCTGCGAAGACAATATTGAATCCGTGAAGGCACCGATCGAAATTGGCCCACTGCTATTCATTTTCACAATCAAAGCTGCGGCCTCATTCAATACAGGACGTCCACTGTATTTCAATGTTCCACGATTCGCATAAAAAAGTAGATCCGAAGGGATCACCATATGTGTGGCACTACCATTTCGATAAAGGACCACACCTTGATTACAGAGTGCCAATGATAAATCTTTCACAGATTCGGTATTGGGATCAGTCTTGATAATTTTTTCAGCATCTTTTTTTGCTTCTTCAGAATCGACTTTTTTAACCGGCACTGGCATAGGACAAACATACATATCACCACTTAAATAGGGCTTGGCTGTCATGGCGGTGCTGGGCGGTGGCGTAGGTTCTGGCGGAAAAGTAATCTTATCCGAAGAGCAAGCTGCGAATAGGAATGAGGTGATTAAAAAGCTATTTTTTATTAAGTAATTAATTTTCATAAGGAAGAAATCCTATTGTTAAGACTGGATTCCCGCCTCCGCGGGAATGACGTTGACGAAGAAATCCTATTTTAAGACTGGATTCCCGCCTCCGCGGGAATGACGTTGACGAAGAAATCCTATTTTAAGACTGGATTCCCGCCTCCGCGGGAATGACAAGGGTCAATTCTTCGGGATCTGCTTAAAGTGTTCAACTTCTGCCGTTCCCTTGGGTCGACAAATCGCCACTTCTGCCGGATTTCCATAATAGAATACGCTGCTCTCATTACGTGCATCGATATCTAAGTGTTGCGTCGCCTGCACTTGGGCATGAGCAACATCGTAGGTCCGAAGGTGGAAGGTTTCAAATTTCAACCGTTGAGCTTGCATGATCGATTGATCACTTAACTTAGCCCTAAAGGATGTTGTATCACCTATGGGTACGCTTACCACCACTAAACCCGGTGGAATAATATCCCACCATTTCTCTGATACATAAACTGTGTTACCCCAAAAACTCACATGGGTACGACCGACCGATTCTGGCCTCCCCACTAATCGAATCGGTGTTCCAAGTGGCGCACGCGTTAGTTTAATTTCAAATGGCCCATCTGAAACCAAAGTATTATATTTCGAATGCACAGGGATCGTTTTTGTAACAATCGATGGCGGCTTTGTGGTTGCACATCCTGTAAAAGCAAGCAACATAGCACTTAATAACAAACCGCGCTTAAATACGACTCTTTTATTCATGACGCAAAACCCTCTGCCTTCATCCATTGATCATCCACAAACTTACTTAAATAATTACGGATCGAATCCGGTAAAATCACGACACAACACTGACCCTTACGCAAAGACTTCGCGGCTTGTAACGCTGCCCAAACCGCAGAACCCGAAGAACCACCCACTAATAACCCTTCTTCACGAATCAATCGGCGAGCGATCGCAAACGAATCAGCATCATTGACCTTCACATAAGTATCTACCAATTTATTGTCTAAAACATCGGGAAAGAAATCATAACCAATCCCTTCAACCTTGTAAGAAGCCACACAATCACCACCACCCAGAATTGAACCATAGGGATCAACCCCAACAATCTTGATCTTAGGATTCACTTCTTTCAAACGCCGTGCTACACCGGTGATCGTACCACCTGTGCCAACGCCAATAACGGCCATCGCTACATCATCACCCAAATCTTCCAAAATTTCCTCAGCCGTATGATGATAATGAGCACCGGGATTTGCTGGGTTTGCGTATTGATCGAGAATATGAGAATTTGGAATACTCTCATTTAATCGTTTTGCCAACGAAATATGACTTTCAGGATCATTCCAAGCAGCCTCCGTCGGTGTACGATAAATTTTCGCACCCAAGGCTTCGAGGACGACTTGTTTTTCCCGGCTCATTTTTTCAGGCATGGTGATCACCACCTGATAACCTTTCACGGCACCGGCCAGTGCAATACCAATACCTGCATTACCAGACGTCGGTTCAATGAGTGTGTCACCAGGTTTGATCCGACCTGACCGCTCTGCTTCAATGACCATCTGGTACCCAATGCGGTCTTTTACTGATCCACCTGGATTTAAAAATTCACATTTGGCATAAAGTTCGCAGTCCAAATCACGCCCAATACGATTTAAGCGTACACTCGGCGTGCGGCCTATGGCTTCTAAAATGTTATTAAGTTTCATAGTCACTCTTAATGCGAAACAGGTGTCGGTGTAGCTGCCGTTGTGGGTGCCGCTTTCACGCTTTCTGCAAAACCTTCACCAACGCACTTCCCAAAGGTTTGTCCCCACTGCGAAGCCTGAGTAGTTAGGATCGTAGCAGGCATCGTAGGCAATATCTGTTGCTCACAAGCAGCCGAAGCGGTACTAACCTTGCTCTGACAATCTGCCTGAGTTAATTTAAAATTTGCGAGTAAAGCTGACTTAGGATCGCAAGCTGATGTCACCATGTTTTGAGCCATTTGTTTCAAAAAATCTTTTGAAGGAATAGCTGCTGTTGAAGGTGCTGCCGTTGGAGCCATTGCTGACGACCCTGCTGGTGCTGTTGGCGCTGCAGTCACATAGGCCTGGTCTGCAAAAGCTACGGATCCCATAAATAATAATGCAATTGCTGAAATACTCTTTTTCATCTTCACTCCTTTTTTCCACAAAGTGCCCCAAAGGAGTCATGAATTTTAAAATTTGATTTAACAAACCATCGCTAGCAGGGAAGCTGGCGTTGAGTCTACATGGACGTATTAACGACGTGTTTGGAAAATCAAATTTTAAAATTCATGACTCCTTTGGGGCACTCCTCTTTTCATTGACGAGCAAGCCAATAATTTTCCCAGACTGGTTCGAAATTTGAACGAAACGGACTGGTATCCAAACCACCACGACGCGTGTAAGCGGCATAGACCGTTAAACGCTCAGGCTCACAGTAGCGTAGCAGATCCACAAAAATTCGCTCAACACAATGTTCGTTGAATTCATTATGATTCCGACAAGAGACAATATACTTCAATAAGCCGTTGTGATCGATAGGTTTTCCGGCATACCGAATGGCGACGCTCCCCCAATCCGGTTGACCCGTCACGAGACAATTGGATTTAAGTAAATGAGAATGCACTGTCTCTTCCACAAATCCTGGACTTGTTTGTAACAAAGCTGGATTTAACTCGAAATTTTCGACGGTGATATCTAAATCATCCAAGCATTGCCCTGGAAGATTATTAATCTTTTTGCCCTGCCAATCGGCTATGTCGTAAAAATCAATCTGAATATGCTGTCCTGCCGCTGTTGATAAATCTTGTCGAATTAAAGAAAACACCGTTTCTTTTTGATCAAACCGCGTGTTGTTGAAAGAGTTTAAATACAGCTTGATCGATTTTGATTCAACAATGCAGGGTGACGTGCAAGGCACTCGCATTTCTGCCAACGCCACAATGGGTTTCCCCTTACTATTGAGCCAAGATAATTCGAACATATTCCAAATATCGACACCGTGGAAGGGCAACGGCGATGGCAGGCCAATGCGATCGCGATTGATCTGCCTCGGAATAGGACAGAGCAGCCGGGGTGCATATTCTGAGCAGTACGCTGTCTTTTTTCCAAGGGGATTATTTTGGCCAAGAGTTGTCACAAAGTTACCTCTTCAAAACCCTCATCTTATTCAAAGAACTTGATGGATGCAAGAAGGGGTTGCTCGTCAGAGATGAACCGACTAATCTAATAAGATGAATAGAACTCATCAAGACACACCTCCGCTCACACGCTATGAGATTAAAATTGCAGGACTCAACATACTGCTTTCCACCCTCGGCCCCTTCAGCATGGATAGTTATGTCCCTTCTCTACCCTCTATGATGCACTATTTCAACACCTCTGCGCAGGTTATGCAATGGAGCATTAGCTTATTTCTCCTCAGTTTTGCGCTCGCACAATTAATATTGGGTCCCTTCTCAGACCGCTTTGGTCGCCGCCCAATCATTTTAATTGGTTTACTCATTACGTTCATTGGCGCCCTCCTCTGTGCAAGCGCAAATTCTATCCCCATGCTCCTTCTGGGCCGTATGATCCAAGGTGTAGGTATCGCAGCGCCCAATGCCCTAGTTCGTTCAATCATGCGTGATACGTTTAGCGGCGTACGGTTAGCCAAGATGAGCTCCTATACCAGTATGATCTTTGCCGTGATCCCCGCACTTGCACCGATTGTCGGTGGGCTTGTCCAACACTATTGGGGTTGGCGTATGAATTTCTCAGTGATGTGTGCCATCATTCTTTTTGTGGGCTTCATTGTCTTCTTCACATTACCTGAAACCAATTTACATAAAAATCCCAAAGCCACAACATGGCCAGTGGTTATTAAGAATTATTTCTTTCTCGCTAAAAGCCCCATCTTTATGGGCTATGCCCTTTGTACCAGTTTGGCCTCAGCAGGTATTATCGCCTATGTCACCGTCTCACCCTTTTTATTTCAAATTATGATGGGAATTTCAGCCCGTGAATATGGACTCTTATCAACCAATATTGCGATCGGTTTTGTTATAGGTTCCTTCATCAATGCCCGTTTAGTTCATCACTTTGGCATTCATAATACGATGATGATGGGTATAGTGATCATGTTCGCTGCAGGCCTTGCGATGATGATTGGTGGATTCGCTGGATTTTTTAACGTACTTGTGATCATTATTCCTTTTTTAATCTTCACTATCGGTGCACGCTTTATTTTTTCTAATGCCGTCGCAGGAGCTTTTACGCCCTATGCTACCATCGCCGGTGTTGCAGCGGCCTTCTATGGTACCTTGCAAAATTTATGCACTTCTGCAGGCAGTTTTTTACTGAGTGGCTTTCACCCCAGCACACAAATTCCTTTCGCCTTCATGTTAACGATCATCGCAGTTATCTCATTTGTGATTCTTCGCTTTTGGGTCATCCCAGCGGAACATACACGTGGGCCGTATAGAGCCTAATGATATGTAACCCATAACATTGCAGCAGACATAACCACCATGCCTAAATCTTCTACCAAGGTGATGGTTGACATAGGCAAGTTCAACACTGTACCTAGACAAGCACATCGTATTGTGCGTTTTTCACTTAAAGCTTTTATAACACCTAAACTGCTAAAACCCATTAATACAATGGATAGCCATAGCGTTGCTGTCAGCTGATAAGGAAATAAAAAAGCAAAACCCAAACCTAATTCCAAAAATGGATAAATCAAACCATAATTATTCCAATGCTTAGCCAACAAATCATAAGAGGCATAAGCATCTCGAAATCCTTTTATATCGAGCAACTTAAATGCTCCAAATACCAAAAAGAAACCCGTCATGAAATTCAACATCCACGCATATGCGCTTCCACCTTTCAGCGATACAATGGCAATCATACCAACGATCAGCAGCAGTGGATAATAAGTTGATAACCAGCTGCGCTGTAGCTCATTTGAGCTATCTAACTCAGAAAACGTATCTTCGATAGGTATGAGTTTATAGTCACCCACCTTAGCGACTGCCGCATTTAATACATCAAGCTTAACCATTGAATCACCTTCAAGAACTGCTCGTGGTGGGTTAAGCGTAACATTGATACTCGTAGCTAAGCCTTCCAATGCGTTAGTGATTTTAGCGACACAGGATTGACAATGCATGCCTTTTATTTCATAAGTTTTTTTCATAGATCGTTATATTTCCGATAAAGTTCTTTTAATTCAGCCATTTTTTGTTTCCGCGCCTTTTCGTCCCTAGAATTGAACGTTTCGGTCACACAAGCATCAAGATGCGTTTCTAAAATACTGGCTTCAATGGAATTAATAGATGAACGAATTGCACGCAGTTGAGTCAATATTTCCGGGCAGTATCGCTGCTCATGAATCATTTTTTTTACACCCTCAATCTGCCCACTTATGCGATTTAAACGTGGAACTTCTTTCCCATAATTGGGGTTCTGATCAGTCATATCAGCGCAACAATTAGGTTTTTCTTTCATATACACCTCTCGATACCCATTGGGGTATAATATACCGCCATGGGTATATTGTCAAGTACTTTGGAGTTAAAAAAGTACTTGCTTCTTATACCAAATATGCTATAATATTTTTTATGAAATGGGTCATAACTTATTATAGCGATAAGGTCGAAAACGAAATTTTAGGATTACCCCCTAAACTATTGGCTCGTTATTTACGAATGACTGATTTGATGTTGAAAAACGGCCCGGATTTAAGTTTCCCTCATACTCGAAGTATGAAGGAAGGACTATTTGAAATGCGTTTGAAAGCTGAAGAAGGAATTGCTCGTGTTTTTTACTGTACGCTCATCAACCAAACCATCGTTGTCTTGCATAGTTTTGTTAAAAAAACGCAAAAGACACCGAAAAAAGAGTTAAAAGTTGCAAGAGCCCGATTAAAAGAGGTGAAATAATATGTTAACTAATCAAGCACATGAAAAACTAAAGCAAAAAGCACTCGCCAATCCTGTTGTCAAAGCAGAATATGATGCTTTAGAAGGTGAAATGATGTTGTTAGAAGAATTAATCCATGCCCGTCAAAAAGCACATAAAACGCAAGCGGATATTGCACGAGCCATGGGTACAACAACCTCCGCAATTGGCCGCTTAGAAACAGGTGGCGGTAAGCAAAAACATTCACCGACGATTTCTACACTCAAACGTTACGCAGCAGCGATTGGCTGTGAGCTGAGAATTAAGCTGGTTGCTAAAAAAGCGGTTTAGCCATTGGCTGTTTTCTTATTCACTCCCTTTCAAACGACGCACACATTCTTTTTCTTAAAGCTTCCACTAATTCTGGATCTGCTTTTTTAGGTGAACCCGCATCAAATGGCGGCTGCGGATCATACTCTATGGCAAGTTGTAACGTTTGAGCAACACGTTCGCCCGAAAGCTTAGCCGCCAACATTAAGGCCATATCAATTCCCGCAGAAACACCTGCCGCCGTTATTATTTTTCCAGATTCGACAATACGCTCTTCAACCGGCTTTGCACCCCATGTGCGTAACCGATCCAGCACCGCCCAATGTGACGTTGCTTTCACACCCGACAAAATACCCGCCGCTCCTAAAATTAAGCTGCCTGTACACACTGATGTCGTCCATGTCGTTTTAGCATGGATTAAACGGATCCATTCAAGTATCTCAGGAAATTCTCGCAGCGCTGTTGCACTTCCTGCACCTGGGATTAATAAGATATCCGTTTGTGACACATCTGATAAGGCATAATCAGTATTTAAGATCAGACCTGAACAAGTCTGTATTTTTCCTGCTGATAGAGCTACACGCTTCACCGATGCACCGGGTAATCGAGAAAGAACTTCATGAGGCCCAATTGCATCTAAAGCTGTCATTCCATCATAAAATAAAAAAGTGATTTGCATGTCGCTCTCCTTTCAAGAATATTTCCCCAAGAAGTAGCTAGCCGCTCCAACAGCTACTGTAATGAGGGTTCCAATTATAGGCTGAAGTTCTTTAATTTGAGTCCATAAAGGACGATAGAACCATGGCTTTTTTGCTTTTATTTCTTGCTTGAGAATAGCGGCATCTTCTTCTGAAAAATAAAGATTATTAATCCCAATTTTATGAGTACCTGGAATAGTAAGATAATGCTTTACTTTGGAAGCTAATTCTTTCTTTGGACTTATCAAGGAATGCTCTTCTGGCGGCACACACTTTTTTATATTTTCTAACTCATTAGACCACAAAATTCTCACTGGCTCGGGTTGCTGTAGAATCCATTCTTCCTTTATCGCATGGCCTACTTCAATTGTTTGGTCTAAAACACTTCCATTTTTATCAATCTGGGATTCAAGTTGATCAAAGATCACAATACCTTCTTTTTTAAGAGGCTGGTAATAGGCTTGAAGGAAACATATTGCTACAGGCACAGCACTTCCATCACTTGGACTCTCTTCACAAGCAGCACATAGTAAAGATCGAGTATAAATAATAGGGTTGACCTGGCTCATTTTAACACAATCAGTGACCACCCAAAAATACTTCTGTACATCAACGCCACATTTATCAAAAATATCAATTAATCTTACCATTATTCATCTGCCTAATTTTATTAATTACGTATTAAATCTCAGAAGTTTCCGTCATCCCGGGATTTAGTTGTTCTTAGCGAGTACTCTCGCTTAGAACAACTTAATACCCGGGATCCAGTTCTAAAAGGTTTTCTTCCTTTTAAAAAATATTAAAATAATGATTCATATAAATCTTTCCATTCAGAATTAAACTTTTCTATCAACTCTATTTTCCACTTCCTACTCCAGCGTTTAATTTGTTTTTCGCGTGAAATAGCCGCGTACATACTATCATGTAGCTCATAATATACCAAATAATGAACATCATATTTTTTTGTAAATCCGGCAACCACTTCATTTTTATGTTCCCAAATTCTTCGAGGTAAATCGCTGGTAACACCCGTGTAAAGCGTTCCATTTCGTTGATTGGTTAAAATGTAAAGAGCAGGTTGTTTCATCTTAACCTCTATGGAAAAAATCCCTTTAGAACTGGATCCCGGATATTAAGTGGCTCTAAGCGAGAGTACTCGCTAAGAGCCACTAAATTCCGGGATGACAGCAACTTACCGCCTCTTTCACCCATTCAATCAACAATTCTTCATCGTCCAAAATATCCACGGGCACGGCAAGATAATTTTTTAACACTTGCTTCTCACTTGGTGCAAACGGTAATGCACCGTAGGATTGATATTTCCCCACCGTTCTTGGGTTTGTTTTCAAATACAAAATATCATCGCTGACAATCGCAAAAAAAATGCCATTTAAATATAATCCCTGACTTCCAAACATACGCCGAGCTTCCACTTGTCCTAGGCAAGATAATATATCGACCAAATACACAACAAATGAAGAATTCATTTTTTATCCTCCCGCGGGGAATTTAATTGAACTTGTATTCAACGAAAACCGCTGAAAAACATCTTATATCATTTCCCACATTAATCAGTCACAGTGAAGGGTGCGCCAATGCGTGTTGTGACATTGGCGCACCCTTCACTGTGACTGATTAATGTGGGAAATGGGATAAGGCGAACCACCAAGAACAGCAAAAAGCGTTGCTGTATCAATCAAGCGCTGACTTTGTGCCTTGATAAGATCTAATCTTGCTTTGGCAGATTCCCGCTCGGCATCTTGAATTTGAAGTAAATTAGCATTCCCTGCCTGATAACTCTTGCGTGCTAATATCAATGAGGCGTTTGCTGCATCAAACGCTTTTTGTTGTGCCGCGATGAACTCTCCATCATGCTGCAATGCGGTCAGTGTGTCCGCTACTTGACCAAATGCGTATAAAATAGTTTGCTGATATTGTGCCAATGTTGCCCGATAAGCATGTTCCGCCTGACGTTTTTCCGCTGTTAGCTTTCCTCCTTCGAAAAGCGGAGCACTCAATGTACCCGCAACTGACCAGGCATTACTACTGGCATTGAACAAAGCACCTGGCGTTAAAGCTTCTTGTAAAGTGTTACCTGTAAGCGTAATACTGGGATAAAGATTCGCAGTCGCAATACCAACCGCAGCACTAGCGGCATGTAGATTTGCTTCTGCAGCCAGAATGTCAGGCCGCTTCCTTACCAACTCTGATGGCAGGCTGACCGGCAATTCTTTTGGCAAGGCAAAATCTTTTAGCTCAAAATCAGGCGGTATCCAGTTGGCCGGAGCCTTGCCCAGGAGAATAGCAAGTTCATGGCGCGCTATACTCAACTGTTGCTGTAAAGGAGGAAGCAGAGTCTTATCACTCTGCAACTGACTTTTTGAGCTTAATATATCAACCTTTGTGTCTGCGCCTGCCCAAAATGCCTTTTGTACCAACACTAGATTTTTTTCATCCTCGACAAAGATTTGCTCTGCCGCCTCAATCTCAGCTTTCGTTGCAGCAATCATCAATACTTCTTTGACAACATCACTCGTTAACGTAATATAGGCTACATCCAATTCATCTGCCTGATATTCAGCCAATGCTTTTTGTCGCTCAACGCTGCGGCGGGTTTTGCCAAACAAATCAGGTGTCCAACTTAGCGAGGGTCCAACTTCGTAATAAGTAAAAGGAGGAATCATAAAATTGATTGGACCGAACAGCGCAACGCCATATTTCTGATTGCCCGCCGTAGCATCAAGTGATACTTGGGGAAACAAATTACCTTGCTCTGCCTTAAGCGATTCCTGTGCTGCAACTAAAGTTTCTTTTGCTGTCGTTATTTCATAATTATCTGCTATTGCTTGTTTGATGACTTCGTTGAGCGATTGTGATGTAAAGAGTGTCCACCAATCAGACTGAATCTGTTTTCCAATGGCAATATGCTGCTCCGTTGGCAATATCTCATCCTTTGCATTATAGGTTTTTACCACTGGAACTACTGGTGTTTTGTAATCGGGGCCCACTGTACAGCCGGAAACCATCACAGCGCAATAAATCATAACTAGGACCTGTATGCATGGCAACCCGTTTTTCATCATTATTCTATTCCCACTGCCTGCTCTGATTCGGGCATATTTTGGGGTTTGCGCAGCAAAAGCAAGAGCGGAATCACGGCAATAGTCATCACCATGATCAGCTTAAAATCATTGATATAAGCCATCATTTCGGCCTGTGTGGTCACAATAACATTCAGTGAAGCTAATCCTGTAATATGGGTAGGATCAACATGCATGGCGGCATATCCAATATTATTAAAGCTGTAGGGAGTAATATGCTCACCCAGACTGGAATGCAGAATTTGGGTATTACGTGTCAGTAAAGTTTCCACGATAGAAATCCCTATGGCACTACCCAGATTACGCAGTAAATTAAAAAATGCCGTACCTTCATTGCGCAGCGCGGGCTCCAGTGTTACAAACGCAATGGCTGAAAGGGGTGCATAAACCAAACCAATGCCAAATCCCTGCACAATGCCGCTGACAATGATAGGACGCTCATCCATGAGCAGCGAAAATTGTGTCATTTGCCAGAGAGAAAAAGCTATCAATGTTAAGCCTACCGCTATAATCAGACGTGGGTCGATTTTGCTTGTGAGTCTACCGACGATGAGCATCGCGAGCATCGTGCCGACACCGCGTGGTGCCGTTACCAGACCTGCGGTTATCACGGGATAATTCATATCTTGCTGCAACATGGGCGGAATAAGAGCCAACGTAGCGAACAGAACCACACCCACAAAAAAAATAAAGATATTACCGGCGACAAAATTACGATCTTTAAAAAGATCCGGGCTCAAAAAGGGTCGTCGATAGGTGAACATATGTACAAAAAACAA
Source organism: Pseudomonadota bacterium (assembly GCA_021808365.1). GTDB lineage: Bacteria > Pseudomonadota > Gammaproteobacteria > JAKBBU01 > JAKBBU01 > JAKBBU01. Next base: position 16,669 of record JAKBBU010000014.1, read on the forward strand.
ATAAAATGCCACACCCATCGTTATTGTTTCAAAAATAATCTCGTTCGAGCCGAACCAATCTTTCAATTGCCCTCGATCAAGCATTAACTGGAGAGCACCGATGGCAACACTCAATGTAATAAAACCAAAAAAATCGAAACGGCTAATTTGCTTTTTCGTTTCTGGCATGGATACCCATAATCCAATGAAAGCCAATATGCCAACTGGCACATTGATATAAAAGACCCAGCGCCAGTTGTAAGTTTCAGTGAGCCAACCTCCCAGGGCAGGACCCAAAATCGGCCCCATCATCACACCAACACCCCAAAGGGCCATCGCTTTGCTATAATCTTCCGGCTTGTTAATATCAAACAAAACAGCTTGTGAAAGTGGTACCAGAGCCGCGCCTGACAGTCCCTGCAACAATCGAAAAAGAACGATTTCCGGTAAATTTTCTGCCATACCGCACAACACCGAGGTGATCGTAAATCCAATAATCGATACCAGAAAAACTTTCTTGCGCCCGATGTGCCCTGCCAGCCAGCCCGTCAGCGGAGTCATAATGGCAGCGGCAATAATATAAGACGTCAACACCCATGTTATTTGATCCTGCGTTGCTGAGAGCGAGCCCTGCATTTTGGGCAGCGCAACGTTGGCTATGGTGCTATCGAGAGCCTGCATAATAGTGGCTGCAATCACAGATAAAGTTAGCAAACCATGACTTAAACCTTTCAGTGGAGATGAGGAAGACAGCAGTTTAGTCTTGTCTGTTATGCTGTGATCGATCATCAATTTTTATTCCTCACGCCGCTGTGCGTATCAATTTCTACGGTTGCACTTAAGCCCATATGTAAAGGCATATTGGGATCAGCATCATCGATACTAATATGAAGAGGTAGACGTTGCACGATTTTCACCCAGTTGCCAGTAGCATTTTCCGGCGGCAACACGGCAAAGCTGGATCCAGTACCAGGACTCGTGCTCACCACTTTGCCATGAAATATTTTCCCTGGATAAGCATCAATGCTAATGGTGGCGTTCTGGCCAGGATGTACATTTGTTAACTGAGTTTCTTTAAAATTCGCCTCTGCCCACACATGCGTGGTAGAAACCAGCGAAAAAACTGCATCGGCAGCTTTAATGTAGTCACCCACTTGTAACAGATCGACCTTGGTAACAACGCCATCTGACGGCGCGCTGACCACTGTATAGGAAAGATTTAATTCAGCACGCTCAAGCCTTGCCTTCGCCTGTAATACCAAGGGATGTTCGTTGATATCAATGTTGGGTTTATTGTCTAATGATCGGAGCGTATTGTCACGTTGTTGCTGAAATGATTTTAACTGCTGAAGGGCATTGAGAAATGCATGCTGGGCTTTATCAAGTTCGGCTTGTGATGAAATATGTTGAGCAGCCAAAACCTGTTGGCGCTTGAATTCACGTTCTTGATAAACCAGCGTGTCTTTTGCGGATTGCACATCGGCCTGGCGCTGCAGATAAGTCGCTTTTAAAGCCGCAATCTGAAGCTGTGTACTTGCCAGATCGGCTTTTGCCTCCTCCACGGCAATGAGATAGTTACGATCATCGAGCTTGAATAAAAGCTCTCCTTTATGAACCTTCTGGTTGTTCCTCACAGCGAGGCTAACGACGCGCTCAGAAATATTGGCACTGATGTCCGTGTGCGCGGCTTGTATATAAGCATCGTCAGTGGAAACATATCGTCCAGTGACGATGTAGATAATAAGTAGTATCAACATGAATAGCACTGGCCCGCCAATCAGTAAGCGACGACGGGTTTTTCTCAGCCCTTCATTAAATGATATCTTGACGGTTGTAATATTCATGACTAATTGCTGTTTGGGTTTAATTTGACAAACCTTCGACAACAGAAAAGCAGTCGATGAGCCTATTCAGATGTATTGTCGACAATTTTGGCAAATTAAACTCCAAGTAGCTCAACAGTTAGCCAACTGTTAATGAAAATAAAAACATAAGCACGACGTATGATAATATAAATACACTATTTAGTAAGGTCGAATAATCCTAAATTTCGATTGTGATCAGTATAAACCCAAAAAATGGTATAATTCCCACTCCATACTCAACGAGAACAACCATGGCATCCCTCATCGTACGACAATTCACTGATCTTCAAGACTACAATGCCATCTGGCAAGCCATGAAAACCTTCACAGAACAACGCACCCCAGAAACCCCTGACGAAATCTGGCTACTTGAACACCACCCCGTTTTCACACTCGGCCAAAATGGCAAACACGAACACGTCATCAATACACACGAAATTCCCCTCATCCACGTCGACCGCGGCGGCCAAGTCACCTACCACGGCCCAGGTCAACTCGTCGCCTATGTCCTCCTCGACACCCGTCGTCTCAGCCTTACCGTGCGCGGACTCGTCACCACCCTCGAGCAAGCCATGATCCAAACGCTCGCCGACTATCAAATCACAGCCATCGCTAAACCCGACGCGCCAGGTGTCTATGTCGACGGCGCAAAAATCGCCTCCATCGGCCTACGCGTTCGCCGCGGCTTCTCCTACCATGGCCTTGCCTTCAACATCAACATGGATCTCACCCCTTTTAGCTTCATCAATCCCTGTGGTTATCAAGGATTAACGATGACCCAAGCCAGTGCGCTCGGCGGTCCTCAAACCGTCGCAGCAGCTGGCGAACGCGTACTCACACACTTCACTCAGATTTTAGACTATTCTGATGTTATTACTTGTGACGTTCTCATGGGAGTTAATCCATGTTAAGATTTTCTATCGTAGCCTGTTTCCTTTTCGCCTGTCTCGTTGTTTTTGCCGTATTCGATTATTTACATTTCTACTTCTTCATCCTACTCGCAGGCATTCTTTTGCTCATCGGCATCTACGATGTCGTTCAAACTAAGCGCGCTATCTTGCGTAATTTCCCCATCGTTGGGCATTTACGCTATATCATGGAATTCATCCGCCCAGAAATGCAACAATACTTTATTTCAGACGACTTAACTGAACGACCCCTGAACCGCGAAACACGCAGCCTCGTTTACCGCCGTGCAAAAGGCGTGCGTGATACCATTCCACTCGGTACCCAATTCGATATCGATCGACCCGGTTATGAAATGATCCGCCACTCCATGGCCCCTACTATTGTCGCACCTGAAGAAGCACGGATCACCATTGGCAATGAACAATGCAGCAAACCCTACTCGGCCTCACGCTTGAATGTGTCCGCCATGAGCTTTGGTGCGCTCAGCAATAATGCTATTTTAGCACTCAATAAAGGCGCAAAAATTGGAAATTTTGCGCATAATACCGGTGAAGGCGGATTAAGCGAACATCATCTGGCGGGCGGTGGTGATTTAGTATGGCAATTGGGCACTGCAAATTTTGGTGCTCGCGATCGAGCGGGTCGACTCGATCCCGTTCTTTTTAAAGAACGTTCCGCAGAACCCGCTGTCAAAATGATTGAAATTAAAATTTCTCAAGGTGCAAAACCTTCTCATGGCGGTATTTTACCTGCCGCAAAAATAACCCCTGAGATTGCACGGATCCGGGGAATCGAATTAGGAAAAGATTGCGACTCTCCGCCCTGTAATCCAGAGTTTTCAACGCCGATTCAATTACTCGAATTCCTGGCACGTTTGCGCGAATTATCCGGAGGGAAACCTGTAGGATTTAAATTGTGTCTCGGCATTCGCAAAGAATTTCTCGGTATTTGTAAAGCCATCGTTCAAACGCAAATTTTTCCTGATTTCATCACCGTTGACGGCGCAGAAGGCGGAACGGGTGCCGCACCGGTGGAATTTGTAAACTCCGTAGGCACACCGATCAATGATGCGGTTTTATATGTTGATAATGCCCTTCGCGGTACAAGCATTCGTGATAAAATTCGAATCATTGCGAGCGGTAAAATTGCCACCGGCATGGACATGGTCACGAAAATTGGGCTCGGTGCCGATCTATGTAACTCAGCACGTGCGATGATGCTCGCACTCGGCTGCATTCAGTCACTGCAATGTAATGCGAATACTTGCCCCACCGGTGTAACGACACAAAATGTTCGCCTAGCCCGAGGCTTAGTGGTTGAAGACAAATGTGTGCGTGTGGCGAATTATCATCATTCCATGATACACAGTTTTTTAGAACTCGTTGGGGCAATGGGTATTCATCACGTGGATGATTTATCACCCAAACACATTTTTCACCGTATCGATTATGCGCATTCCAGAAGCTATGCTGATCTCTATGGCGTTTGCCCTGAAGGCAGATTATTAGCCGCTCAACCACCTGAGTTTTTCAAAAAAGACTGGGAAGAAGCACGCGCTGAGGCATTTTAAATTGAGGTTCTATGAGTAATATTAATATCGTTAAAACAGTTGATCCACAGGCGATCCAACACGCCAATGAAACCATCACGCTCACACCGGCTGCGATCGCCCGTGTACGCCGCATCATCGAACAACGCGGTGGGCTTGGCCTGCGATTAGGTGCCAAAAAAAGCGGCTGCAGTGGTTATAAATATGTGCTGGATTATGTCGACCTCAAACAAACTGATGATCATGTTTTTCCGATCGATGAACACTTGGCGCTCTATGTCGATGCGGCTAGCTTTCCCCTTGTCAAAGGCACTCGAATTGATTACGTTAAACAGGGCTTGAATGAGTCCTTTGTGTTTTCAAATCCACGGAATCAAAACACATGTGGATGTGGGGAGAGTTTTGGGTTGTAGGAGTCGTCATTCCCGCGGAGGCGGGGATGACAGGAGCTAATTGAGGAGAGTTTTGGGTTGAACGAATAAGAAAAAAATGCTAAATTACTGCTTCTTTTTTAATCGATGGGTTTAAAATCTTATGTGTGGAATTGTTGGTATCAATGCGCGAAATCCCATCAACCAAGAACTCTTTGATAGCTTGATTGCCCTACAACATCGTGGGCAAAATGCTGCAGGTATGGTCGCCTGTGACCAAGACAAATTTCGCCTCCACAAAGGAAATGGGTTGGTGCGCGATGTCTTTCGCACCCGACACATCCGCGAACTCACTGGCCATGCCGGCATCGGACATGTGCGTTACGGCACAGCGGGCAGCGGCGACAAAGATGAAGCACAACCCTTCTACGTCAATTCACCCTACGGCATTGCATTAGCTCATAATGGTAATTTAACCAATACCGAAGCCCTGAGTAAGGAGCTATTTCAAGTCGATCTTCGCCATTTAAATACGAGTTCTGATTCCGAAGTTCTTCTCAATGTCTTCGCTCATGAATTGCAAACCCAACACCAAGTGCAAGTCCGACCTGAACATATTTTCAAAGCGGTTTCCGGTGTCCATGAACGCTGCCGAGGCGCTTATGCTGTTGTCGCGTTGATTATGGGATTTGGCTTAGTGGGATTTCGTGACCCCTACGGTATTCGCCCCTTGGTATACGGTGTACGCCAAACTGAAGAAGGCCCTGAGTACATGTTGGCCTCAGAAACAGTGGCGCTTGATGCTCTCGGTTTTAAAATGCTGGGCGATGTCGCACCGGGCGAGGCCATTTACATCACACAGCAAGGCGAGCTTCACCGGCAGCAATGTGCTAAAAAACCCGAATTACATCCTTGTTTATTCGAATATGTTTATCTCGCAAGGCCAGATACCTTCATTGAAGGTGTGTCGGTTTATAAAGTTCGATTGCGATTAGGGGAATATTTAGCAGACAAAATTCTGGAAGAATTTCCTGATCATGACATCGATGTCGTCATGCCCATTCCCGACACCAGCCGTACGGCGGCCTCGAGTTTAGCCATGCGGTTGGGTTTGAAGTTTCGTGAAGGGTTTGTGAAAAATCGCTATATTGGCCGCACCTTCATCATGGCAGGCCAAAAACAACGCCGCCGTTCCGTGCGTCAAAAACTCAATCCTATTCCTTTAGAATTTCGCGATAAATCAGTCTTGCTGGTGGATGATTCGATCGTACGTGGCACGACGAGTAAGGAAATCGTTCAAATGGCCCGAGATGCGGGTGCAAGAAAAGTTTATTTTGCCTCAACTGCACCAGCTGTTGCTTATTCAAATGTCTATGGGATCGACATTCCATCGTTGAAAGAATTGGTCGCACATGGAAGAAATACAGAAGAAATCGCAAAATTGATCGGTGCTGATCGGTTATTTTATCAAAAATTGGATCGATTGGTCGCTGCTTGCCAGGAAGGAAATCCTGGCATCGAGCGTTTTGAAGATTCTGTCTTCAGCGGAAATTATGTCACGAATGACATCAGCCCTGAATATTTAGAGCGCCTTGCCGCAGGACGTTGTGGATAAAAATCTTAGAAATATCTTAAGAAATGTTGCGTAATCGTTCAGGGTATCTTTCAATTACCCATAAATTTTCTGGCTAAATTGAACCCTATTTAACCTGAATTCTGGATAAGAAAAAGCCGTCATTGCGAGCGATTTTCGCTGAACGATCAGGAAAGAATAATCAGAAATTCCAGCGAAATCGCGCGGCAATCCAGAAAACGATCTTGAAAAGATCACTTCGTAAGAAAGCACAGCGACTGGATTGCCACGAAAATACGCTGTTAGCTCCTTCTTCTTTTCACTATTATTCAGCGTATTTTCTCGCAATGACGAAAAATATATATTTTTCAATCCATTAGAAATTGCTTATCCATAACTCAGGTTATTTAAAAATACCTACATTCCTATAGGTGCTAGTAGAACAGCTACAATAGCATCCTCAACAACTTCCTCGACAGCTTCCTCAACAACTTCCTTAACAACTTCCTCGACAGCTTCATCGACAGCTTCCTCAGTAGTTTCCTCGACAGCTTCCTCAGCAACCTCAGGCTCTTCTGGTTCTTCTGCTTTCGTAGTCGCATAATCATCGGCCTCAGGAGACATATTCGCTTCTTGCTCTTGAAATTTCGCTTCAGCAGCTGGATCCGTTTCCTCAGTTTCGCTTAGGGCATCAACGTCGTCCCCAATTTCATTATCGAGCTGCTGCATGTCTTGGTCTGAAAATTTCATTTGCTCTTGAAATTTACTCAAGGCTTCTGGGCTCTGCCCGTTTTGCTCCACAAGCTGATTAGCCAGATCTTGACTTGCATCTTGAATATTCATGTCAGATAAATCTAATTCAGAAGGTTCCTGCACTCCTTCTGGACTTTCTGTTGCCTCGAATTCCTCCTCTTCTTCAACTTCACGACCAGAAGAAGGCTCAGGCTTAGGCGCCGTATCCACTTCTCCAACTTCGGGCATTTCTGGTGCTTCCGGTGCTTCGGGTGCTTCGGGCGTTTCTGGTGCTTCCGGTGCTTCGGGTGCTTCAGGCGCTTCAGGCGCTTCAGGCGCTTCCGGTGCTTCGGGCGCTTCCGGCGCTTCGGGGGCTTCCGGCGCTTCGGGTGCTTCCGGCGCTTCCGGTGCTTCGGGCGCTTCCGGTGCTTCGGGCGCTTCCGGTGCTTCGGGCGCTTCGGGTGCTTCGGGTGCTTCGGGCGCTTCCGGTGCTTCGGGCGCTTCCGGTGCTTCGGGCGCTTCGGGCGCTTCCGGTGCTTCGGGCGCTTCCGGTGCTTCGGGCGCTTCCGGTGCTTCGGGCGCTTCCGGTGCTTCGGGTGCTTCGGGTGCTTCGGGCGCTTCCGGTGCTTCGGGCGCTTCCGGTGCTTCGGGCGCTTCCGGTGCTTCCGGCGCTTCGGGTGCTTCCGGCGCTTCGGGTGCTTCAGTCAGTTCCGCTCCCGGTTCAGGTGCTTCTGCTCCCGGTTCAGGTGCTTCCGGCGCTTCGGGTGCTTCAGATTGCTCTTCCTTAGCTTCTTCTTTCCCTTCTTCCTTGGTTTCTTCCTCCCCTTCTTCCTTAGTTTCTTCTTCCTCTTTCTCTTCGGTTTCTTCTTCCTCTTTCTCCTCGGTTTCTTCTTCCTCTTTCTCCTCGGTTTCTTCTTCCTCTTTCTCCTCGGTTTCTTCTTCCTCTTTCTCCTCAGTTTCTTCTTCCTCTTTCTCCTCGGTTTCTTCTTCCCCTTTCTCTTCTTCCAGGTTCTCTTCTTGCCCTTCTTCCAGGTTCTCTTCTTGCCCTTCTTCCAGGTTCTCTTCTTGCCCTTCTTCCAGGTTCTTTTCTTGCCCTTCTTCCAGGTTCTCTTCTTGCCCTTCTTCCAGGTTCTCTTCTTGTCCTTCTTCCAGGTTCTCTTCTTGTCCTTCTTCCAGGTTCTCTTCTTGTCCTTCTTCCAGGGTTTCTTCTTTAACATTCTCATCAGAAAGTTCAGTCTGTTCGCTCTGTCCTTCAGTCTCGACAGGAACTTCAGTCTCGACAGGAACTTCAGTCTCGACAGGAACTTCAGTCTCAGTAGGTGCTTGAGGAAGATTTTCTACGGATTGGGTCTCAGAAGTGGACGACTGGCCTTCATTGGATTCTGCTTTTTCATTAGTTTGCTGTTCTTTCTCAGACTCTTTTTCTTTTTGGCGGTCTTTATATTCTTGATGCTTTTTTTTAGCAAAATTATAGATTTTCTTAGCAAGCTCAATCTTTTGCTTAGCTTGTTGATATTTTTTAAATATTTCCAAGGGTGCTCCCGCGACTCTAATAAGCACAGAACCTCGGTTTTCTCCTTTATTGGCCACAACAATCCCCGTATGATTTAATTATTTTATTTTAGAAAAATGGAAAATTTTGGAATGCACCCTGTTGGATCTAATGCATAGTTAAGACTTGGGTACATAAAACTATTATAGCACATGAACAACTCTTGTTCAAGCACTTTTGGCCTTGAATATGATATACTCAGCTCAAAGAGGTTTTTACTCATGAAATTTGTATTGATCCTGTTTCCGCTGTTCGAAATTGCCGGTTTTATCATCGTGGATGACCTGATCGGTCTTCTTCCAACCTTACTGCTCATCTTGGCCAGTTCGGCGCTGGGTTTAATCCTGCTGCGCCGCCAAGGCTTGCTTTCCTTGGAAAAAGCCTATGAACATCGAGTTGAGGGCAGCGCTGAGATCCTTCATGGCCCTATCATCGTTCTGGCGGGTTGTTTATTGTTGATCCCCGGGTTTATCACGGACATTATCGGTTTGATCATCCTCATTCCTGGCGTACGTAATGCAATGATCCGTTGGATTGAAAAGCATCAAAAAGCAAAACCAGGTGCTAAAAAAGCCGATGAGAAACCGGTGATCGAGGGTGAATTTTGGCGGGAAGGTGAAAAACCGCCGGAAGATAAGAAAGATGATCCGAAATAGAATTTTTTTAAACTCCCCCTTGAAATCCCACCAAACTCCCCCATCTTGACACTAGTATTTCTCCTTTGCTGAAAAACACTCAGCGAGGAGAGTCGCTTCCAACTATGAAAGGAGAAAACAATGGATATTCGTCCAATTAATGATCGTCTTGCGGTCATTCGCATTGAATCAGAAAGCACATCACCGGGCGGTATTGTGATCCCTGATTCAGCTAAAGAAAAACCCTGCAAAGGTAAAGTCGTTGCTGTAGGCAAAGGCCGTGTGCTGGATAATGGTAATCGTCTTCCCCTGGAAGTCAAACCAGGCGATGTCGTTCTATTTGGTAAATACGCAGGCACTGAAACGAAACACAAGAGTGAAGATTTGGTGATTTTGCGTGAAGAAGATGTATTGGCCGTTATTGAAGACTAGTCTTAAGTTTTTTAAAAGAGGAAATTAAATCATGGCAAAAGAATTAATATTTGCAGAAGCCAGTCGTTCAGGTCTGGCACGTGGTGTAGAGGTTTTAGTAAAAGCTGTCGCCACAACATTGGGACCTAAAGGTCGTAATGTCGTCATCGAAAAATCCTTTGGCTCGCCTACCATTACAAAAGATGGTGTCACAGTAGCTAAAGAAATTGAGTTAAGAGATAAGTTTGAAAACATGGGTGCGCAAATGCTCCGTGAAGTAGCTTCACAAACGTCTGATAAGGCTGGTGATGGTACAACCACAGCAACCGTATTGGCGGGTGCCATTCTACGTGAAGGCATCAAGTCAGTCGCTGCAGGTATGAACCCAATGGATCTCAAGCGTGGGATTGATAAAGCAGTTGAAGCTGCGGTTCGGAAGATCAAAGACATTTCCAAACCTTGCACAAGCCGCAACGAAATTGCCCAAGTGGGTTCAATTTCTGCAAACTCCGATCAAGCTGTTGGCGCCATCATCGCTGATGCGATGGATAAAGTGGGTAAACAAGGCGTGATCACCGTTGAAGAAGGTTCAGGCTTGGAAAATGAACTGAATGTCGTTGAAGGTATGCAATTTGACCGCGGTTATTTATCACCTTACTTTATCAACAATCAGCAAAGCATGTCCTGTGAATTGGATCATCCTTATTTGTTGTTGGTCGACAAAAAAATCTCCAGCATTCGCGATATGTTACCGATTCTTGAAGGCGTTGCGAAAGCCGGTAAATCACTGTTGATCATTGCTGAAGATGTGGAAGGTGAAGCGTTGGCAACTTTGGTTGTAAACACGATTCGCGGTATTGTGAAAGTCTGCGCTGTGAAAGCCCCTGGTTTTGGTGATCGCCGTAAAGCGATGTTGGAGGACATTGCTGTATTGTCAGGTGCAACCGTGATTGCTGAAGAAGTGGGTTTGACGCTTGAAGCGGCAAAACTGACCGATTTAGGATCTGCGAAGAAAGTGATCGTCACGAAAGAAAATACCACGATCATTGATGGTGCAGGCAAACATGAAACGATTGAATCACGCGTCGCTCAATTGCGTGCTCAAATCGAAGATACCACATCAGATTACGATCGTGAAAAACTGCAAGAACGTGTTGCTAAATTAGCAGGCGGTGTTGCTGTAATCAAAGTGGGTGCTACCACTGAAATCGAAATGAAAGAAAAGAAAGCGCGCGTGGAAGATGCCTTGCATGCAACCCGTGCAGCTGTTGAAGAAGGTGTTGTACCTGGAGGCGGTGTTGCCTTGATTCGTGTGCTGCAAAGCATTAAGAATTTGAAAGGTGACAATGCTGATCAACAAGTCGGTATTGAATTGACCTTGCGTGCGATGGAAGCGCCTTTGCGCCAAATCGTGGCAAATGCCGGTGATGAGCCTTCTGTTGTGCTTGACCGTGTTTTAAATGGCAAGGACAATTACGGTTATAATGCAGCGACGGGTGAATATGGTGACATGGTTGCCATGGGTATTTTGGATCCTTCCAAAGTGACTCGTACTGCGTTGCAAAATGCAGCATCTGTTGCAAGCTTGATGATCACGACGGAATGTTTGATCGCTGAATTGCCTAAGAAAGATGAAGGCGCTGCTCATGCGGGCATGGGTGGTATGGGCGGAATGGGAGACATGGGCGGCATGATGTAGTTGCTGACGTTTCTTATTTTTGAAATTAAAAACCCCGCTTTTGCGGGGTTTTTTTGGTTAGGAGAAAGGTAATGCGCGTTCTTATTGTAAAATTATCATCGATGGGTGATTTGGTTCACACACTCCCTGCACTCACGGATGCCGCCGCAAACATCCCAGGCATTGAGTTTGATTGGGTATCTGATGAGATTTTTGCCGATATTCCCGTCATGCATCCCGCCGTGAAGCATGTCATTAAATGTGCGCATCGACGTTGGAAAAAAAATAAATGGGAAGCCATGAAAAATGGCGAGCTCAAAACATTTTATCGGCAATTGCGCGAACGCCCTTACGATTTAATTATTGATGCTCAGGGGAATTTAAAAAGTGCGGCGATCACCCGTCTTGCACGTGGTCTTCGTTGTGGGATGGATTCAAACAGTGTGCGTGAATGGGGTGCTCAATTCGCGTATAAGCGGCGCTTTTTTATTGCAGGCACCCATGATCTGCATGTGATCATGCGTACACGTCTTTTGTTTGCACAAGCATTGGGTTATACCATGCCTGAAACAGAGCCCGAGCATGGGATCAATCTTGAAACCCTGCCAAAATTATCCATCGAATTACCTTCGAATTATCTCGTTTTTTTACACAGCACAACCTGGGATTCCAAACATTGGCCCGAGCGCTATTGGTTGGAATTGGTTAAGCTTGCGACGCAAGCAGGTTATCATGTCGTTCTACCTTGGGGCGGCAATGCTGAACGTGAACGCGCAGAACGGCTTGCTCAAGTTGCGTCAGGAACAACCGTATTACCGAGACTTCGCATCGCCGAGCAAGCGCGCATTTTATTAGGCGCGTCGGGTGTTGTGGGTCTTGATACAGGATTGGCTCATTTGGCCGCTGCTTTGCCGGTTAAGGGTATTCATTTATATGGCCCCACAGATCCAAATTTGCTCGGTGTATTTAATGAAAATCAAAAATATTTAAGTGCAGAATATCCTTGTGCGCCCTGTTATTTACGTGAATGTAAATTCGGCCCCGAGGCAGAATGTTTTGTCAAAAATCTGCAACCTGCTACGGTTTGGGCAGCAATGGTGGAGCATTTGGGCTCTTGACAACATATGTTTTATATGACATACTTAGCTCATGCGATGGAAAATAAATTTTTATCCAGACTTTGAGTATGAGTTCGACGGGTTTTCTCAAGTGGTACAGGATGAGCTTCTAGCACATGCACTGCTGCGGGAGGAATTTGGTTCATCACTTGGACGGCCACACGTCGATACTCTTAATAATTCTTCATACCCAAATATGAAAGAGTTACGATTCAAAGCTGACGGAGGTGTATGGCGTGTAGCTTTTGCTTTTGACCCAGCAAGAGAGGCTATTCTCTTGGTCGCAGGCAGTAAAGGCGGGATCAGTGAAAAGTTTTTTTACAAGCAATTAATTAAGAAAGCGGATAACCGTTACACGAAACATTTAGAACTTTTGGAGACCCACAATGACAACATCACTCAATGATAAAATTAGCCGTCTATCAACTAAAAGACAAAGCAAAATTAAGCAAAAAGCCACTGAGCTGATTGAAAAAGAAATGTCTTTGCGAGAACTACGTGAAATGATGGCAATCACACAAAAAGAAATGGCTGAAGTTCTTGATATTGGACAAGAAGGTATTTCTCGTATTGAGAAACGATCTGATTTATTACTTTCTACATTGAGAAAGTATATCGCAGCGATGGGCGGCAATATTGAGCTGGTTGTTAACTTACCAGATAGACCACCAGTCATCTTATCTCACTTTAGTGATCTAGACGACGAACAAACAGCTCATTAAAAATACCAACCTCCCCTACTTCGGCTGCATGCGAATTGCACCGTCGAGCCGAATCACTTCGCCGTTGAGCATCGTGTTTTCCGCTAAATGCTCGACTAAATGTGCATATTCGTCGGGCTGGCCGAGGCGTGCGGGAAATGGCACCATCGCGCCGAGGCTGGCTCGTACTTCAGCGGGCATGCCCAATAACATCGGTGTTGCAAAAATACCGGGAGCAATAGCATTCACGCGGATCCCAAATTTTGAAAATTCACGCGCGAGCGGTAATGTCATCGAAACAATACCGCCTTTTGAAGCGCTATAAGCCGCTTGGCCAATTTGCCCTTCATAGGCCGCGACCGATGCTGTGTTAATGATCACCCCACGTTCACCATCGGCATTCAGTGCTTCTTGTGTCGATAAATTTGCGGCGAAACAACGCACCACATTAAATGTGCCGATGAGATTGATTTCGATCACTTGACGAAAGGCTTGTAAATCCATCGGCCCTTCGCGCCCGACGGTGCGTTGCGCAGGCGCTACACCCGCACAATTCACGCAGATCCGTGGGCAACCTAAGTCTTTGGTCACTTGCACAAGGGCTTCTTCTACCGCTTTTGCATCGGTGACATCGACGCCATAAGCCTTGCCCTGTGTCGGGTCAGCAATTTGATGGGCTGCTTCAATATTGCGATCAAAAATAGCAATGAGTGCGCCTTTTTTGGCGAGGCGCAATGCTGTTGCTGCGCCGAGCCCTGAACCACCACCGGTGATGATGGCAACGTGTCCTCTGATGTCCATAGGTTCTCCTGTGATGAAAAAATCCCTTTTATATTTTCCTGGATCCCGGGTATTAAGTGTTTCTAAGCGAGAGTACTCGCTAAGAAACACTAAATCCCGGGATGACGAGGCTCTCTGGATTCTGGCCTCCGCAGAAATAACGACTCAAGAAACTTTCAAAAACTCCTGACTGATTTGCTTAAATTCAGGCGTGCCGGATTGGCGCAACCACTCAAACACCATCATTTCGCGCGTGATCAATTCAACACCCGCTTTACTCATACGCTTCAATCCATATTTTTTATCGAGCTGTTTACGCGAAGAAACCGCATCAACTACCACAAAAACCTGCTTATGTTGTGCTTGTAATTCCAGCGCTGTTTGCAATACGCACACATGTGTTTCAATACCCATCAATACGATTTGATTACGCTTTAAATTTTCAATGGCTTTAAGGCAATTTGCATCCGACGCGCAAGAAAAATAAAGTTTTTCCTGCACAGATTCTGTTGAAATAATTTCTTTTAATGCCGAGGATGTTGGCCCTAATCCCTTTGGATATTGCTCAGAAACAATAATTGGAATATTCAACCGTTGCGCCACACGTAAAACCCAAGCGCAATGGCGGATCAAGCTTTCATGCTCGTCGATCAAGGGAAGCAATTTTTCTTGTACATCCACCAAGACGACACACGATTGTTTGCGATCAAGCAGCATGAGCAGCTCCTGAATTTTTTGCCGTTGCAGCAGTAGGTACAGGCTTTGTGGGCACTACAGCCGGTTGATGCACGACGGGACTTTGTGAACTATTTGGCACGCTCGCAGCTGTTACAGGAGCAACAACTTTTGGAGCTGCTGCCGGAACCACCACTGAAGCTGTTGGTGGGGCTATGGATGGAGTTGGTGCAGGCAGCAATCCAGGTGCTGCTTGTAGCCCCTTAGAAGAGGATGCGATCACTTTTAAATTCAATTGATCCACACTTTGCTCAGGATTTAATAAACGCAATTGACCTAATAACACAGGCTGCGCAGGCGTGGCGCTCAAACTTAATTGCTGCGGATTTTGGCAAAAAACAATGAATTGCTCGAGCGCTTGTTTCACCAAGGGTGAAGTCTCACTTGCAATTTTTGTCTGCGTTTTTTGGATCAATTGCGTCATGTATTGCGGCACCGACATCCCCTCTTGTTGTGCCAACACGGCAAACACACGTGAAACCAAGGATTGATCCGTATAAACCAATTCAAACGATTGAAGCCCAATCACGCTCAATTGAGCGAAACCCTGACGGCCAGGAATAAAATGAGTCAAGGCGAGTTTTAATTTTAACGCCCCTAATTGTTCAAGGGCATAATCAAGTTGAAGTTGTGCCTGTTGATCAGAAACAGAATAATCGTAATTGACCGTTAAATGACTGATAAACCCATTCGTATTGATTTCTTTCGCAATTTGAAAAATGATGGGTGATTGCAACATTTGCTGATCAACAGGAACTTTTAAATCTTGTGCTTCAAGAAAAAAATGTGTTGTGGTTTCAGCCTGTTTTCGTAATTCTAAAATCAAGGTTTCAATCGTTAAGGGTTGTGCATTCGTCTCCCCTGCTAATTGAACACGAAGTTTGTTGATCTTCACACGGCGTGTGATCGGCTCAACCATTAACCCACGATAGCTGATCACAAATGCTGGGCTGACGCGTTTAATTTGCGCGTCTAGATTTGTTTTCACTTCACGAGTTGCCATCCATGACAGCAAAACATAACCGACGATTAATAAGATAAAAATTGCAAGCGCAATTAAGATCGCCTTTGTTTTCGTTTTTAAACGCATGTTCTTTCCTTTTGTTAAAAACCTTTTTCATTTAGGCTTTCGCAATTGCTTACATTTTTTTACGAAACGCCTGTCTCACCGCCTCAACCTCTACAATCATTTGCTCATAAAGCCCTTCTAAAATCTCTGTTTTCTGAGCACGCACATAATCTTCAAGACGCTCACACGCCTGTCTCAAGCGAAGCGTACCACAATAACAGGCTCCCCCCTTCATTTTATGCGCCCAATCAGAAATTGCCCCCCAATCCTGTGCATCATGAGCCGTCTTAAGCGCTAATAATTCTTCATCAAAACTTTCAACCAGCATCTTCAACATCTCAAGCACGACTTCTTTTTGGCCGCCTAATAATTGCATGCCTGCCTTTAAATCAAGAACAGGACCTTCTAACTTTAATAAAGCTTGATCCGTATTTGCCACAGCGGGCTTTTCTTCTTGTTTCTCAATTTTTGACGCACGCTCAGGAATAAACGCATTTAATAAATCAGCGGCTTTATCGCGGCTTAAAGGCTTAGAAAGCACAGCGTCCATACCTGCTGTAATACAACGCTGTTTATTTTCACTGTCAATATGAGCCGTTAACGCTAAAATGGGAACATGCTTATCACGAGACCATTCTTTCAAGCGCATTTGCTTGGCCACACGGCAACCATCCATATCAGGAAGCCCAACATCCATAAAAATTAAATCATAAATTCGTTCATTTGCTTTTTGCAAGGCTTCTTGGCCTGTACTCGCAATATCAACGGCGCAATGCAACCCCTCAAGAATGCTTTTTGCAACCTGTGCAGCAATGTGTTGATCTTCAACAATTAAAACACATGTTTTAGTCTGATCGAGCTCACCATAGGGCAGCTCCGGTGTTCGTACCGTTGAGGGTTGCGTGGCAATTTCGCGACGCGGTGTGGGATCAACACCAAAATCATCGTCAAGCAAGGCCTCTTTTAAACGAAATAAACACGTGAACGTAGCGCCTTCCTGAAGCTTGCTTTCAACATAAATTTCAGCACCCAGATCATCAATGAATTGTTTAACCACGGACAACCCAAGCCCCATGCCCTTGTAAACACCTTCATACGAAGGGGTTAATCGTTTAAAGCGCGCAAAAATATTCTCTTGTTGTTCGGGTGAAATCCCAATTCCCGTATCTTTGACCGTGATTTTAAGGACAAGATCGTCACCACTTCGTTTTGCCAAAGCAGCTCCCAGCGTCACTGAACCTGTATCGGTGAAATTGAGCGCATTCGTCACCAATTCTAAAACAATACGATGAATTCGCTTTGAATCCCCCACCAAATATTGAGGAATAGTCTCATCGTAATTTAAGGTTAAATTAAGTTTCTTCAAACTCGCCTTGGCTCGCACAAGGTGGAGCACGTCTTCTAATTTTTCTTTTAAATTAAATTTCTTTCTAAATAGCGGGATTTCACCCGTCGTCATGCGAATCGTTTCTAAAATTTCATTTAAAAATTCCATCAAAGATTGACTGGATGCTACAAGATTATCTGCATATTCTTTTATTCTAACATTAGGCGCTTCATCACGAATAATTTGCGCAAACCCCACAATCCCTGTCAGGGGTGTACGAATATCATGACGCATATTTTCTAAGAATTCTGTTTTGGCTTGATTAGCTGCTTCTGCTTCTTCTTTTGCACAGCGGAGTGCTTCTTCAGCTTTTTTACGATCGGTGATGTCAAAAGAAGTTCCAACGGTCCCGATGATCTCGCCTTTGTTATTACGAAGGGGGGATTTCATGACGAGGAAGGTATAGGGCTTCCCATCTTTACCAATCAAAACTTCTTCCATTTTTTGAGGTTGTCCTGTACGCATAACTTCATTATCATTACGTACTAAAGCGTCAACATCTGTTGTCCATGGTAAGTCAACATCTCTTTTTCCGATCAGCTCCTCTGGTTTTAATCCCACCATATTAACAACATTACTGTTCATACCGCGGTAAAAACCAGCTTTGTCTTTCCACCAATAATTGATGGGCATTGTCTCCTGTAAGCACTCAAAAAGTCGTTGCAAACTATCATAATCCTGACCAATCACAGGATCCTGAGCGGTCACAGATTTTTTACCAATGATTTGAATTTCTTGAGTTTGATCATCGCGAGCGACACTCCATTGGAACACCGTACCCTCGGGCCATTCTTGTTCACAGGTTTGAAGCGTGTGTTTAGAAGAGAAGACATCCTTGTAAGCCGCCAATAATCGAGTCATCCCTTTTTTATGCGTCAACCAGCCTTTCAAATCACAGCTCTTGAGGACGGTATTCGTAATCGAAAAATAAGCTTCTGCTGCTTCATTGATAAATAGAACTTGGCCATGGCGATCACCCCGAACGACAATATCACCGTTCTGTGGCATCGCAACTGGTTGATTCTTCTCCATACATTCTCCATGAAAAAAGAGAGGGCAAGATGTTGGGTGAGCCTGCTCGAAGGCAGACTCAACCTACCTTGAATTCTAGCGACTCATCGGACGGAAATCAAACCGATGAGGTTGTTCCGTCCCGGACCCCAGCCCGTATTAGCAGAATGCTGCAGAATGCTTTTGTTGGGTTACGCGAGTACGCTAACCAACTTACATTGTGAATACCACTTTTTTATCCAAACAATGCCGAATCAAGTCCCGCAAGCCTGCAAGGTAGATCTGGCCCCAGACCATCATCCTCTCATGTGAATACAAGGTTTGATTGTAGGTCAGGAAGAGCCTAAATTGCCCTCCCTTGATACAGGACAAAAATAAAAGATCTTCTGTTGTACGGCTTTTTCCATCCATCCCTCCCTCCAGATCAAGATTCATGAAACGCCAATTCGGCGTCATCATAAAATCCAAATACCATTGCCCATAATAATTAAAATTGATCCGCGGCTCCTTGGCTGCTCGTAACGGTGCTGTTCTTGGATCATCTCCCGTTAAATATCTAAGAAGACCATAGCTGACGCCTTGGTGTGGAATATCTTCAAGCTGGGCCTTGATACTAGGAATCAAATCTTCAGGGTCGGTCTTGGCAAACTCCAGGCAAATGGGTGACACACTGGTGAACCAACCTACAGTGCGGGAAAAATCCGCCTCTTCCGTGATGATGGGCTCTCGTCCATGCCGATTAAGACATAACGCTAATTTTTTTTCACCCTCCACCTGTTGAAACAGTATCGCCAGTGCAGCCAATAAAATAGCATTGATTTCTGTGCCGTAAACCGCGTGGATCTCATGTAATAATGAATGCGTTTCCTCTTGCTCCAGCTTAAAACACAGGGTCCTACAATGTTCAACCCGATCCTGTGCTGACTCATTTTTCACGGGTAAACACAGCTTAACCTTTGCTAAAACAGCTTCCCAATAAGCTAGATCAGCCCAGATTTCCGGTTTTTTGAGCGCACTCCCCAGTTTTTCGATCCAGGCTTGGTAGGGCTGTGTTTGTGAGATCAGAGGTTCTTCCTGTTTGACATAGGCGCTATACAATTTGGCTACATCTTCTAAAAGAACACGCCAAGAGATCCCATCAAGTACAAGATGATGAATGATAAAATAAAGATAATACGTTGTTGAGGAGGATTGATGAAATAAAAGAGCTTTTATTAAGGGGCCGCTTGTGATCGAGATCGCCTGCCCCTGTTTTTGAAGGTGGGCCTTGATCTCAGAACGATCATGAATCACGATCACGGAAAGCGGTTGAGGTTGAGATGCATAGGTTGAATAGGCTTGTTGCCAACCCGACTCAGTTTTTAAGAAACGTAAATTCAAGCTCACATGGTATTTAGCCAGGTCATGGCAAGCACGTTCAAGGCAGGCTATGTGTAAATCAGGATCCTGAATTTTAAGATACCCCGCTTGAGCCCAACGATGTTCCACGAATTCATGTTCAAAAAACCAACGCTGAATGGGTGATAAATCAAATAATTGGCCTGGCATTTGTATGGGAAGATGAACAGGATGAAGAGGACTTATCTTTTTTGCAATCGACGAGATGTCTTGAATCGTTCGTTTCTGATAAATCTGTTTGGGTTGAATTGAAATTCCTTGTTCCCGAGCCCGTGAAATAAACTGAAGGATCAGGATCGAATCCAAACCATTTTGTAATAAATCACTCTGCGTATCGAGCTGATCATAGTGTAAAAGACCTCGAGCAATCTGAATCAATTCTTCTTCAACTATATTAAGTGCTATGTAGGAAAGAAGCTTTTTTCTGCTCTTTTTTTCATTGTAAATCTCTAAGAGTCTTTCTCTATTGTATTTACCACTTGTATTAAGCTCGAATTTTTCTAAAAATACAAGTGTCTTAGGGAGCATATAGTCCGGCAAAGACTCTTTAGCTTTTTTTAAAATAATGTCTTCAGTCAACACAGGGGTAACAGAGGGATCAATTCTTATAAAACTAATTAAATGTTCTTTGCGCGTTGGATCAACTAATGTCACAACTTCACTGATGCCCGCAATTTTCAAAAGAACATTTGACACTTCATACAATTCAACACGGTGACCTCTAATTTTAACCTGTTCATCAACCCGGCCAATGTATTCAATCGCACCATCGGGAAGACAACGTCCTAGATCACCCGTTTTATAAAGACGTTCATTTAATTTGAATGGATGAGCAATAAAGTTTTTTTGAGTTGACTCTGGCCGATTCAAATAACCACGGGCAAGGCATGCACCACCGATATAAATTTCACCCATCTCTCCTTCAGGCACAGATTGTAAATCATCATTGAAAAGATAAACGTCTGTATTTTTGATAGGATAGCCTATGGTTGCAGGAGGATGAGTATCGTCATAAACAAAAGCCAACGAAAAAACAGTAACTTCTGTCGGCCCATAAGCGTTGATTAGACGAACATAGGGCGCCCATTTTAAAAGAATTTTGGAGGTACAAACATCACCACCTACTCCCAATGTTTTTAATTCAGGAAGAAGATCTGGAGATACAGAATCCGTTTCTACTAAAGTAGGCGGAAAAAAGGCAATGTCAACCTTATAAATAGAAAGAACATCATAAAAAGCTTCGATAGTGGATTTTTTACTGGATACTGGTAAAAGACAAAGCATTGCACCCTGCGTCAGTGCTAAAGTCCATTCTAAAACAGAAGCATCAAAGCCAATTGAAGCAAATTGCAACACTTTACTTTGATGATCAACTTGAAATAAATTTGATTCTACCTGCACGAGATTTAAAACACTCCCATGCTCCACACACACACCCTTCGGCTGCCCTGTCGAACCCGAAGTGTAGATGATATAAGCTAAGTGATGTGCTTCAATGTTTAAATCAAGATTATCTGTATTTTGTGCCCTCAGAATATCGCGCTCGACATCCACGCGAATTTTTTCAATGGGCAAATCTTCAAAGGCAGGCATGAGGTGAGATTGCGTGAGGAGAATTCTTGCCTTTGAATCTCCAATAATCCATTGTAACCGCTTTGGAGGTTGGCGAGGCTCCAGGGGCACATAGGCACAACCCGCTTTTAAAACGGCTAAGATCGCGACAAAGAGGTCAAAACAACGTTCAATGCAAATAGCAATGGGTTCTTCCGGTGAGACCTGTTTTAAACGCAGATAATGTGCCAATTGATTGGCTTGGGCATTGAGCTGCGCATAGCTCATTTTTTTATCTAAATAGAGTAAGGCCGTCTGATCGGGTGTTTTTTTTGCTTGCTTTTCAACAAGTTGATGTAAATTATTGATTGTCATTGTTTAGCTGAAAAAGTGTTTTTAGAATACTGAAATCTTGAGCAAATTCAACCATGACAGTATACCTAACTAGATCGACAAAAAACTAATTAAAAAGATAAGCCATGCTATACCCCGCGTGGTCACAATCTGAGGTTTTGAACATCCGATCTGACATTCATCTTTCGACGTTCTTCAATCGAAAAAGCTCGAAAGATATTGAATATTCCTGCGCTTTTTCTCAATCAGAACGTCAAAATCTGAACGCCACCTCGGTGTCAAAACCTCAAATTGTGACCGCGCGGGGTATAGAAAATGAGTCAGGAGAACCGACCGAGTGATCGATTGTACCCCGGAAATTTTACTAAAGAAAGTGGTTTTGAGTTTATCATGTAAGTTGGGCTAACCCAACAAAAACACGCCTACTTTTGTTGCTCATTCACAATGGTAATACTACCATAGGGTGTTTCTATGACTCGTCCTGAATATTTTGATGTCTTTTGAACCGTCTTCGATAAGGTAACGGGTTTAGTTACCGATTTGGATGCCGGTGTAATCGTCATAGGTGGTTCTGAGTTTACAGAAGATTGTGCCGAGGGGTAGCCAGAGTCTGCCCCTTCAGAAGGCTGTGGTAGCTCCGAATTCGCGTGGGTCTCTACAGGCGGCGTAGCAATTGACTGCGAGAATGAAGGCTGCATCTCTTGAATCATGGGAGATATGAGCGCAATACTCATGGTTCCCATTGAGTTCGAATTTGATGATAAATCATTTTTTTCAGCGGGTGGGGCCGGTGGATGTAAAACCTGCTCGGCAAGACCCACCATGGCGGGTCGCACAGGGATCCCTTGCGTGATATTTCCAAGCGCGTCCTGTAAATAGCCTTGTAATTGGGATAAAGTCGCCGGTTTATCCGCATAATGCTGCGACCAAAAAACATTCAACCATTTTTCAACAAATTGCGGTTTTAAATTAATCGGTTCAACCAACATCATATACGCCGTCACAGCACCTGATAAAATAGGGGAGTTATTTTGATGCAAGGTTTCAATTTCTTGGATCAATTGATCACCCACAGCAGGTAAGAAATGCTCATGCAAGGTTTGATTTAATAATGTTGTGCTCATCCCTGCTAAATTCACTTGGTGAGAAGGGCGCATCAACCTAGGCGGTGATAATTGTGCCAATGATTCATTCAATAAGGTTAATTGATGTAAGGTCGGGAGCCATGCCGTCACATCTTGACCTTGCAGGGTTGATTTCAGTGCTTCATATTGGCCCAAGTGGTAAATACCTTGATTTAATAAAGCCACATTTTTTGAAAAATGAGTGGTCCAAAATAAAGTAGCGCCCAGAAGAGCAAATGCACAAGATAAAAATACACTTCGTTGGATAAAATTTGAATGTGTTTTAGGTGGAACTACATTGGACAAGGCTTCTTGGAAAAGAACTCGCCTAAACATCGATTCCACAAAATAACTCTTCCACGGTGTATCTTCTTTTAGATCATGACATTGCAGCGCAGTCTCGTGATGATCCAAAATAGTATATTCTTTCGGTTTTTGCATACTACTTGTAAAATAAATACCCCTTAAATTTAAGTTTTTCTGTAAATGCCCGCCTCCAAATGTCTCTTGAATAAAGGATAAAATCACTGATTTATAATTTAAAAACCGCCAAGAAAAAGGTAGTAATTTAGATCGAATATTCAAACGATATTCAGCATGTAAGTGCTTCATCACCCGCTCATTTAAACGCACTCCTAATTCATCAAGGGCTGTACTGAAAAAATCCAACCATTTCGAGTCTCCCTTTTTAGACAGTGGGCGGGTAACGCCCCAAACTTGCTGGCGTTCTGTTTTGCTATAGTGCATGAAAAATTCTTGAAACCCTTCAATCTGATCACACTGGCTTAAACACAAATAAACAGGCACATCAATTTTAAACAATGTGTTAATTTCATCGAGACGATCACGAATATTACTCGAATGCCGTGCTTTCTTATTTCGAGCTAATTCTTCTAAATCACATAAGTGAGTAACAACAATCACACCGGCAATGGAATGGTGAGATTTTTTTAACACTTTGAGTAAGATCATCCATCGCTCTTTAATTTTTTTACCTAAATGATTGTGCACGGTATAGTCACGACCTACATCAATAAAAACGGCTTCCTTCGTGGCCCAAAAATTAGCATCTTCCGTGCTTGGAATTTCAAACGGTGAGCTATTTTCATATTTTTTTGAGAGTAAGAATTGCAACCCTGAATGAAGTAATAAATTCGTTTTCCCAGCGCCCCCAGGGCCCAACACTAAATAATGAGGAAGCTCGCCTAACATTTTTTTATCATTGGCTTTAATGGGCGTTTGTTTTAAAAATGTAATTGCGCTTGCCAAACGCTTTTTTAATTGAGCTCGTGATGACGATCGAAAAAAACCAAAAAATCGCATCATGAATTCCCCATTGTTTTCGTTTGAATCAATTGCTGTAGTGTATGCGCCAAAGGTTGCGCTGCACGATAATAAGCAAGATTAAAACTTGTATAAATGGCCGCTAATAAAAGGACTGTCGTTCCGAGTAAGTAACGAAGCTTAAACGGTACCTTGATCGTTTCTCTTTGCTTATGAGGAAGATAAGCTTGTGGTGAAAGCGCCATTTCAAATTCACCCTGCTCGTTGCTAATAGCCTGGTACAAGGTATTCATCACCGTGCGTAGTGAATCTGTGCCTCGAGGCGCAAATCGATAAAAGCCTTCTAAACCTAGACTTAAGCATAGATAGATTAATTCTAATAGATTAAGATAACGTGAGGGATTCTCACTCAAACGCTCCAAGGCCAGAAAAAATTGTTCTGACTCCATGGATTCAACAGGCCATAATGCTAATAATTTATGTTCTTGCCAAAATGACTCTGGAAAAATGGGATGATACAGTAAGGTTTCATCAATCGTTGCACAAAGCGCATAACGGGCCATGACAACCACTTCATGCGGATAATCATCACGGGTCACACGGGTCACAAATCCTTTGATCATTGACATTAATTGTTGTTGTAATTCTGGTGCAGCTTGGTCAGTGCCTTGCTGTAAGGCATCGATTCTTTCAAAAATCAAACTCGCTGCCCGCACTAAGGGATTTAATCCTCCTACTAACCGTGGTTGAGAAACCCATGCGTTTTTTGAGGATCGTAAGGAAGGATGACCCATTAGAGCAGGACTTTGATGTTTCACTTCTTTTCTCCCGCTTTATGTATAGAGTACAGAGGCGGTAATTCTCTTACTGTTTTAGAATGCTTTTTAACCGGCTTTTTATGGCTCGTTTTAAAGATGAGCCAAAATGATTGACCATTCCAGTTACCGCTGTCTTTATATAAAATGCGCTCTAAATTAAGACACGCTTCTTGCAACGCTGGATCAGGAATAACATTAATCAAACTCGCCCAATCTTTTAATTTTTGCTCGCGAAAATAGACATGCCCCCAAGTCCAAAGCGATTCTTTTAACGCGTGAGGATTATTCATCAAACAAGCTTGTTTAATTTGTTGTTCATAACCCCGAAGTGTTTGAGGTCTTGTTTTTTCTGCACCTCCTTGTGGTTTCTTTTTAAGAAGGAACCAAGTTCCAATCCATAAGATAAAAAATAATCCTGCAATCAACCAGGGTAAATCATGCCGCGGTGCTTTCAAGATCGGTTGTTTTACAATTGTCTGTGTATTTGATGGATGTGGGCTTTGAATAGACGGTGCTTGGCCATTTGAGGGCACCTGAGCAGTCATGGATTGCACAGTGGCGACTTCCATCTTTCCTGTTTGAGTATTCCACCAGGGAATTGAAATCTCTGGCCAATCAATTGACCCACCGGCCATGGGAACGTAGGCAATCTTGGTTTCTTGCCGTCCCACAACCCCTTGCTCATTGAGTTGATCATTAAAAATAGGCTTGTCAGGATAAATATTCACATTGGCCAAGTTTTCTTGCGGCAATGGCGGCAACTGTGCTGCCGTTAATCCTTGAGCAGTGACGATGATCGTTCGCGTAATGGGTTGACCAATTTGTAGATGATTAGGATCGCTTGACCAAAATTGTTCAATTTTAAGGTGTGTCGCTGGCAACCACCACCCTGTTTGCACAGGCGCAGGATTAATGTCCATCGTCACCGGTTTTGCATGTGTATTAACCGGCAAAATACCCGCATCAAATAAGCGGCTCCATTGCGTTCCATTTTGATTGGCACTGACTAAATTACCTTGCAGTGTACCGGGTTGTATCGTCAAAGGACCACTTTTCTGCGGAAATACGGCATAACGTCTTTGAATCACATTATAAATTTTGCCATTTTTTCGGGTTTGATAGAACCGATCTGTCCCCATTCGCATAATTTTTGCTTGATCAGCCATTGGATCCGTCAAGCTGGCTCCTTCCAATTGGCCTGTAAAAAAAATCTTTACTGTATAGATGATCTGTTGTTGAACAAAGGCATCTTGCGGTGTTAAATTACTTTCTAAAAAAATAGCGGGTTTATCAACCAAGGTCGTTGTAACCATAGGAGGAGGCAGATTGCTTTGTTGATTCGTTTGCTGAGAAACCACAGTTAGGGTAATCGGATCTGTATGTGCGTCTTTGAAGCGAATGGAAGGAATCGTTATCTGCCCTGTTCCTCTTGGAAGCAACATTAAAGCCCATTGCGTTTTTTCAGTCGTATGGCCATTGATGACTTCAATTTCCTGAGATTGTTGCATGCCGACTAAATTAAAGTGAGTATTCAATTCTCCAAAATCAGGCGCTTCCGATCCGTGGTAATCCTTTGCATTAATGTAAAGCTCAAAGGTATCGCCTGAGGTAATCGTTTGTTGATCGACATGGGCTGTCAGTTCCATCGCCCAGGCTGATGGAGTAATCATTAAACAAAATAATAGAAAATATCTCAGGAATAACATAGGCACCACGGCTCATGGTTTCGGATTGGTTAAGTGTACTGCCCACACGATCAATGCTCAAGAGCAAAACCGTGTTCTAGCAATTCTCGCCTTAATCGAGAGGGAGATTGCGCCAATACGTGTTGTGGTATTGGCGCAATCTCCCTCTCGATTAAGGCGAGAATTGCTAGAA
>JAKBBU010000060.1 GCA_021808365.1 Pseudomonadota bacterium
ATACCCGGGCAACATCATAACTGAAATTCGCTTTGTTTTAGAAGGTGTTTGGTTAAACAAAATACGGTATAGTATCTCGCTTAGAATAGTAGTGAGGAACTGGGATGGGATATCCAAGTGATGTAACGGACGCTGACTGGGCATTGATAGAAAAATATTTTGAGCGCACCAATAAGCGTGGCGCTGTATCAGAACATGACAAAAGAGCCATTGTTAATGCAATTTTATACGTGACGCGAGGAGGCATACAATGGAGAATGATGCCTTCTGACTTTCCACCTTGGGGTACGGTATATGATCACTACCGTAACTGGTGCATGCGAGGAGTATGGCAAAAGGTCTTGGATGACTTAACAGAGCTTCATCGCAAGAAAGTGGGGCGAAATGAAAAGCCCTCGTATGGCATAATTGATTCACAAAGCACCAAAACACAGTATGCAAGTGAAGAGCGCGGCTATGACGGTGGAAAAAAAAATCAAAGGTCGAAAAAGGCACATTGTTGTTGATATTCTTGGCAACTTGCTTCATGTGAAGGTTCATGCGGCAAACATTCATGATACCAAGGCTGCGGGTGACGTTTTTGATGCTGTGAGCAAGAAATATCCATCAATACAGGCATTTTCTGCTGATGCTGGATATCGGGGAACCGCTGTTGATCATGTAGATAACAAAATGCGGTTAAAACTACACATTTCCGAACGAATAACCGATACATTTGCTATATTGCCAAAGAGATGGATTGTTGAAAGAACGTTTGCGTGGCTTGGTAATTTTAGACGTCTTTCTAAAGATTTTGAGGTACTAACGGAGCGTGCGGAAAATTTTATCAGAATTGCAATGATGAAAATCACTCTGGGCGCGATTGCTAATGTTTAACCAAACGGCTTCTTATTTGGTCACCGTACAGAGTCAACCTGCAACCCAAACGTGTACTGTAACCAACGGCAGTGGCACCATCACCAATGCCAACATCACCAGTGTGGCTGTGAACTGCTCCACCAACACCCGAACCGTAGGGGGTAGTGTTTCAGGGCTTGCGGCATCAGAATCCGTTGTGCTGCAAAATAACGGCAGCGATAATTTGATGGTCAACAGCAATGGCTCCTTTACTTTTTCAACGCCCATTGCTCAAGGCTCCACCTATAATGTGACGATACTCACTCAACCCAGCACCCAAACCTGTACCGTGACCAATGGCAGTGGAACAGCTGGCGCCTCGAACATTACCAATGTGCAAGTAAGCTGCTCCACCAATGCCTATATGGTAGGGGGTACTGTCTCTGGTTTGTCTGGCACCGTCGTGCTGCAAGACAATGGTAGTGATTATTTGACGATTAATAGCAATGGCTCATTTACCTTTGCCACGCCCGTAGCTCAAGGTGCGCCTTACAGCGTCACTGTACTCACTCAGCCGACAGGACAAACGTGCAGCGTAACTAATGGCAGCGGCACCATGGGTGGGGCGAACGTCACCAATGTTGGCGTTAACTGTGTCACGAATACGACCACATTGAGCACAAGCGTAAGACAGTTGGCTTTAAGTATCACAGGGCTTACAGAATACGGAATCAGTGGAACGCGTTCTTCTGGACTTGCCCGTGTGATTACCATTACCAACACAGGAAGTAACACCGCAGTTAACTTATCAGTAACTCCACCGACTTGGCCCGCAGGAACTACAAGCTCAACAACCTGTGGCAGCACGCTAGCGGCATCAAGCAGCTGCACGATTACAATAACACCTGGCGCTACAGCCACCTCGGATGGCACCAATCCCTGTTCGAGTGGAACAGCTCCTGTTCCCGGAGCAGTTCAAGTGAGCGCTGGCAATGCGACTACCGTGTCAAGCGATGTCGTCGTATTGGGCTATGGCTGTGTTTATCAGGGTGGATATGTGTATGCTTTTAATGACGCAACAACTAATACCGGCAGCGTAGGCGGGAAAGTTGCCACGACATCCGACCAGGTACCAGCATACCCCCATGGTATTGTTTGGGACTCAAGTAGTGGATGTATTACCAGCCCTTACAGTAGCTGTTACACCACTACTGCTTATAGTGGTACAAATGGTACAAATGTATCTGGTGGCAACACGTATTTAATTTATCAAACATTAACTACAAACAAAGGCGAGCTAGCAACCTCTTATGCTGCTGGGCTTTGTACTGCCACCATAGCAACCTATAGCGATTGGTATTTGCCGGCAATCTGCGAAATGGGATACGGTGCTAATTCTGGAGACATCAATTGTGGCACACAGAATTCTCCAGCATTACAAAATATGCAAGCAAATCTTGTAGATAACCTTAATTTTCCTGCAGGCGACTACTGGAGCTCTACTGAGTACCAGCCTGTTCCTACGGAGTTCGCGTGGTACCAGAACTTTGCTTCCGATGGCGGCAGCTTTCAGGACTACGTCAATAAGTACAATTTGCTTGGCGTTAGGTGTTCTCGGGCTTTAACCCCTTAACCCTTCATCCCTTTTCTTTTGACCTTGCTTTGCTCAAGCAGCGAAGCGGGTCATGCAATACTTAGGTTGTGTTATGGCACTGTACACGGAGTTACCGGTTTACAAAGACACCTATCATCTGGTATTAATCGTATTTGAATACACGAAAAGTTTTCCAAGAGAGTATAAATACACTTTAGGCCAAGATATGAAGCGCGATGCACTGAACTTGCTTCGCGGCATTTACCGTGCCAACAAACATAAAAACAGAGTGGAACACTTGGAGGCGTTTTTGGATGAGTTTGAATTACTAACTCTCGAAATTCGCTTATGCGTGGAGATGAAGCTGATTTCATTAAGAAATCAGGCGGTATTGAGTGAGCTCATGACGCGCATCAGCAAGCAAGTTACCGGTTGGCGTAATGCGGCCAGGTAAAGCCAGAATCATTGGCGCTACGGCGGCAATGAGCGAGCAGGTTTTATTTAAAAGCGCACTGGGACTATTTCATTGAAGTAGTGAACTCGCATTCAAACAAGAGGCCTTATTTGAATCAAAACACCAGTGAATTGCAGGCAACTACTGGAGCTCTACTGAGTACCAGCCTAATCCTACGGAGAACGCGTGGAACCAGAACTTTGCTTCCGGTGGCGGCAGCAATCAGAACAACAACAATAAGGGCAACAATCACCTTGGCGTCCGGTGTTCTCGGGGTTTTAAATAAAACAAGTACCACCTACGGGTCATTATTTAATGGCCCGTATTTATTAGTGCGATGCAATGATTAAAAACAATGTTTCTGGAACACCAAAAGAAAAAACCAGCATCGAGTTAGCTGATTTATTTGAAGCGTATGCAGATTGACGAGCTAACAAACGCAATACCATGAATGCGTTGGCTTTCGAGCTAGATTATGAGCAAAAATTAATTGCCTTATGGGAAGAAATCAACACCAAAGCCTATCTTCCAGGGCGTTCTATTGCATTTATTGTAGACAAACCAGTCAAACGTGAAATCTTTGCAGCTGATTTCAAAGATCGCGTGGTGCATCACCTGATTATCAACAAGCTCAACCCATTATTTGAGAAAACGTTCATTTACGATAGCTATGCGTGTAGAAAGGACAAGGGAACTCATTTTGGCATTCAGCGCATCGCGCGTTTTATCAGAAAATGCACGCATAATTACATACAAGATGGTTATATATTAAAACTCGATATCCAAGGATTTTTCATGGCTATTGATAGGCGAATTTTATGGGAAAAATTACGCACCTTTATTGAGCAAAATTACCTTTTCCAAGACCAAGAACTCATTCTATTCCTCTGTCATAAAATTCTTGCCAATAACCCAACAAAAAATTGCTTCATCAAAGGCAGCCGACGCAAATGGGATGACTTACCACCCGATAAAAGTCTATTTTATTCAGCCCATGGTTGTGGATTACCCATTGGAAATTTGACCAGTCAGATTTTCGCTAATTTTTATTTGAATGCTTTTGACCATTTCATAAAGCATGATTTAGGCATGCGATACTATGGTCGTTTTGTTGATGATTTTATTGTGGTGCACGAAAGACACGACTATTTAAAATCACTCATTCCCGTTATAGCAGAATTTCTAAAAACCGAGCTAAAACTAAAACTTCACCCAAAAAAAGCTTATCTGCAACATCACAGCAAAGGAGTAACTTTCTTAGGAGTAACCCTAAAACCCAATCGAATCTACATGGGTAAACGCACTAAAGGTAATTTTTATGAGGCAATTGCCAAGCACAATCTAATTGTTTCAAAAGGCAAACCGAGTAAAGAAGAGCAAGCCGCCTTCTTGTGCAGTATGAATTCTTATTTGGGCATCATGAAACACTACGATACGTACAGATTAAGACGAAAGACTTTAAAAAAACACATATCCATTTGGTGGTGGAATTTATTTTACATCAGTGCCGGTTATTCCAAATTAACTCAAACACAAAAAACCGCGAGCCGGTCAAAAAATTGGTAAAATGGTCAAAATTAAAGAAGAGATTATCCACAAATTGCGTGGATAAGGTTGTGAAGAACGCATCTAACACAAGCATTAACAACACTTTAAGAGCAAAATTCACTTTCTGAACGATTTGACTATCGATAAAAAAATCGATCGCATCCGCGACACCTACTTGAGGCGCTGCCCCAAACCCCGGGATATTTAGCGACGTGATTAGTATTTCCCATGTACCACAAAAGACAAGGACGACCGAAGCCGTCCTTTATCACGTCACGGTCATCGGCGTCCCCGCCTGTACCGTACATAAAGCATACAGCAACCAATGGCTCAATACAAAGCCAAAAGCCACAATGTAAAACCCACCCCACCCCATCACGTCTTTAAAT
This sequence comes from Pseudomonadota bacterium, assembly GCA_021808365.1. Lineage (GTDB taxonomy): Bacteria > Pseudomonadota > Gammaproteobacteria > JAKBBU01 > JAKBBU01 > JAKBBU01. Next base: position 4,823 of record JAKBBU010000060.1, read on the forward strand.
ATCCCGGGGTATGGGGCAGCGCCCCATAAAGAGGTTAAAAAACTGTTTCACTGACTCCAGTCCTCTATTCTCAACCCATCAACCTGATTAAACGCACGATCGCTTGTAACAAGAACCACCCCTAAAGACAACGCATGAGCTGCAATAAGCAAATCCAGATTACCCAATGTTTTACCTCTTTTTTGCAAATCAGCACGAAGCACTCCGTAACACGAAGCAGCGGCACTATTCCAGGGTAATGCATCGACGCGGATTAAAAACTCACGCACAACGAGTCCCAGTTGTTTCGCATCAGGTTTTTTTGCTATACCAAACAACAGCTCTCCTTCGGTTATTGCTGAAATGACAAGAGCCGACATAGGGACTGAAATGATTTTGTTACAAACATTAGCTACCCCTTTGATAAAATGACTTACCGTATTTGTATCAAGCATATAAATATTATCTTTCCTATTAGCCATTAAATATCTCGCTCCTGCGGTAAAGAATCTTGACGCTCCGTCATGAAATCCTCAGGAATCTCCGATGTTTTTAAAATAGTGAAAAAATCATCCCAAGTACTTGGTTTTCGTGACAAAATCACATCTCCTGTTTTTGGATCCCTCCTGATAAAGACCTCGGAGCAGTTAAAACGATAAGCCGCTGGCAAGCGCACGGCCTGGCTGCGACCATTTATGAATATTTTTGCAGAATGACTCATGATAAATACCCTCCATTTCCCATTTCATTAGTATATACCAAAATATATATCAATACGGAGTGTCTATCAAGGAAAGTGCCACAATAAAAAAACGCCAATTTCTTAGTAAAAAAGAAAAGTTAATTTACAAGAAAAGCCGGTTAAAGAATAAAAAAATACAAAACCTCCATAAATTCGATTTAAGGACATAAAAATATTAAACAGATATGAATGTACTAAAAAATAATTTAAACGCATTTAAACGGTGTTTATGGAGGTTTTGGAGCTATTTTCAAAATAAGTTTTGCCTGTGTTTTCATTTTTAGGAAATTTACTGTTTTTTAATATTTTTCTTTTCCCTCAAATAATTTTTAATTTAAATAAAAACCACTGAGTTAACCTGAATCGTTTTTTCGTATTTTTTTGTTGGTTTTGGGTTTGAAAAAAACAGACTAAAAGTTAGAACAAATATTGTGCAGAAAATCGTCCAATTACCTTGTATTTATAATTAAGGGATAACTCTGGTGCGTAAAATATGGGTTTTAATCAGTCCCAGTATGGTTTATTCGCGTTTATTGAATATGGAAAAAAAGTATGTAAGAATGATCGTGGAAATTTATTTTTAGGATGTAAAAAGAGATATTGATTAGAAGTGATTCTGCGGTCGACGCCAAATCGCCGCAGAGGGTGAATCTGTATCACGCTACGACCAAGCAGGTGATTTGAAGAATCATAACATAGATTTTTTCACCCTGCCAAGACTTAAGGACAGGGTAGTGAAAAATAATAATAACAAAGAGCTGTACCTTACAGACTACAATACCAATGATAAACCATGGGATACTCATAAAGGCGAGTCAGATGATGTTGGTGGTATTTATGCAACTTCGGCTGAATTTGAACGCTATGCAAAACGAATTCATGAGTGCAGTGGATGCCTTCACTTTGGTTGGAACAACAATAAAGAAACAGGTGAAACGAAACTTCGTTTAAGAAGGGCTTCGTTTTGTCGGGTTAGAAACTGCCCTATATGTCAATGGAGGCGTTCTTTGATGTGGCAAGCGCGTTTTTATCAATCTCTTCCTAAAATTGTAGAAACCAATCCAACAGCGCGTTGGATATTTCTAACTCTTACTGTACGTAATTGCGCTATTGAAGAGCTAGGTGCCACCTTAACCAAGATGAACTCAGCTTTTCAACGATTAAAAGATAGGAAAGAATTTAAACCGGTTCTTGGTTGGGTGCGCACTACTGAGGTGACTCGTGGAAAAGATGGCAGTGCGCATCCTCATTTTCATACACTCATGATGGTGCCATCTTATTGGTTTAAGGTTAGCTATGTAAAACACGATCGCTGGGTGGCGCTTTGGCGTGATTGTTTGAGAGTTAACTACGAACCAAATGTTGATATTAGAACAGTAAAAGCGCGCATTGAAGGCCAATCCTTGAGTGAGGTTCTGCAAGACGCGGTTGCTGAAACATTGAAATACTCAGTGAAACCAGCAGATATGACGGAAGATCCGGACTGGTTTTTAGAATTAACACGTCAAACATTCAAGCGTCGCTTTGTAGCAACAGGTGGAATTTTGAAGAATGTGTTGCGAGTGGATGAGGAATCAAACCAGGATTTAGTTCTTGCTGATAGTGATGAAGACAGTGATGATGATGGAACACGTCTGGCTTTTGGTTGGAAAGAAAAAGAGCGTCGTTATAAACGTGCGCCTCAACATGACAAAATGAAAAAGTCAGATAATTCAAAATAAAAAAACAATTTGTTAATTTATTGGCCAAGAAATCAAGGGGAATGACAAAGAATGAGTGGCACGAAAAAGAAGAAAGATAAGAATGACTCATTCCTTAGCACAAGAGAGGCCGCTGAAATATCAGGATTTAGTTCAAGACACATACAAAACCTTATAACACGCGGGAATATGTCAGCGACAAGAAGTCATGACGGACGGTATTTAATAGATAAATCTGAGTTTTACCGTGTTTTCCCAGATGCGCATGAACAAAGAATGGTGCCGCATGATAATGAAATTATTGAGAAATATTCCGAGAACATTCTTCTTGAGGCCGAAAATAAATTTCTTAAAGAAATGTTGTTAGAAAAGGATAGGCGTATAACGGAGAAAGACGTTCAAAATGAATTTTTACACAAACAATTAGAAATGGCTGCAACAGAGAAAACTATGTTACTAGAAACAATCAGTAGTAATCAAAAGATGCTTGAGCACAGCAATAATGTGAAAAAAAAGAGGTTTCTTGGGTTATTCAAGTTATAACCAACAATCAAACACTTGAATTATCCTTGAAAATTTTACTACAATAATAAAATTTTCAAGGATAATTTGGCTTATGAAGCGTTCCCACTATATCTCAATGATTGATTATTATTTTCAGGTAGCGCCTATTGTTGCGATATTGGGGCCAAGGCAATGTGGAAAAACAACGCTTGCACTTGAATATGCAAAAAAACATTTAAGCGTTACTCATTTCGATTTAGAAGACCCGATTCATCTTTCACGCTTAGATAATCCCATGTTGGCACTACAAGATCTTGAAGGTTTAATTATTATTGATGAAGTGCAGTTAAAACCGCATTTATTTCCAGTTCTTCGAGTAATGATTGATAGATTTCATGAAAAGCAACGGTACTTGATTTTAGGAAGTGCTTCTCGCGATTTAATTCAGCATTCGTCAGAGACACTCGCTGGTCGTATTAGTTATTTTGAATTAACACCATTCACACTTTCAGAAACAAATGATATGAAAAAACTCTGGCTTCGAGGGGGGTTTCCTCGATCTTATTTATCCAATACAGACTCTACGAGTATGGCGTGGAGGCAAGGATATATTCAAACGTTTTTGGAACGAGATATTCCAAATTTAGGTATTCGCGTTGCACCTCATACGTTAAGACGTTTTTGGATGATGTTGCTTAGCTATCATGGCAATATTTTAAATACGAGTGATTTGGGTCGATCATTAGGGTTTTCTAGTACTGCCATTAATCATTATCTGGATATTTTATCTGGAACTTTTATGATGCGTATATTGCGTCCGTGGTTTGAAAATATCAGTAAAAGACAAGTAAAATCGCCGAAATTGTACTTTAGAGACTCTGGTATTATGCATGCGCTACTGGGTGTTTCAACAGAAGATGAGCTTCATAACAATGCAAAATTAGGAGCTTCATGGGAGGGTTTTGCTTTAGAGGAAGTGGTACGAAGATCGCAGGTTGATGAACATAGTTGTTATTTTTGGTCTACCCATAGCGATGCAGAGCTTGATTTAATTATTTTTAAAAATGGCAAGCGTCTTGGTTTTGAGTTTAAATATTTAGATTCTCCTAAAATAACAAAGTCGATCAGGATAGCAATTGATGATCTAAATCTTGACTCACTTACTATCGTTGTTCCGACACAATGTTCTTTTTTTCTGGATAATAAAATTTCAGTTTCTGGTTTGGATACAATTAAATTCATTAATTAATCGATTGAAAGAAGAATATTTTTATTCATTAAGAGGATCCAATTGAAACAACTCTCTATCGGAATTTCTTTTCAGGTACCCATCCAATTGTTGGAACAAAGAATCAAGACATCCATCTTTATTAGCTTTATCGATGAAATACGAACCAACCAATATTTTCCGGCGCGTATCACGTTTTCTCTCACGCGATTTTTCTAAAGACTCCAGTTTTTGAATCCTGGCATTAAGTTGTTCTTTCTTTTTCTTTAGTACATCAAGCCGAGATTGTTTTTCGTTCATACCCATTTCTTGAAAGTGTAATAGATAGAAACCAGTGTACCGATTCCAACATAAAGTTCAATGCACAATAAAAATAATGAAAATACAAGCTAATGATGGCACGAAACCAAAGCCACTCCGACAGATGAAGAG
>JAKBBU010000015.1 GCA_021808365.1 Pseudomonadota bacterium
ACTTGCTAAAGACATCTTTACAATCTCCTTATAACACAAATTAATTTTTAAGATAATAGATTATAATCGATAGTTATTTGATTTTAAACAAATTTTATTCAAATAAATGTGTGCATCGGATAGCTTATGCGCATGTGTTTCCATTTTTTTATTTTTTAGAATGATGTTCACAAAATTATCAACATTATGATGTTGATGAAAAGCTTCACGCGCCGTTTGACTCAAAAGGTGTAATTTCTCATAGTTCTCTATTGTGCGCGCTAAAGTTGCGTGTATCGACCTAATTGTATGATCGGTGAAGGTTATAGCACCTACTTGGAAAAGATCTGCTTGCTCAGATAACCAAGTATTTGAGGGGATCACCATGACTTTTCCTAATAAGCAGGCCTCAGAAAACATAGCAGAAGGCATAGTGGCATAAAGATGAGCATTATAAGGCAATAACAAAATATCCATTTCAGCCATCAAATTTGTCATTTTTGCTTTTGATAAATGTCCCCAATAACAGCATATATTTTTAGCTGGTTGCTTGAAAGCTTGTGCAGCAACTTCTGTCTCTGGATTAGTATTTAAATGATAATGAAATTCTACTGGTTTTTGATAGGTTAACTGAGTAAGAGGATGTAAAAAAAAGAATCCCTTATCGACGGATGCATGGCCAAAATAACCTATTTTTATCGCTTCATTTTTAGATTTTTGTTTGATAGGTGGTAGAGTAGTGAGCGGAATTGGCATGGGTAATTCATTTACAGTGACTTCATATTGAGTCTGAAAATTTTTTGCCAATTTTGAAGAAACAGCATACAGCTGGCGAAAAGGAGATGTCTTTAGTAGTTTGGTTTGATGGCAAGCTTTAGAAGTATATGGAAATTGAAAAATAAAAATGACATCATAAGGTTTTATTTTATCATAATCAATGAGTTTAATGAGCCAAGATAAGGCTGCCTCAAGAATAGGTGGGTAGAGAGTTGGGAATACTAATAATGGATTGGGACCAAAATCATCAAGGTTAATAGATAAAAATGAATGAAGATAATTTTTTTTAGCAGAATCCATGATCGCTGTATTATTATAGTCAACATAGGGCAATTGATTAAAATGAGGGCGGATAGGCAAATTTTTATTGTGTAAATGAGTTTGGTCTTTATTGCCAAACAAGGTTACATCGAGATCAGACTTGGAAAATGCTCCTGTTAGGGATTCGGCTAGATTTTCCCAATGACCTGAAATAGCACCTAAACAGGGTTCAAATATTAATACAGATTTTTTCATTGCGGTTCTTCTCAAAATTTTTTAATTTTTCCTTAGCAAGCGCGATAGAATCTTAAATTTGGGCAAAAGCTGACGAATACGTTGCCATCGTTTAGAAGAGGTTTTTTTTTCGTATACGATGAAAGATAGTTTTTTCTGCATGATCTTATTAGTCAACCCTAAAAAACCTTCTTTACGGTAAATAGTATAAGCAATTTGCTTGTAGTATCTTTTTTTATTTTTATCTAACTTGAAATAAGTATTAACGAGCTTTGGAAATTTTGTTAAACCTAACCAAAACATTCTTTTTAATAATAGTGCCTTATTAACAGGCTGAGCTGAATTTTGGGAAAGAGGATTATGTAGATGGGCTTGTTCGACGTGCGCATGTTTAACGATAAGAAATTTAGGATAATGGGTAAATTCCGAATGTGGTCTACCAACCAGCAAATGATAGGTTTCATAAATAAATTCACCACTATAGTGACGAGAGAAATTTCTGAGAGCGATGCGTTGAGTGTCGGCAATATGCCTATGGCTATCGACAATAGTCGAGTTACCTCTTGAATGATAGTGATGGACGGCGGTCATTTCCACGGAGAACGCAAAATGAGTCCGTTGGGCAAATTGTAGTTCAAAATAGAGATCTTCGCAGGTGTCAATGCCAGGCTTAGTTAATATCTCATCATCGATCAGATCGCGATGAGCAAGCCAAGAGTTGGACATCATATACCAGCTGTGATTAGACATTTCATGCTGTCTAAAAAAACGAAAATGTTCAGTGACTCGTTTTTCGCCGCGAGACTCGTATTGGCCATCAATATATTCTGATCGTTCTGTCACAGTTTCTGAATCATGAACAATGATACTTCCGCTATAGGCCATTTTTACGGAGCCACGTAAATCACGTTGATCATGGTATTGTAGAGTTTTGATTAAGCTAAATACATGGTTGGGATGTAGCTCATCGTCGTCATCGAGTAGGCCAAAATAATCCGTAGACACGGCGGCGATACCTGCAGCAATAGCATCAGAACGAATTGATTTAAGATATTCTAAGACGGTAGGGTTTAATGACTTATATTTTTCTAAGATCTCAGGCAAATAAGAAAAAGAAGCGTGAATAACAAAGATGACTTGAATATTTTTATAGGTTTGTTTGACTAAACTATCTAAAGCTCTTTCCAGAAAGTCTCTGTGTTTACCACCGGTTCTGATAATATAACTAACAGAGGGAATTGCTTTTAAGTGTTGCAGCGATTCGGGTTGATAACCTTTACGGAGTAGGGTGTTCTGATGCAACTCAATTAAGTTGTTAAATAACACATCCATTGCAAAGTTATGATCAAATATTTCTTTAGCTTGACGTGCTTTTTCTAAAGCAGCTTTTTTATTTTTTTTAATAGAAGTCAAATGGGAGTTGATTTGTTCCCCTGCTTCATCAAGATCAAGGTTGGGGTCTATATAATAAAGGTTCGTGCCAAAATAACTTTCTAATAGTTTTGTCCGAATGCAAATGATTGGAAACCCACGAGCAATCAAGGAAAATAATTTTTCTGGAATAATATCGGTGTCATTTAATGCTAAAAAAAGAGCAGCAAAACAATGGTGCGCATTTTTCATAGAATAAGTTAAAGCATTCGATTCAAGGTCAACATTTTCATAAGGTGATACGATGTTGAGCTGAGGCGTGTCGATTTTTTTAAGTAACTTATTACAATTTAGATTCTTGGGTGTATTGTTACACACTAAGAGATGTGAGGCAGTTTGTTCCGGGGTATAGGGCTCTTTATAAGATAATGGTGTTAAATCAAAAAAAGCAATCTTAGAATCTAATTTTCGAGCACCAAATAATAAATCTCCTAAAAGTTCTTTGTTATGCTGAGAAATTGTTAAATAACCATCATAGGTGAGTAAATTACGCGTAAACCGAGGTAATTCAAAATAATATTGTATATCTCTATTGATCAAGCCATAAGTTGGGAATTGAGTTAATTTAGCATCAGTCGGTGAAAATGCAATCACACAATCAGGAGTGAATTCATCAATGTCTTCACTTTTTTCAAAAAATTTAATTTCTATTTTATGTTTTGCAGCTGCAGAATAGAATGAAAAAAAATCAAAGTCAGTTTTCGATTCACTGGGCGGCATTAATAGGGCGATTTTTTTTAACATTGTTCAGCATCCATTCTATCCGGGTAAATGAGCATGTTCTGTAAAGGCATTATAGCGATTGGCAAGACTATCTTTATTAGCTAGATACCAGGCTATTGTTTCTTTAATGCCATCTTCTATCGAAATCATAGGATGAAATCCATAACTATTTGCACGCTCCATGCTCATTAAACGTTTTGCATCGCCCCTAGGTTTAGTTGTATCCCAAACGATATCAATTTTTTTGCCAGGCACATTTGCAGCTACAATTTCAGCGATCGTTTTTATCGTGACCCCTGTGCCACTGCCTAAATTAAGAGGGATATTAATGCCTTTTTCAACAGCCAGCATCATACCGCGAGCCACATCGCGGGCATGGATGAAGTCACGGATGGGTGAGCCATCACCCCAGACCGTTAATGGATTTTCACCACTGAGCGCACGATTAATTAAGGAAGGGATGACCATTGCATTTTCAGGATCGAAATTATCATAAGGACCATACACATTGGCGGGTCTTACAATGGAAATAGTATTCCAATTATATTCGATTTTATAAGCTTCAGCTTGTAATTCACCCATGCGTTTAGCCCAACCCGCAAAGCGATCATTAACGGAGGGGAAAGTTTGCCAAACATCATCTTCATAAAAAACTTCTGCAGGTGAATAGACGCCGACAGAACTTGTATAGAGATAACGTTTAACACCGCTACGGCGTGCGGCTTCCATGACATTGGTATTAAAGGTAATCGTGGGGACATAGAAACTGGCTGGACGTTTCGCAGTCATTGCAGGTGAACCTTTCACGCCAGCGAGCTGGAAAACAATGTCCATGCCCCGCGTTAAATCCATGCAATTGCTAAATTCTCTTAAATCAGCTTGTTTGAATTCAACACCCTGAGGTGCGCGTGAAGGATCATCCAAAGAAACAATCGTGACATGGGCGCCTGCGGCGACTAACATTTCAACAAGTGGGCGACCAATCAAACCTGTACCGCCGGTGACTAATACTTTTTTTCCTGAATAAAAATGGGTCATAAAGTGCTCTTAATTAACTTTTAATATGCGTTTTCCACCAATCTATGGTTTTAGTAATACCTTGAACCAAGGTCATTTTAGGTTTCCAACCTAATTCTTTTGCAGCAAGGCTGCAATCTAGATACAAACTGGTTTTAATTGTAGGTTGCGATAGATCATGTTCAACCGTTAAATTTTTTCCAGAAGCAGCAACGATTTTATGAACAAGATCTTTAATGGATACGGCCTGGCCATAACCGCAATTGTATAAGCGGTATTTTTCAGGCTGTTTAGCCAATGTGCATTCTACAAAATCCACTAAATCATCAACATAAAGTAAATCACGCTCTTCTTCACCGGTGCCCCAGACGCTTATTTTATCTTCCGCTCTTAAAACTTTCGTGATGGTTGCACCAAAGACATGGCTGCGTTCTAAATCGAATTTATCGTGTGGACCATAAATATTGGAATGCCGGATCGCTGTAAATTTGGTTTCGCCAATGCGAGAGAAAAATTCACACATTTTTTCCAAATACAATTTCGTGTGGCCGACGCCAAAATAACGATCATGTAAAGCGTGGTTAGCATCAAAATCGGATTCTTTTAGAGCAGTTTCTGAAGAGGCATACATCACGGTGCAGCTAAAGAAAACGACATGTTTAATTTTGTGTGCAAATGCAGCTCGAAATAAATACGAATTCATAATGGCATTATCAGTCACATGAATATAGGGGCGTGTGACAATATCTTTAGAGCCTGAAGTTGTTGCGGCAGCTTGGATAATAATATCCGTTCCAGCGACTAATTTTTCCACAACAGCAGGATCACGCAAATCAGCCTGATGCCAAATGACATTGGGGCACTCATATTCGGGACGATTAAATCGAACTGCATGTACGTCATATTGTGAGTTACGTGCAAAATGTTCTGTTATATTGCGACCAATAAAACCTGTTGCACCGCAAATTAATACTTTTTGTTTCATAAAAAATCTCATGTCTTTAAAAAAACCAAGGAGGTCTGTGTTAAAAAGGTCCTTTAAAAGCATCAATTTCTGTTTTGCTGGTTGCAGCAGGCAGCCAATCGGTGTTGGTTTTACCAGAAATCAAGGTGTATGCTTTTTCAGCAATCGTATGACTGCTGGGGTAAAATAGGTTTTCTAAATTTTTTGTCGTTGGGCAAGGTGTATCTGCAAAACCCATTCTTGCCATGGGAATCGCTTTACCATTGAGGCCTTCAGGTAATAATTCAATCATCCGAGCCATAATTTCACTGCTGGCACCACAGGTGAGCCAGCCGTTATCAACAATGAGTAGACGCCCTGTTTTTTTAACTGAGTTGACAATGGTTTCCATATCCAAGGGACGTAAGGAAATAGGATCAATGATGTCAGCAGATAAGCCTATTTTTTCTAAATGTTTACTGGCGCGTAAGGCTTCCATCACCATGTGAGAAATTGCAACAATCGTAATATCATGGCCAGGTACGAAGGTACGGGCTTTGCCAAATGGAACGGTGTAGACCTCAGGAGAGACATATCCTTCAGTGCTGTACAACAAACGATGTTCAATAAAAATGACGGGATTATTATCGCGGATCGCAGTGATCAAGCAACCTTTTGCATCATGTGCATTGGACGGTGCAAAAATCTTTAAGCCGGGAATGTGCATAAATAAAGCATGCAATGCTTGTGAATGCTGCGCACCCTGTCCCCAAGAGCGACCGATCATCGTGCGTATGACGAGGGGAACATTCACTTGTCCATTATACATATAATGCGATTTAGCGGCCATATTAATCAATTGATTGATAGCCAGCAGCATGAAATCCATACGGATATGTACATGGATGGGTCTTAAACCTGCCATTGCAGCACCGACGGCAAAACCGGTCATGGCATCTTCAGAAAGAGGTGTGCCAAATACGCGTTCCGGACCAAATTGTTCGAGTAAACCTAGTGTAGAACCTTGGATACCCTTATGGTCATCAACATCAAGACCAAACAAAAATACACGCTCATCGTTTGCCATTTCTTGGGAGGTAGCCTCGCGTAGAGCATCTACATAACGAATTAAACGTTGCTTATTATCGCAGGGTGTAAACACAGGCTTTTCCTCAGTTGGCATAAACATGGGTGAACAACTCCTCTTCATCGGGGTAGGGGCTTTGCTCAGCGAAAGCAACAGCGTTCTTGATCAGTGCAGCTACTTTTTGGTTAATTTTTTCTTTTTCATGGGGAGCAAGCATATTAGCAAGGCGCGCGATTTGATCTTTATTTTTCCAAAGGGCTAATTCATTGGGATCACGATATTCTTCATGGTGATCATCGCCTGGGCCGACATGTTCTAGCCAGCGATAAGTTTCACATTCAATAAAAACAGGGCCAGAAATACCGTTTCTAATGTTCTCTGCTTCTTTAGAGATCAGTTGGTGTAACTCAAAAATATCGGCATTTTTTACTTGATGGGTACGAATCCCAAAACTTGCGACACGCTCGCAAATATGTTCGCTTGCCCAACGGCTGCGTAGAGGGCTATGAATGGCAAGCTGGTTGTTTTCACAGATAAAAATGATGGGTAATTTTTTGAGCATCGCAAAATTAATCGTTTCTGTAAACACCCCTTCTTCTGTCGCGCCATCTCCGAACAAAGAAGCGACAATACGCTGTTTACCTGTTTTTTTAGCTTCTTGCTGTAGAGCGAAGGCATAGCCAGCTGCGATAGGAATGGTTGTGCCCACAACAGCGGAGGCCCCCAAAATACCATGCTTGATGTCAACCAGATGCATAGAGCCTGCTTTCCCACCTGCACAGCCGTGCTTTTTTCCATACAATTCAGCCATCATGCCGTTTATATCTCCACCTTTGGCGAGATAAGTGGCATGGCAGCGATAAGTATTGGAAACGATGTCGTCTGAATTGAGAGGATCGCAAACACCCACGGCCACAGATTCTTGCCCTATAGAAAGATGGACAGGGCTTTTAACCGCATCTGTGTGGTAAACATCAACAATATGTTGTTCTAATTCGCGGATCAGAAGCATTGATTGATAAAGACGCGCAATAAGCGCTTGATCTTGCGTCATAGTTGAAATCCAAACCATCAGGTAAAAAACCAAAGCATGATACTAGTATGGGTGAAGAGGGTCAAGGTTAATTAACGCCGGATCAACCTACCTGAACGCGCCTGATTCTGGTATGCTTATACTTTAAGCATACAGAACCGGAGGCTGGGTGGATAGTTTGGACGTGTGTGTCGAAGAAGTTGAAATAGAGGCCAAAGTGGATGAACTTGGCCTCGATGAATCTCTGCCTCAAGATTTGCTGCATATTCCCAAAGTTCGAGGCGAGGACTTCCTTGATCTTCCAAAGGATCTTTATATTCCACCTGAAGCGCTCGAGGTTTTTTTAGAGGCGTTTGAAGGTCCTTTGGATCTCTTACTCTACCTCATCAAGCGCCAAAATCTGGACATTCTTGATATTCCCATCGCACAAATTACCCAGCAATACATGGAATATATCAACTTGATGCAGGGGTTACGTTTTGAATTGGCTGCGGAATATTTATTGATGGCAGCGATGTTGGCCGAAATTAAGTCAAGAATGCTTCTGCCAAAGCCGCCGTCCGTGGAAGGGGAAGAAGAAGATCCTCGAGCTGAATTGGTGCGGCGTTTACAGGAATATGAGCGTTATAAAAAAGCAGGTCAAGATCTCAATATGCTACCTCGTGTGGGGCGCGATATTTTCCCCATTGCCATTGAGCCACCGTCTTTTCAAGCGCATCGAGCTCTGCCTCAGGTAACGTTGCAAGAGATGCTTTTATCCCTTCAGGATGTTTTGAAACGAGCCACCTTGATCGCGCATCATCAGATCAGCCGTGAACCGCTTTCCATTCGCGAGCGGATGTCGAGTATTTTGGAAACCTTAAAAGAGCGTGATTTCAGTTTGTTTACTGATTTATTTACGTTTAATGAAGGTCGAAATGGTTTAGTTGTGAGTTTTATGGCTTTGTTAGAATTATTGAAACAATCCATGATTGAAATTGTACAAGCGGAACCGTTTGGGCCGATCCATGTGAAGGTAATATCATGAATACAGAAATAGAAGCTGTCCTTGTTGAAGAATCGATTGAAACAGAGATCGAAACAAATTTAGAAGAAGTCTCAGCATTTTCGCTTGAAGTGCATGATCAAGAAACATTAAAGCGGATCATCGAAGCTGCGATCATGGTTTCGCCGGCACCCCTTAATTTTCCTGGTATGCAAGCCTTGTTTGAAAATACATTAGAGCCCCCCAACTTAGCGCAAATTAAATTAGCATTGGAGACAATTACAAATGATTACGCTGATCGTGGGATCGAGCTTAAAGAAGTTGCCAGCGGTTATCGATTTCAAGCGCGAGCAGAATGTGCGCCGTGGATTAGCCGTCTCTGGCAAGAACGTCCTCCTCGGTATTCGCGGGCAGTTCTTGAAACATTGGCCATTATTGCGTATCGCCAACCTGCAACGCGTGCAGAAATTGAAGAAATTCGCGGTGTTGCGGTGAGTTCAAATATTGTTAGAATGTTAATGGAGCGCGGTTGGATCCGCGAGGTGGGCCATAAAGAAGTGCCGGGTCGCCCAGCGCTTTTGGCTACTACGCAGGCTTTTTTAGATTATTTTAATCTTGGGAAATTAACGGATTTACCGAGTTTGGCCGAATTAAAAGATTTAGATTTGTTGGAAGAAAAAATCGGCCAACAATTAGAACTTGAACTGGATCATACGAGTATTAATGAATGAAAACTTCAAAACAACATGTGCACATACTCGGAATTTGTGGCACCTTCATGGCGGGGCTTGCCGTATTAGCCAGGCAATTAGGTCATCGTGTAACAGGATCAGATGAAAAAGTCTATCCACCCATGAGCACGCAACTGGAAGAACAGGGAATCACTTTATTAGAAGGATTTGAACCAAGTCATCTTGACCCACGACCCGACGTTGTCATTATCGGTAATGCGATGAAACGTGGAAATCCTGCGGTTGAAGCGGTTTTAAATTTAGGATTACCCTATGTTTCTGGGCCACAATGGTTGGCCGAAACCGTTTTGAATTCTCGTTGGGTCTTGGCTGTTGCAGGTACGCATGGCAAAACGACAACGTCAAGTTTATTGACGTGGATTTTAGAATATGCAGGCCTGAAACCTGGTTTTTTAATCGGAGGGATCCCCAAAAACTTTGGCGTTTCTGCACGTTTAGGGGACTCACCTTTTTTTGTCGTAGAAGCTGATGAATACGACAGTGCATTTTTTGATAAGCGTTCTAAATTTATTCATTATCGTCCACGCACGGCAATTCTCAATAATCTTGAATATGATCATGCGGATATCTTTTCTGATCTCGCCGCTATCGAACAACAATTTCATCATTTTATTCGCACAATTCCAAGCGAGGGATTAATCATCAAGCAAGCGCAAGATGAAAATTTAAGTCGCGTGATTGCACAAGGTTGTTGGACACCCATACAAAGTTTCAGTGCTATCGGCGATGCAGATTGGTCAGTGACAGACATGAATCAAGATGGTTCTGAATTTACGGTGTTATTTAAGAGCAAAGAAAAAGGGAAAGTGCAATGGCCCATTTTCGGTCGGCATAATGTCAGTAATGCACTGGCTGCAATCGCTGCGGCTGTTCATGTGGGCGTATTACCTGCATTGGCATGCGAAGCATTAACGCAATTTCAAATGGTAAAACGCCGGTTAGAAGTATTGGGAGAAGTCCGCGGTATTACTGTTTATGATGATTTTGCGCATCACCCCACAGCGATTGCCGAAACATTAAACGCATTGCGGCAACGCGTAGGAGAATCGCAACGAATTCTTGCGGTATTAGATTTTGCTTCTTACACGATGCGCCACGGTAGCCATCGCGATCAAATTGCGCCATCGTTGAAGATGGCTGATCGTATTTATTTAAAACGTCCCGCAGACAGTGAGTGGGATTTAAATGATCTCAAACAACAGACACAATGTAGTGAAGCTTACGAAGAAACTCACGATATTATTCGTGATCTCGTTTTAGATGCCCAACCTGGGGATCACATTTTAGTCATGAGTAACCGTGGCTTTGATGGGATTCATCAAAAATTATTACAAGCGCTGAAGGAAAAAGTTTAATGAGTGAAAGACCTATCGCACTGGCCTTAACCGGTGCATCCGGCAGCGCATATGGTTTACGCCTCCTAGAATGTTTAATCCATGCGGGCAAAACCATTTATTTTTTAATGTCAGATTCGGCACGTGCGGTGTTAGAAATTGAAGGCGGTGAAGTATTTCCTGGAGAACCCAAAGCTTTAGAACAATATTTAAACGAACGCTGCCAAGCCAAGAAAAATCAAATTCGCGTGTTTGGTAAACAAGATTGGTTGTCACCTTTAGCAAGCGGTTCAAATTCCGTGCATCAAATGGTGATTTGTCCGTGTAGCAGTGGTTGTGTTGCTGCAGTTGCACATGGGATGAGTAATCAATTAATCGAACGAGCAGCCGATGTGATCCTCAAAGAACGCCGCCAATTGATCGTCGTACATCGTGAAACACCACTTTCTACATTGCATTTAGAAAACCTATTAAAACTCGCTCAAATGGGCGCTGTTATTTTACCGGCATCGCCTGGCTTTTATCATCGACCTGAGACTGTGCAAGATCTGGTTGATTTTGTAGTAGCTCGCATTTTGGATCATCTCGGTGTAGGGCATGATCTTGTGCCCCGTTGGGGTGGTGTGGTATAATTATAGCACTCGTCATCCCCGCGGAGTGCCGGATCCAGATAATAAAAAAAAGATTTTTTCATTATTAAAAATAACGGTATAAAAATAATTTATAAGTGTATTGAGGAATAATAAAATGGGTAAAGTTAATATCTATGGTTTAGATCAACCTAAGTTTAAAGAAGCTTCAAAAATTGAAGTGGAAAATAAAAAGATTGTAGCTACTTATGACAGCGAAGAAGATGCTAAGAAATCTTATGATGGAGTAAATCGTCGGTTTATTCAGATGAAACAGAATGCTACAAAAAACAAAAGCATTCAATCGATCGGAAAGAAAAGAGATAAAAATAAAATAATTTTTTCAGTAAAAAATGGTGAAATTGACGAAAAATTAATAAAAAGCATTCTTGATCCTTATAAAGACTATATTGTACCGGTCAAAGCGTTAATTTCAAAAAAATCACAGCGCTTAGATTCAATTATTGCTGAAATAAAAAAGAAAGTTTCTGAAAGCAGTGAGATTGCTGTTTCTAGTAGAGATAATGAAATTATAATTGGTTATTTTAAAGGGTCTTCAATTGAAAAAAATAGTTTAAATTTGGTAGAGAAGATTGCAACTTGTTATCACTTTGATAAAGATGAGCGATTTGTTGGGCAACGTAATTATAGCAAAACGACTGATTTTAAAGATGATGAAAATATTTTGTCACGGGAAAATGATTTTCATGAAAAGAAAAATGAGATAATTTTAAACAATAACAATAACAATAACAATAACAATAACAATACAAATTCAATTAACAATGATTGTAATTATAAATATTCAATTTTAATTTTGGTTTCCGGTGAAATGAAAAAAGGGAAGGCAGAGAAAAAGGTGTATTTTTCTGAATATCACGGAAATGCCGAAAAAAAATCGTTTAGCACTTCAAGAAAAAATAGAAATCCTGGCTGTGTTTTTGTTTCTGTTGGGTTTTACTTTTCTTCCTCTCCGTCTGAAAAAGAGCTAGAGAAAATAATTAACTTTTGCAAAAAAGAAGAAGTTGAAGATCTTAGTTTCAATAAAAATCATCATATTTTCATTGAAAAAGAAAAAAAAGAAATTAACTCTATTTGTGTGAAAATTAGGAAGGGAAAGAAAAAAGGCGTTCCCGTCGATTATAAGGTGAGTGGGTTAAGTCTTGAAATTTCGGCTGATCTTGAATCTTTAAGCAAGGATCAATTTATTGAACAGGTTGATAATTTTATTAGTAAAGAAGGAAAAAAGAAGGTTTTAAGAAAACATAAACAAAACACTGTTAATTTAAATGATATTTTTCTATTTGATGCGGAGAAGCATGTGTTTTCTTATACAAGCTTTGATCATTGTATGAGAATTTATCATAGAGTACAAGCAGTAAAGAATCAGTATGCTCTTTCAATTTACAAGATAGAAAATGAAAACAAGATAGCATGGTGCTTTGTTAAAGGACATCAGTACAATGAAAATGTTTTAGAAAAGGTTAAAGAAAATCTTAATAGTACACGGGAAGTTTTTGAAGAGTCGAGGGTTTTGATTAATTTTAAACGACCAGAGGATGCAAGGACCGAAATGGAGAAGAAAAAGTTTAAAGATTTTATTAAAAAAAATGATCAAAATATTTTTAAAGTTTACAGAAAAGAAAAGTTTATTGTTCTTGAAACAAAATTAAATTCTTTCACAAAAAATGACATATGGAATGTTTTTAATGAAAATGAGATAAAATCGGACGAAAAAGTTTATTGCTTTGAAAACAGCATGGATGCAAGAAGTTTTTGCAATTCAATCATTCAATTTAATGGAGAGCTATTGCCCTCTTTTTCTGCGAGGCAAAAGCAATCTAAAGTTTATCTTACTTATGTTAAAGATGGAGAATTATCTGAAGAAGAGAAAAAGTTTTTGAAAGATCTTTTATTAAAAACAGGCGGCCGAGAAGAAAAGCATGATGAGGACGATTCGGCCTATTTGTTGATAGACTTTTGCCAATTTCTACTTGAAGAACAACAAAATTCTTTAAATGTCATATCTTCAGATTTAATTAACAATAGCATGTTTACTGAAAAAAGAAAACTTGAAGATTCAAATTTTGTTTCGACAAATAAAAAACAAAAAACTGACAATGTTATTGAAGATGACGAAATTGAAGAAGTTCAATCGATTAGATCACCTTCACTATCATTTAGCAGTGGAGAAGAATAGACGTGACTGGTTACTCTCTTTTCTACTGGAATAGCGCTAAAGAAGAAAACACTTCAGAACTGGATCCCGCCATAGGTATTATAAGCCTAAGTCGTTCTAGCGCGCGAGTACACGCGAAGAACGACTAAATCCCGGGATGACAACAAAAATTGGTGAATTTTTGGATCAAATCGGTTTACTACATAACGTGTCAACCAAAACTTAAGGCTAATTGGAAGACTAAATCCCGGGATGACGGCCCTTCTCCCCTGGCTTCTTGCAGCGCGAAGTACACACAGGATTCCTAATACCGATAATGATCGGCTTTATACGAACCTGAACTGTGCAAGTTCAAATAATCAGCTTGTGCCTTTGAAAGTTCCGTTAAATGAACACCGAGTTTAGCTAAATGCAAGCGTGCTACTTTTTCATCAAGATGTTTCGGTAAAACATACACTTTATTGTCGTATTTTTCACTATTTTGCCATAACTCAAGTTGAGCCAGTACTTGGTTCGTAAATGAGATTGACATCACAAAACTGGGATGGCCTGTTGCACAACCTAAATTTACCAATCGACCTTCAGCTAAAATAAGCAAACGCTTTCCATCAGGAAAAATCACATGATCCACTTGAGGTTTGATATTTTCCCAACGGTATTGACGCAATGCAGCGATATTAATTTCAGAATCAAAATGGCCAATGTTGCAGACGATAGCTTGATCTTTCATCTTTTTCATGTGATCTAAAGTGATCACATCAATATTACCTGTCGCGGTCACAAAAATATCTGCCTTGGGTGCTGCTTCATCCATCGTGACAACCGGATAACCTTCCATCACTGCTTGTAATGCACAAATAGGATCAATTTCACTGACCCAAACAATAGCACCGAGACCGCGCATCGCTTGTGCACAACCCTTACCAACTTGGCCATAGCCATTGATGATGACAATTTTACCGGCCATCATGACATCAGTTGCGCGTTTGATACTATCAACTAAGGATTCACGGCAGCCGTAAAAATTATCAAATTTTGCCTTTGTGGCGCAGTCATTGACATTAAACGCAGGTATTTTAAGTGCAGAGCGTTTCACCATTTCATACAAAGTATGAACGCCCGTGGTTGTTTCTTCAGAAACGCCTTTAATATTTTTTAATAAATGTGGATGGCGCTCATGGACTATGCGTGTTAAATCGCCGCCATCATCGAGGAGCATATTAATGTCATCGGTAATGGTTTGTTCAATGCACCATTCATATTCTTCTTCTGTTTCGCCTTTCCAAGCAAAGACAGGTGTGCCTGTTGCTGCAATCGCTGCAGCGGCATGATCTTGTGTGGAAAAAATATTGCAGGATGACCAACGTACATAGGCACCGAGGTCTTGCAAGGTTTCAATGAGGACGGCAGTTTGAATCGTCATGTGCAAACAGCCTGCAATGCGTGCACCTTTAAGGGGAAATTGACCTTTGAATTCTTGGCGAAGTGCCATAAGACCGGGCATTTCAGTTTCGGCGATGGTGATTTCTTTGCGGCCCCATTCGGCGAGGTTAAGGTCTGCAACTTTGTAATCAGTTTGTGGTTTGACGGCTGTGAGTGACATATTTTCCTCTCTTTTTAGCAATAAAAAATGATGTTTCGTGGTTGTGTTGTTTAATTAATGTAGGTTGGGTTAGGGCAGCCGAAGGCTGAGCGTAACCCAACAACACAACATTAGCGATCGATAGCTTCGCGTAACATTTCAACTTTATCTGTTTTTTCCCAAGAAAATTCAGGTTCTTCGCGACCAAAATGTCCATAAGATGCTGTGTTTCCATAAACAGGGCGTAATAAATCGAGCATATCGATGATCCCGCGTGGGCGTAAATCAAAATGTCGGCGAATTAAATCCACCAAGCTCGATTCTTCAATTTTCCCCGTGCCAAAGGTTTCAACGCGAATTGAAACCGGCTGTGCAATGCCGATGGCATAAGCCACTTGGATTTCACACCGATCTGCTAAACCAGCAGCGACAATATTTTTAGCCACATAGCGCGCTGCATAAGCGGCGGAGCGATCCACTTTTGAAGGATCTTTTCCTGAAAAACAACCGCCGCCATGGCGAGCCATGCCGCCATAGGTATCGACAATGATTTTTCGTCCCGTTAATCCGCAATCACCCAATGGGCCACCGATCACAAAACGGCCTGTAGGATTGACAAAATATTTGGTTTCATTGTTCAACCATTCTGCGGGTATGACGGGCTTGATGATTTCATCAACAACGGCTTCAAAAATTTCTTTGTGTTCAATATCTGGATCATGTTGTGTGGACAACACAATCGCCGTTGCTGCAACAGGGCGGCCTTTTTCGTAGCGCAATGTCACTTGGCTTTTTGCATCGGGACGAAGCCAGGGTAGAACGCGTTTCTTGCGTAATTCTGCTTGGCGACGCATGAGGCGATGGGCATAAGCAATGGGGGCGGGCATGAGGACGTCGGTTTCATTGCTGGCATAACCAAACATGAGGCCTTGATCGCCAGCACCTTGTTCGTGATCGTCACGCACGTCGACACCGAGGGCAATGTCTTCAGACTGTTTGCCAATGGCTGTGAGAATCGCGCAGGATTCCCAATCAAAGCCCATGGCGGAGCTGTTATAACCGATGTCTCGGATGGTTTCGCGGGCGATTTTTTCAATATCAACCCAGGCCTTGGTGGTGACTTCACCGCCGACCAAGACCATGCCGGTTTTGACAAAAACTTCACAAGCGACGCGTGCGCGGGGATCTTGTTCCAACATGGCATCGAGGACGCGATCCGAGATTTGATCGGCAATTTTATCGGGATGTCCTTCTGAAACGGATTCAGAGGTAAAAAGAACTTGATCAGTCATTTTTGGTTCTCTTTTGGAAAGGGGCTCCATGATAACGGATTAATGTGTAGGATGCACGTGAAGAAGTGAGTATAAAATGGAGTTGGGTTAGCGTAAGTCCTAGGGGCGTCGCGTAACCCAACATTTCATTACAGCTCAAAAACCTCACAAACAGGAAGAAAAACCAATTTATTTTGTTATTGTGATGTGAACTTTGGCATTGTAATCGACCGCCATGTCCATAAGTATTGTTTCATGTTGAAGTCCTCTTTACTATGCTCAGGTTACCTGAAAATCCGGTCTTGTCATCCCGGGTTTGGTGGTTTTTTATATTTTTCAATGGGTTGATATAATCATTGCGGTTTAAATTGACTTTTATTAAAAATTGGTTAAAATTCGATCTCTTCAGCGCTATCTATATTTCTAGATCCTGAAAGGCCTTACTTAACAAAAAACAACGAGGGTTTATGAAATGAAAAGAGAAAAACTTAACGAATTAAACGAATTAATAAAACTGAACGAATTAATAGAGCAAGAAAGTGGTGAAGAAATAAAAAGACTTGTTAATGAAAATAAAGATCCACAACAAGAGCATAAAAGAATAGCTATTGGTATATCGTTGTTAAAGAGATTATCTTCTCTGTCACTTCTTGGTGATAAGGACGTTTTGGAGCTTCGATTAATTGGAAGATTGGCTATAATCCATTCCCAAAAAGAAATCGTGAAGTCTCTTTATTTAACAGAAGTAAACTTGCTTGGGTACGATGATCCAAAATGTTGGGCTTTTTTCATGGCTGCGCGCTACGGTAAAATAGAAGTTGTGAAATATTTGGTTGAATTTTTTGAAAAGGATAAAAATAATTTTAATATTAACAAATTGATTAACTCAAAAGGTGAGACAGCACTTCATCGGGTATGTCGGTATTCAATAGGCATTTATAGGGAGCTCGAAAAAATTGAAGAAACAGGCTATTCATTTGACGATTACTGGCGGTTAAAAGGATTTTCAGAAGTTATGGAATACCTCATTGATCACGGAATTAATACAAAGATTGAAAATAAGGTTGGATCAACGGCTTTATCGATGCTGATGAAGAATAAAAATTTAAGGGGTGTAAAATCTTTCTTTAAAAAAGTTAAGGTTGACCAAGAAATAAATGAGGCACTTCTTGTAGCAATTGATTCTTGGAGGCATGAAGTAATTTTAGCAATGTCAATTTATTATATACCTTATATACCTTATGTAGCTTATATAGTTGATAGAGATATTTCTTTGAAAATTTTATTCTATTTTCTTTGGAAAAAGGGTATTGATGCCAATACAAAAATTGGAGGTGGGAGGACTTTTTACGAGATAATATTGAATCAACGTTCTCCTTTTAAAGAAAGAGGTATTCTTATGTCACTTGACTGTGAATATCGTAGTCACCCAGAATTTTTGAGAGCAGAACAGGAATTATTATTTTTTTCAAACGAGTTATTGCCATTGCCTCCGAAAGATAATCCAAATCCAGATGCATGGAAAGCTTCTTTTTTCCGTTGTATCACTAATAATAAGATTGATCGAAAACCCAGGGAGACCGTTAATAAGATATTGGGAAATGGTTAATGGTTTTATAAAGGGATTTTTTCTTTGTCATTCCCGCGGAGGCGGGAATCCAGTCTTATTAAAAAGGGATTTCTTCTTATGAAAAAATCTTTTTTAAAACTGGATCCCGGATATTAAGTGGCTCTAAGCGAGAGTACTCGCCAAGAGCCACTAAATTCCGGGATGACGGCCCTCTGGCCGTGAACGGTTACCAACGTAGTATGGGATGACGTAGTTCGGGAAAATTGCCACCTTTTTTAACGTTTCTCATATCGAAACCGCATACTTACACTCTTTCTGCGGGCAGACCTTTTGCGTTCCATTTCGTTTTGTGATTTTGATCGTTAAAATCGGCCACGCGCAGCTCGGGCAAGGTTCATTGATGGGTTCGTCCCAAGTCGCGTATTTACAATCGGGGTAACGCGAGCACGAATAAAAAATCTTTCCTGCGCGTGATTTACGTTTCAGCATAGAGCCTTTTTTGCACTCTGGACATTCAACGCCTGTGTCACTGGGTTTTTCTAAAGGCTCGATGAAACGGCATTCTGGATAATGACTGCAACCAATGAATTTCCCATAAGGCCCTTGCTTGATCACAAGAGGATGTTCGCATTTCGGGCAGAGGCGATCGAGGGTTTCAGGGGCAGAGCCAGGTTGATCGTCAAGATTACGCGTGTAACGGCAATCAGGATAAGCAGTACAACCAATAAAACGCCCATTTTTACCGAGGCGAATCGATAAAGGTTTGCCACAATCTGGGCAAACTTCATCGAGGGCTTCGGTCGTCACATCTGAGCGTTGAACTTCTTCGCCAATTTTATGCACTAAATCTTTAAAGGGTCGCCAAAAATTGTCGAGTAAGGGCACCCAAGCACTTTCACCGCGCGAAACCGCATCGAGGTCATCTTCTAATTGCGCAGTAAAATTATAATCCACATATTGATTAAAATAATTCGTTAAAAAACGATTCACAATTCGGCCCACATCGGTGGGGTGAAAACGCTTTTTATCCAAGAGCGCATATTCACGTTGTTGCAAGGTTGAAATGATCGCAGCATAGGTTGAAGGACGACCAATCCCATATTCTTCCAAGGCTTTTACCAACGTGGCTTCCGAATAACGTGGAGGCGGTTCTGTAAAATGCTGATCGGTTTTAAGCGCCAATAAATTGACGATATCACCGACTTTCATCGCAGGTAGAAGTTTATCGTCATCCGTTTGTGTGGCATCATCGAGGCCTTCTTGATAAACGCTGATAAAGCCAGGATCGGTAATGACCGATCCATTGGCACGAAAGCGATGTTCACCACACACGAGATCCACAGCGACCGTGTCGATCGTCGCAGGAATCATTTGGCAAGCGACAGCCCGCTTCCAAATTAAATCATAGAGGCGATATTGATCGGAGGTTAAACTCGATTTGATGGAATCCGGTTCGACATCCGGCATAGTCGGGCGAATGGCTTCATGCGCTTCTTGTGCGTTTTTGGCTTTCGTTTTATAAAAACGCGGTGATTCAGGTAAATTATGTTCGCCAAAACGGTCAAGAATTAATTGACGGATCCCATTTAAAGCATCTTGGCCTAAATTCAGCGAATCCGTACGCATATACGTGATCAAACCGACGGAACCTTGGCCGGTGTCGACACCTTCATACAATTGCTGAGCGATTTGCATCGTTTTTTTGGCAGAAAACCCGAGTTTTCGTGCGGCATCTTGTTGAAGCGTTGAAGTTGTAAACGGCGGTGAAGGATGACGCTTGCGTTGTTTTTTCTCAACATTTGAAACGGTCAATTTGCCATTAGCGTCAGCGAGAATTTGTGCTTCAGTAGCTCTGGCTTGTTCTTCATTCGTAATGGAAAATTGTTCTAATTTTTCGTGTTTAAATTCGACGAGTCGCGCCGTGAACGCTTGTTCTTCAATTTTATTTTGCGCTTCAATTGTCCAATATTCTTGGTTTATAAACCGTTCAATTTCTTCTTCACGTTCCACAATTAAACGAAGCGCGGGACTTTGTACGCGGCCTGCAGATAAACCACGGCGTATTTTTTTCCACAATAAAGGCGATAAAGTAAAACCCACGAGATAATCCAGTGCCCGACGTGCTTGTTGCGCATTGACGAGATCCTGCGAAATTTCCCGAGGATTATTCACTGCTGCAGTAACGGCATTTTTTGTAATTTCATAAAAGGCAACGCGGTGTACGGGTTTATCTTTTAAAATCTTACGTTCTTTGAGCAATTCATAAAGATGCCAGGAGATCGCCTCACCTTCGCGATCCGGATCGGTCGCGAGATAGAGCGCGTCAGATTGGCGCATGGCCTTGGCGATGGCATCGACATGTTTGGCATTACGCTCGATCACTTCATAGCGCATGGCAAAATCATGATCGGGATCGACGGCACCTTCTTTCGGAATTAAATCCCGAACGTGGCCATAGCTGGCCAAGACTTCAAAGTCCTTGCCTAAGTATTTTTTAATCGTCTTGGCCTTGGCAGGCGATTCAACGATGATGAGATTCTTCATCTAAAGGTGGTCCTCACGATAATAGCTCAGTCGAGATAGTGAAGTGCTGAGCTGTTACTCCTCACGTAGCCGCCGGGAACGGCAAGTATATATCCCGATAGTTCAAGTTCTACTAATCTAGCACAAACCAGCGAGGCGTCCAGCCCGCTGTAGCTGATGATCTGGTCGACTAAAGTCAACTCAAAGCCGATGCACTTTAGCAAGTTCTTATCTTGGGGAGCAAGGGGGAAATTTGGATTTTCACAAATGGGGATATTTTGAGGTTCAAACAGAAGGGGATTGAGCACGGCAAGAAGATCGTCGGCGGATTCAACCAAGTGAGCGCCTTGGCGGATTAAATAGTTACAGCCGCGTGCAACGGGATTATGAACCGATCCTGGAATGGCAAAGACTTCACGATCCTGTTCCAAGGCCAGGCGGGCCGTGATAAGTGAACCGCTTTTCAGAGCGGCTTCAACCACCAAGGTGCCAAGTGATAATCCGCTGACGATCCGATTTCGTTTAGGAAAATGTTTGGCATGAGGAGGTGTTCCTGGCCAAAACTCAGAGACAATCGCGCATTTTTCGATGATTTTAGAGGCTAATGAGCGATTTTGATGGGGATAAATAAAATCTGGCCCACAACCTTTGACGGCCAACGTTCTGCCGGTTTTTAAAGCACCTTCATGGGCTGCGGTGTCAATGCCGAGCGCCAATCCACTGGTGATGATGAAACCTTGTTTCGCCAAATGTTGAGCAAAATGGGCTGCGATTTGGCGGCCTGCAGGTGTAGGATGGCGGCTGCCGACGATAGCAATTTGGGGTTCTGAAAGTGCCTGAGGATCGCCTTCAACGTAGAGTACAGGCGGGGGATCAGCAATTTGTTTGAGGAGGAAAGGATAGTGAGGATCGTCGAGGGTCAGAATGTGTCGACGAGGCTGCGCTGCCCATGCCAAATCGCGATCAACGTCGTGCCAGGGTGGGTGATCGAGAAAATCACATTGATCTTGGGTGAATTGAGGTACTCTCCAAGGTTTAGCTTCAAAAAAATCAGCTAAATTGGGGTAATGTTCGAGGATCGTGATAAATCCTCGTGGCCCCAATTGGGGTAGGCGAAGGAGGGCGAGCCAGTTTCGATGGTATTCATTGTTCATATTGTCATTCCCGCGGAGGTGACACGCCAAAGGCGTGGCATTCTGAGTGTAGCGAAGGACCTTGAATTCAATTTATTCATAATACTATAAACAAATTTTTAAAAAAACCAAAAATAAATTTTTAAGGAAACCCTACGAATTTTCAACCCTTCCTCTTGCAAATCACAGCCTTTTTGGGTTATAATTGGCCAATTAGCAACTTGAACAGTCGCTATCACAACAGTTTTCCTAAGAGCTTGTTCAAAGTCTGTTTAACAGATTTTCCCCCATTCTACGAAACAAAAAGGTATACCCATGGCCATCAGAGAAGATATTGCATACTCCAGTCCGTTTGATAATCCATTTAGTACGGGTATGAATTCACATCAACAACTCCATGCAACCAGTTATGGAAACTACAACAAGGAAGAGTTTCTTTTTGCCTATGCCAAATTTTTAAATACGTATAATTCAGTTTACGAGGCGATGATTAAGAAAAAAGGCCAGATGGCTTTCTGGACCAAGGAGGATTTTGATGCGCTTGCTAAAGAGTTAGATGCGAATCCAAATTTAAAAAAGGAAGCCAGGGAGGCCATTGAACTTTACCAAAGGACAGGCGCTAAGGGCTCGTTCCCTGAGGCCCTTGAATTTCTGGAGTATGTGGGTAGCCCTGTTACGAAACACACCAATTTGTCGCAGAAAAACCTTATTCAATTTCGTGAAAGA
Source organism: Pseudomonadota bacterium (assembly GCA_021808365.1). Classification (GTDB taxonomy): domain Bacteria; phylum Pseudomonadota; class Gammaproteobacteria; order JAKBBU01; family JAKBBU01; genus JAKBBU01. Next base: position 22,170 of record JAKBBU010000015.1, read on the forward strand.
GTAGTTAATCAAAAAGCAGAACTTGATCCAATGCAGCCTTACTGGGAAAAACTTCAAGAAGGAAAATGGAAGGACAGTAAGGGTTATGCAGCAATTCGTTCTGAAATTCGTCAAGGTCGTAATTGTACCGACGTTACGAGTGAGGGTTCAAAAAGTCTCACCGCTATTCGAGCAGCGCTTGAATCAAATCCTATATTACACAAAGCAAATACAGAAAAAGAATATTTAGACAATATCGCAGCAGGCAAGCCAACGTACTATCGAGAAAAAGATTCTTTCTATGTTCACTATGGCAAGAAATCTGCTTCTGCCATTGAACAGCATTGTAAAGCGACATTACAGATTACTCGCAAAGCACTTCAAATGGACGATGTGACTGTTTTTGATAATATTGAAAAACCATCCAAGTTAACCAATGGATTGGTTATGATGAATCCGGCAAAAAAAACGGAGATTGAGCAAAACGTTTTGGGTCAGGATGGGGATGGAAACTACAAATCTGTTCCTCCTGAAGTAAGAAGAAAAGTTGATGCCAGAATGGCTGTGATGAATGAGCGCGGTGCTTACAATTATGATCCTCAAACAGGTGAAATTTCGACGGGGCCAGGATACCGTGAAGTTTCAAATGCCGATTTGTTAGATTATCAAGAGCGTTATGCGCAAGTGTTATTGGAGGAGAATAATAAGTTTGAGCTTGCGCAACATCAAACGATTGATGAGGGCTTGGAGTTGGATGAAGATGAGAATGAGACTCCGGAGGCTTTTGATAAAAGGAGAAGGGAATATATTATGGAGTCTTTCGAGGGTCAGAGGCCCACTCAAAGAGAAAATAATATTGCGGTGCATCAAAAAGTGGCGCAAAGTTTTGGTTATCATTCGGTAAAAGTTTATGATGAAAAGGGCGAATTTAAAGAGTTGCGAGTTTTTAATGGAGCTGGTGCCATAAATCAAGAGGATAAAGAATTATTTGATTTTGGGGTTAAATGTGAGCAGGAAAAACAAGCGGAAAAAAGAGTAGAGGTTCTGTCCCACAGCGAGATTCAAAATTTAAGAAAAGAAATTAATCAGACACGGAAAAATTATGGATATGAGAGCGAAATTTCCGAGTCAGATTTTATTAAAATTTGCCAAGCAGAGTCAGTTAAGCTGGGTTGTCAATTTAAATTAAATGACCGAACAAACGAATTGATTATTTGTCAAAAATCTCAAGGGGATGGAAAGGAAAAGAAAGAAGAGCTAAAACAAATAATACGACACAAAGGAACTAATACAGAGGCTATATTACTGGAACGGTTTGTTGGCAATCGTACTTTAGTTAGAGTAGATTGTGATATGCATGTAATGGATCCTTCTGCATTCAACGATGAGCGCTTCATGGAAATTCTTACTCAATTAGGATTTACGATAGAGTTTACTCCTGGTGAATTTAGGGAGCAACAAACAGAGTACAATTATTATATTAAGGCTGATATTGATCCACAACATGCAAGAAAACAGGTTGACTACGCTTGTGCCTTGGCCCAAAAAGAAAAAGAATGCGTTGTTTTTAAATCAGGCAAAATCGAAGAAGGCCTCAAAAGCTACAAACTCACACCCAAACAACTCGAGGTGATTGTTGTTGCGGTTGCTCAAGAAAACGGCTTGACTTTATCTTATACCGAGCAACAACAAAAGAAGAATGATAGCCAAATCGGTAAATTCACCGTTTCAGCACCTAAGGGCGAGATGGATCAAGATACTTTTATTCGCAAGGTGCAGGAAAAAGCAAGAGAGCTTTATCCAAGCCACATCCCTTCAGCGAATACAGACCTCTTCAATGCCTTAAATACAGGGCAAGCGAACCCACCTCCACCTGTGAATAATCCGAACCCAAACTTCGGGCATAATTAAAAAGTGCTGGGCGGGCTTTTTTAAAAAAAAGTGTAGGTTGGGTTAGCACAGCCGAAGGCTGAGCGTAACCCAACTCTTCTACATCAAATTCGCTATAACTCTTCCACTTACAAATTTCACTTTTAAAACATGTTATCTTATTAACATGCAATATCGACGTGTATTTATTCCAAATGCCTCATTTTTTTTCACCGTGGTCACAGAAAAACGACGGTGCTTGTTCACATCCCAAAAAATTATCCATGTTTTATTAATGGCATTTTCTACCGTCCGAAAAAAATATCCATTTAAAATAGATGCGATTGTGATCATGCCTGATCATTTACATTGCATTTGGACTTTGCCTGCTGGAGATTCTGACTATTCAATGCGTTGGCGTCTTATTAAAACATGGTTTACAAAACATTGTGATCTTTTATTGCGAACAGAACCCAATGATGCACGTGTAAAAAAGAACGAGCAGTCTTTATGGCAGCGCCGTTATTGGGAGCATGTGTTGCAAAATGATCTTGATTTCAAAAACCATGTGGATTACATTCATTTTAATCCAGTGAAACATGGCTTGGTTTCATCCGCTATTGATTGGCCCTATTCTAGTTTTCATCGCTATGTTAGGGAAGGAATATATCCAGCAGATTGGGGGCAAAGTGATATGAATTTTTCAGGTATTGGCTCAGAATAAAAGGAAAATTGGTGTTGATGTAGGTTGGGTTAGCGTACTCGCGTAACCCAACAAATCAATCTGCAAAACGCGATGTTTCGGAGAAAGGAAATCGTGAATTTGATGTAGAAGAGTTGGGTTACGCTCAGCCTTCGGCTGTGCTAACCCAACCTACATTTTTAAATCATTTCATTCTTTTATATTCTTTCATGTTCAAGGTCTATTGAACCCCAACGGAGAATGCGTTATCGTGCCGCCCCAAACCGGACGATCATTCAAAACAGGGGCTTCACATGATACTCGACGAAGAAAAAATAAACGAAATTATAAAACAACTTAATGAAAATAGCTTGGATGTTCTAGATTTTGCATTTTACTATGCTCCAGCTCTGAAGTACAACTCTGGCTACTCCTTTAAGGAAATAGTTGGGAGCAAGTTTAGGAAACCCTATTTATTTTCCTTTGTATCACCCAGTGGAGCTCTTAACTCCTTAAAATGTTTTGAAGGTGATGACAATGTTCTTCGCACGTATGGAAAAAATTCTCTTGAATTGGGGAAAGGGGCCAAACATAGTGTGATCTTTTTTCCTAAAGGTCAGCTTACATGCGGAAATAACGATACGACAACTTTCAAGATTTGGGACCTTAGATCTAGTGAATGCCTTCAAACCTTTATAGGACACACAGCTTCTGTAACCTGTATTGCCTTTTTCCATGACGGGCAGATCATCAGTGGTAGTAACGACACGACCTTAAAAGTTTGGGATCGCCACTCTGGAAAATCACTTCAAACTTTTGTAGGGCATACAGCCTCTGTAAGCTGTGTCCTGGTTCTTTCTGACACACAATTCATCAGCGGAAGTAAAGATGGTGCGCTCAAGATTTGGGAGTTAGGATCCAAGCATTGTCTTCGAACATTGAAAGGGCATACGGGCGCGGTAAACAAAATTCTGATACTGTCTAATGGATGGATCATCAGTAGTAGTGATGATAAAACTATTAGGGTGTGGGATCCTAAATCTACCAACTGTCTTCAAATGCTTGTCAGACACACAGCCCCTGTAAATAACCTGATTACCATGCCTAATGGAAACGTCATCAGTTACAGCGAAGGTAAGGATCCGGCAATTAATGTTTGGGACCCTTTCTCCGGAACATGCCTTTATTCTTTTCAACCTCTTGGAGGTATAACGAGTATTGCAGTTTTATCAAATGAACAATTCGTTAGTGGTTGTAAGGATGGTACGCTCAAGATTTGGGATCTTCCTTCTAAAAGATGTATTGAAACTATAAGAGGAAGAAACAGCAGAGAAGTGACAAGTGTTGTTGCCTTGTCTGACAAAGGACGGATTGTCATCGTCAGTGCAAGTGACTCACGCATGATTAAATGGGAATTAAACCTAGACCCAACGTTAAACTTCCAAAGCATTTCAGGAATAATGAACGTTATCTTACTCCCTGGGAATCGTTTAAAGAGGCTCCTATTAAATAGTCTTTCGATCACACAATTAGATTTTGATCATATATTAAAGTTAATTCAAACCCACGAATATTTAGAATATCTTTCATTACCACCCATCAACTGGACTGCCGCACAAGAAATAATTATTGAAAACACTCTTCAACACATTAAAAAAACAAAAGGTCGAACAATTACTGTTGATATTGTTTCAGACCTAGATCCATTACCGAATGCCGCAGACTCACCCAACATCATTTCTCCACCATCCTCTACACCTGTATTTCAATCTCAATCCAAGCCCGCACCTCAAATCGAATCTCCTCAGCTTGAATCTGTGTCACTGTCTTCAAAATCTCTACTTCAAACTCTCCACGATCTTGCTCATCATGGCCTTGCTGAGGAACTTCAACAACGATTATCACAAGACGGAGGCTTGTTAGAACAACGTAATTCTGAGGGAGAAACGCCATTATTGGTAGCCGTGAAATTTGGTCATGTGAAAGTTGTTGAAATATTACTGCGTTATGGCGGGCGTTTAGAGGCCAAGACCTCAAAAGGTCAAACACCGGTGGCCTTAGCATTGTCAGAGGGACATCAAGCCGTTATTGATTATTTAAATCAACATCGAACGGTGTTTGCGCGTGATACGAATGGTAATACGGTTTTACACAAGGTTGTATTAGCAGGTCAATTGAGCGAGGTGAAAAAACTGATCCAATCTGGGGCTTATGTCAATGCGCAAAATAAACAGGGGAAAACAGCATTACATTTAGCGGTTCAAAAAGTTTTACCCGCTTCAACGGAAATTGCAAAGTGTTTAATGACAGCACGTGCCGATGTTACGATTCTCGATGAAAAAGGGCTGATGGCTTTATGGGGAGTGGATGATCCTTTGAATCACCAACCATTAACCACACTGTTGATTGAACAACGTAACCGTGTGCCGCAACCTCGTTTAAAGAATGCCTTAGCGATAGCTCAACTGCGTTACGTCGGTAATTTTGAACACCGAGAAGCAGATCGTATTTTATTCGATCAAGCGTTTCAATCCTTGGTGGGAAAAATAAATTGCCGTTCTATCAATGCCTTGATGAATACTTATTTGTTGGTGTATTTAGGACATTTGATCTCGCTCAGTGGCCAGTATGAACAGGTTGGGCTTAAGCAGAAAATTCAATTTGAAGGTTTTTATCAACCTTATTTTTTAGCTTTGCGAGGGCGAATTCTATTTGAAGCCATTGTCCGAATTCAAAAAGATCAATTGACGGGATACCCAGGCACAAAGGAGCAAGTTTTACAGGCGCTCACCCGAGAATTAGCTATTTTGTTAGAAACGTTGCACAGTGTGCTGACTCGCGAGTTCATTCATGATTATTTAGGTGATGCATCGTTTGCCTTAGACGCTCAAATCCGCCATGTGTGCCACCAAATTCATCATTTGCGGCCTAGCGAACATTACCAATTGGGTGCTGGTTATCAAGGACATACCGTCTACGCCAGCTTTGAGAAAACCAAACAGGGAAATATTATTTATCGTCTCGATAATCTTGGATGGGGCTCCCATCATCATGTGAGTAAAAAAACAAATTATAAAAACAAGAATAAAAAAGGGCAGGCTGAAGAATATTTACCCTACGCAGTCTGTTTACCCGCTTCTGAATTTGCACCCGGAAACGTAGCACCGATTGTCAAAAACTTATTGGAATATCGATATAAAAGTGAAGCTGAAGCACTGCCCTTGCTCTATTTATTTTTTTATAAACCTCAAGCTAATGCTGTCGTGCTTGATCAGAGTCAATTGGAGCAGCGTTATCCCTGGCGGCGACAGCAGACTGTGGCGAATTGTGTGGTCAAAAATCATCAAGTGGGGTTTCAGATTCGTTTCAGAGATCTTTTGCTAGATGATGAGTTCTACCGATGGTGGCGTGAGCAAGAACCTAAATTTCTTCCTCTTAAATCCTACCTCACTCAATCTGTACTTGTTGCAGGTTATGGTATGGTTGATGGCAATAACAACCCTTTTTGTTCTGATATTCAACTTGCAGAAGAGTTAATTGAAGAGGCTAAGATCGAAGGGTATAGCGAATTGCACTTTTTTATTCTGGCTAATAATTTATTGACCGTAAAATATTGTGTTGAAAAAAGCGATGCTAATCTTGATCAAACTACGCATGAAGGTTACCATGCGCTTCATCTTGCACTGATTTATGAGCGTTTTGAAATTCTCGACTATTTATTCAAACAGGCCAAAGAATTTCAAATAATTGATAAATTATTAAGTGTCACCACGAAGCAAGGTGATCATTTCTTTCACCTGCTTGCTCGACAGCCTGAAGCTCAAATTCACACAGTTCTCGCGATGCTAGAAGCTCATCAGATGAGTATTTCCAATCTGAACATGATGAATCATCAAGGTCAAATGCCTCAAGATTTTCTACTTGAGCTTAATTTTTTGGAAGTGATGTCAGAGAAAAATAGCTCGCAGGTGATTGAAGAAGATATAAAGTCTGAAATAGAATGGGTAGAAGAAGTACAAAGTCAATCTTCGTTGATGGAAGAAAATAAAATGCTAAGGATTGCATTAGAGAAAATGCGAGAGCAACAGTGCATTATGGCAAAGCGCCTGTCCATGTTGGAAGAAAAAATACAGGCTTCAGAAAACATTCAAAAATTTGGGCAAGAACTTGAATACAAGCGCAAAGAAAGAGAAAGTTCTTTAGAAACGTTTACAGCAAGTCGCCCCTCTGAAAAACAAATGCCCTTACCTTCTGTAGCAGAGTTTTTAAATTTAATCCTGCTCAAAGAAAATGCGAGAAAGGAAGTTTCCAAAGATATAGCACTTCAATACTCATCAAACATCCTCTGAATCTCACCACTTTTCTTTGTTTTAGTTAAAGCCAGGGTGAGAAGGATGCGTGCTTTTTGTGGGCTCAGTGTATTTGAGGCAATAAATCCATGAGTATCATCTAAATCAGGTTCACGCGTGATCACACCATTTTGAACTCGACTGCTGCGCACAACGATAACCTGTTGTTTGCATGCACGTGCTAATGCGGTGAGCACCGATGGTGTTTGTAAACCCTTCCCCAATCCTGCACTGATCAACCCCTGTGCGCCATGTTGAACTAAGGCATCGACCACACAAGGATCGCTATCGGCATAACCATAAATAATTTCAACTTTCGGTAAGGTTGTTAGATCCGCGATATTAAATTCACTCGTTGTGGTATGTCGATACAGGGGTTGTTTATAAAGATAGGCTTTTTCATCGGTCACATAACCCAATAGACCAAGCTCAGGTGCACGGAAACTGTCGGTGCTGCTGACATTAGTTTTCGTGACATCTCTTGCTGCCGTGATTACATCGTTGAACGTGAGTAAGACACCTTTACCGTGGCTGGCTGGCGAACTGGCAATGATGACGGCATTATAGAGGTTGCGTAGACCGTCAGCGCTGAGCGATGCCGCAGGGCGCATCGCACCCGTGATAACGATCGGCTTTGATGAAGGAACTACCAAGCTTAAAAAATAAGCGGTTTCTTCGGCCGTGTCTGTGCCATGGGTGATGACGAGACCGTCGATATCGTCGCGGGCGAGGAGGGTTGCTGCTCGTTTTGCGAGGATCAGCCAGAGGTCAAGCGTCATTGCAGTGCTATCAATTTGCGCAATTTGTTCATAATCTAGGCGTGCAAGCTGATTAATTTCAGGAATGTTGGCGATCAGCGTTTCGATACCGATATTGGCAAAGCCATAGTGGGCGCCGGTGAGATCGCCGGTGCTGGAGGCAATGGTGCCGCCTGTTGCTAATATGACAAGATGAGGTTGTTTTTTGTTCATAGGAGCCTCACAATATGATCTTTAAGTAGATGTTTCAACGTGCTAGAGTGTTTTTCAGAATTTGATTTTCCGAACCATCGCCAGCATGGAAGCTGGCGTTGAGCCTACAAGGATGTATTGACGGCGTGTTCGGAAAATCAAATTCTGAAAAACACTCTAGCACGTTGAAACATTGCTTCTTTCATTTACGAAGTATAGACATGCCACAAGTTGATTTTTACATTTTAAAAAACGGCGAGCCAAACGCGGCAGACCTTGTGGCATGCCGATTGGTCGAAAAAGCATTCAGCCAAAAACATGCCGTCTATCTTCATGTGGCTGATCATGCTCATGCGCAGCGTCTCCACGATCTTCTCTGGACGTTCAAGGATACCAGTTTTATTCCCCATGGCCTATGTCAGAGTGCATCTTCCGAGATGAAAATACAAATTGGTTATGGTGAACCACCTACTGAACGCGATCTGCTCATTAATCTCGCGCCAGACGTTCCGGTATTTTTTAATACATTTACACGCATTCTTGAAATCATTCCGAAAAGCTCACCCTTTGTTGAACAAGGACGTGAACGGTTTCGTTTTTACAAAGCACAGAATTGCGAACTCAACACTCATACTATTTAAGCGAATCATGGAAAAAACATACGATCCTCATAAACTCGAACAACATTGGTATGCTGTTTGGGAAAAAGAAAATTATTTTGCACCACAGGGTAAAGGTCCTGCCTATTGCATGATGATTCCGCCGCCGAATGTGACAGGCACGCTGCATATGGGGCATGGTTTTCAATACAGTTTGATGGATGCTTTGATCCGCTTTCATCGTATGGATGGCGATCAAACGCTTTGGCAGGCCGGCCTGGATCATGCGGGTATTTCAACGCAAATGGTGGTTGAGCGCCAATTGGAAGCTCAAGGAACGTCGCGCGAAGCCTTGGGGCGAGCTCAATTTTTAGATCGGGCTTGGGCTTGGAAAGAACAATCAGCGGAAATCATCACAAAACAATTTCGCAGAATGGGGATTTCTGTCGATTGGACGCGAGAACGGTTTACATTGGATGAGGGACTATCCAAAGCAGTTCACGAAGTATTTATTCGTTTATACGACGAAGGTTTAATTTATCGTGGTCAGCGACTCGTGAATTGGGATCCTAAATTTCGCACCGCCGTGTCTGATTTAGAAGTGGTTTCTCAAGAAGAAAAGGGAACGCTTTGGCACATTCGTTATTTATTGGCTGAAGGTGAAGGTTCCATTGTGGTTGCAACCACGCGCCCTGAAACATTATTAGGTGATACAGCCGTTGCTGTTCATCCTGAAGATGAGCGTTATCGATCTTTCATTGGGCAGTTGTTGCGGCTTCCTTTAACGGATCGTTTAATTCCTATCATTGCCGATGAGAGTGTCGAGCGTGAATTTGGAACAGGTTGCGTGAAAATCACACCGGCTCATGATTTTAACGATTATGCGATGGGTAAACGCCATCATTTGCCGATGATCAATATTCTTAATGAAGATGCGACACTCAATAATGATGTACCGGAAGCGTATCGCGGATTGGATCGTTTTGTGGCGCGTCGAAAAGTATTAGCTGATTTAAATGTCTTAAGTTTACTTGTTAAGGAAGAACCTTATACATTAAAAGTCCCACGCGGTGAACGCAGCGGTGAAATCATTGAGCCATATTTAACACAGCAATGGTTCATGAAAATGGATACATTGGCTGCGCCTGCGATTAAAGCTGTTGAAGACGGTGACATTCAATTTGTCCCTGAAAATTGGTCAAAAACGTATTATCAATGGCTCAACAATATTGAAGATTGGTGCATCAGTCGCCAATTGTGGTGGGGACATCGTATTCCAGCCTGGTTTGATGAAAAACGAAATGTTTATGTGGGGCACAGTGAGGCACAGGTGCGCCAGAAATATAAATTGGATCCCTCGATTGTATTGACGCAAGATCAAGATGTATTAGACACCTGGTTTTCTTCGGCATTATGGCCTTTTTCAACTTTAGGTTGGCCAGAAAATACACCTGAATTAGAAACATTTTATCCCACATCTACCTTAGTGACCGGGTTTGACATTATTTTCTTTTGGGTTGCACGCATGATCATGCTGGGCCTAAAATTTACAGGTAAAGTGCCTTTTCGTATCGTGTATATCACGGGATTGATCCGCGATCATGAGGGTCAAAAAATGTCGAAAAGCAAGGGCAATGTGTTGGATCCCATTGATTTAATCGATGGCATTGATCTGGAAAGCCTCGTTAAAAAACGTATTACACACATGATGCAGCCGAGTTTGGCGAAACACATTGAGGCTGTGACGCGTCAACAATTTCCAAAAGGGATTGCTGCTTTCGGTACAGATGCCTTACGGTTTACATTTTGCGCCTTAGCGAGCACAGGTCGTGATATTCGTTTTGATTTGGCGCGTTTGGAAGGGTATCGTAATTTTTGTAATAAACTTTGGAATGCGGCGCGTTATGTGTTGATGAATACGGAAGATCAAGATCTCGGTTCACAGGATTCGCCCGGCATTTTAAGTGCGTATGATCGTTGGATCGTGTCGCGATTACAACATTCCATTGAACATACACGCAAGCATTTTGAAGAATATCGGTTTGATTTAGTGACACAAGATTTATATGAATTAGTGTGGAATGAATATTGCGATTGGTATCTTGAATTTTCAAAATCCGTATTAATGGGCGATACCTCGGCAGATGAAAAGCGAGGCACGCGCCGTACTTTATTAATCGTGCTTGAAACGATCTTACGCTTAGTTCATCCCATCATGCCGTTTATTACAGAAGAGATTTGGCAATTAGTTGGGCCGATGATTGGAACGAAAGGCCCAAGTTTGATGTTGCAACCCTATCCCAAGGTTCAACCCAATGACTTGAATCTTCCCTTGGAAGAAGACATTCAGTGGCTCAAAAAAGTGATCTTGGGTGTTCGAAATATTCGTGGTGAAATGAACATTGCGCCTAGTCGACCTTTGCCCTTGTTATTGCAGCGGGGTGATGCCTCGGATCGAAAGCGTGTGGCGGATCATCAATCAGCCTTGTTGATGTTGGCTAAACTGAAAGATGTGACTTGGCTTGAACCGGGCGAAAAAGCCCCGCCTTCCGCAACGGCCTTGGTCGGTGATTTGGAATTGTTCATTCCCCTGGCGGGCTTGATTGACCAAAAAGCAGAGTCGGCGCGGTTGGAGAAGGAAATTGCGAAGTTGGAACAAGAGCGTACAAAGGCGCAGGTCAAGTTGTCGAATCCTGCCTTTGTGAACCAGGCTCCGCCAGCGGTGGTTGTGCAGGAGCGAGAGCGTCTGGTTGAATTTGAGCGGGCGCTCTCAAAGTTGAGCCAGCAGTTGGAAGGGCTTAAACAAGGGAATTAGGCCGAAAATTGATCATTTTTTATGATCTTCAGTTACCACAGGACCGTCATTCCCGCAGAGGCGGGAATCCAGTCTTTTCAAAGGGATTTCTTCTTTAATAAAAAGCTAGAAAAGAAACTAAAATTAGGCCATAATTCATGGTTTTAGCGGTTTGTAGTGGTTGGGGGCAGCCCCCTCGACTGGAGTGGTGGAAGTTTATGTCAAAAGAAGAATGCATCGTGATGGAGGGTGTGGTTGAAGAAACCCTGCCGAATACGATGTTTCGTGTTAAATTAGAAAATGGTTATCTGATCATTGCCCATATTTCCGGGAAAATGAGGAAGAACTATATTCGTATTCTTAAGGGCGACAAGGTTCAGGTGGAGCTGACGCCCTATGATTTGAGCAAGGGTCGGATTATTTTCCGGCATCGGTAGTAGCCTCTACAATTGCTAGAATCATTCTCCTCATGTCGCGATTTAGTGGTTCTTGCGCGTATTAGCAGCTTTTTTGTTTTCGCTTCAGGTAAGCAATTGTCAACGGACCCTTGTTTGGAGAATAAGATAATGGAAGGAGTATCTCGAAATGTTTAAAAAGTTAGTAAAAAAGAAAAGAATGACGTTGTCGTCGAGTGCTAACGTGCAAACTATAGAAAAATCCCCATCACCTGAAAGTTGTGACGTTTCTGACAAACTTCAACTTTCTCCCTACTATGACAAAAAAGTTCATGTGTTAGTTCAACAAACACCACCATATGAATCTTGGGATCTGAATGAATTCGGATGGAAGAGCCAAGTGGTTCCCTTTGAGGCTGTGCGTGACGAAACAGATTCAAGTTCTAAAGATGGCCATTTGAGGTTATTTGCATTCTTAGGGTTTCGAATGGTAATTGAAGGATTGCTTGAAGAAGGAATTAAAATCAACGGCTCGGATAAAGAAGGTAAAAATCCACTTTATTGTTGTTTATATGGCGCTGCTTATATTTCTAAATCTTATCCTGGCGAATATTATGAAACAAAAGAAAAAGAAGATAATATCACAGAATTTCTTAAAGAACGATTGCAACTATTAGATTATTTAATAACAGAAGGTGCTTTAATTAGTGAACCTTGTAAAGTTAAATTTTTAGACAAAATCAACGAGTTTATTGGCGCATCAACAGGTCAAAAAAAGAAAGAGTTTCTAGAAAAATTAAGGAATGAATTTACTGATTCACTCTCTAAACCAAGGACTCCTGGCGAGAATCCAGCAATTGCCGCACCACCCACTTTGTTCAGTTCTTCATTTTCTAGCTCTGTTTCTAACTCTGCTGATGACGAGAACAAGGTTGTCAAGCAAAACAAAAGATAAAGGATTTTTTCAATATATGATGAAAACTATTGGATTTTATAGGGGCGGTATGTTGGTTTACGTCCAGCCTAACGCCTAACGGCTGGCTGTACTAACCCAACCTACGCCGTTTATTTTTTAAAAGTCCTTTATTTACAATGTATTAAATTTAAACCGCTCAAAAAAATGACGGGATAACTCAGCTCCTCTGCGGGAATGACGATCTTATTTTGCCTCCTTCAAAAGCTTCCTCAATTGTTCAACTCGCGAAAGTGCTGAAAACTCCCTTTGTGCCTTCAAAAAAGGCGGATGAACGATCAAAGCTTGTCCCTTGATTTCAATGATCGCTTTTTCCTTAACCAATCTATTGCGCGTTCCCTCGGTGATCCCATAGCGCAATACGTAGGGCTTACCCGCATCGCTCGACCAAGCTAATCCCTCATTTTCACAAATAAACGAACACGCCGGAGCGGCCAGCAATCCGCAGTGATCACCCATGATGCCGTTTACTTCAATGGTTTGATCACAAACATATTCGAGGGTTTGCTCCTCGCTGTGAATGAAAATAGGGCGATTGATGCGGTAATGCGTGGTGAGGGCTCGGATATTGCCTTCGCAGTGATCGATTTGTCCGCCCAACGCACAGACGATATCAATACGGGTTGCGCCTTCTTGATCGCAGAATTGGATGGCTTTTTGAAGATCAGTAAAATTTTGATCCGGTGCAGGAATGAAAGTAATACCATCGCGCCCGACAAAGGGCTCTGTATCAAGAGGTTTTTCTTTGATCGAATCAAAATCCCCGAGGATAATGTGGGGTTTAATACCACGGTGTTCGAGTTGATCGGCTGCACCGTCAAGTGCGATGATCCTTCGGCCTCGCGCACACTCTTGAATGATCGCAAGCGGCAGGAAAGGGCCGTTGGCAACGATCAGCTTTGAGCATAACATACGTTAACTCGTTGAGAGATTAACATAATACATCAAGTTGACCACTTTTTTCACACCATCTGTGCTTTTAGCAATTTGAACCGCTTTTTTCACTTGATCGCGTGGAGCGGCCCCCATCAGGTAAACGATGCCATGGCTCGTGACCACTTTAAAGTTACTCGGGCTAATGCCACTGCTCGCGACCATACTGGTTTTGACTTTACTGGTGAGCCAGGTGTCTTGAGTTTCTGCCCAAGCTGATTGTAGAGGACCAACTGTAATGCCATTGTAAATTCGTGCGACACCATGTGTACTGCGAGCCAGACTCATCGCACGACTTTTTAATGAGGCACTGGGGACCGTGCCGGTGAGCAGAAGTAAATTATTGTAGTTTGAAACGCTGATGTCGGCTACATCTTTGAGCTTAGGATCATTATTGATCGTCTTGCTTGCATCGTAGGCTATTTCTTGGGTACTGAGTGTATTGGATACATCGTTATGATCATAAATAGCGCGACCACCCATGACAGCAGCGCTGATGCAGCCGGTTTGTAGGATCACCATGAAAAAAAGAAGACAGAATCGCAATTGCATAATACACCGTTTAGAGCCATTATTGTTCAGTGATTGTAGACAATGAACAATAATTCCGCAATAGAGAGCATTCAAAGATCCTTACATTTTTTTTCGAAAAAATATGTACATGGGTAATTATTTGAATTATTTTAGCTAATTCGATTGTAGTAAGGAGAAGAGGATGGAACAGGTGACTAAACTGATCAACACATTAAGAGATCAGCTTAAACTCGGGCGATATCGTTTAATGTTGGGTTGGGTGTTGGGCATTATCATTGTTGTTTTTGCTTCACACCTTCCTTCCGTATTAGGTATGGTTATATTTTTTGCAGGTTGCCTGGTTCGTTTTTGGTCTAATGGATGTATTCGCAAAAATGAAGTGCTTGCGACCGATGGGCCTTATCGATTTACGCGTAACCCTCTTTATGTGGGCAGTTTTTTGATGATTTTTGGCGCTGCACTGAGTGTTTTAGCGTGGTGGTTGGCGTTGATATTTGGCTTAATTTTTCTCATTATCTATTACGATGAAATTTTGAAAGAAGAAAAGAATTTATTAGAAATTTTCGGTGAAGCTTATCAAGATTATATGAAAAAAGTGCCTCGTTTTTTTCCATTACCTTGGCAGTATCTTCCTCATAACAAACAAGCAGAACCTCCTTTTTCTTGGCAACAAGCAATTAAAAATCGGGGGTATGAAGCCTTTGCAATGATGCTTCTTTTTTATGTTGGTGTTGTTGCGGTTGTTTGGCTTAAACACAAAATTGGAATTTAGCAGGCCATGAACTCAAAAAAAGTCGCCGCTTTGCAGATGTGTTCATCGAACGATGTTGCTACTAATCTCAAGCAAGCGGCAGACTTACTTCAGGAGGCTGCTTTGCAAGGTGCTTCCCTCGTTGTACTTCCAGAAATGTTTGCCATCCTGGGACAAGACCCATTTGAAAAACTTCAGGTTAAAGAAGTTTTTGGATCCGGATTGATCCAGGATTTTTTATCGGAACAAGCAAAACAGTATTCAATGTGGATTGTCGGTGGAACAATTCCGATCACTTGCCAAAGTGAGGGTAAAGTCAGGGCCGCTAGTCTTGTTTTTGATCATCACGGAAAGGTAGTGGCCAGATACGACAAAATTCATCTTTTTGATGTCGATGTTTCACAACATGAAACGTATAGAGAATCAGAAACAACAGAGCCTGGTGACGATATCGTGCTGATCGATACACCTGTTGGAAAGCTGGGATTATCAGTGTGCTATGACATTCGTTTTCCAGAATTATTTAGAACCTTATTTAATCGAGGTGCGGAAATTATTGCACTTCCTGCTGCATTTACAGTGACGACCGGCCAAGCGCACTGGGAAGTGTTAGCCAGAAGTCGTGCTATTGAAAATCAATGTTATTTAATAGGTGCTACGCAAGGTGGAAAACATCCTGGCGGGCGAGAAACATATGGTCATGCGCTGATTGTCGATCCATGGGGGATTGCGCAAGTTAAACCAGATTGTGAACCTGGTATTGTTTATGCCCAAATTAATCAAACGTATTTACTTGAAAAGCGAAAGGCTATTCCTGTGCATACTCATCAGCGGTTATTTGTAACACGCTGAGTTTGTAGTTAAATATATTAAAGTTTCGATCGATCGTATAGACGATTTACAATTTTCATGCTATGATTCGCGCCCACGCTCAAGGAAACAGGAGGAAATATGGGCATTCGGAAGGTCAAAAAGGAAGAGTTACTTGAACAAGCAACAAATCTCTTTAGAACTCGCGGGTATCACGGAACAGGCATGCAGCACATTGCTGATGCACTAGACATTAACAAAGCAAGTCTATATCACCACGTTATTGACAAGGAAAATTTGGGGCGTGTTGTACTCCAAAGAGTCCGTCAACATTTTCACGATCACATCTTCATATTGGCTTACGAAACTTCTTCTGCGAAAGATCGTTTAACTCGCCTAGGAGCCGCGCTCGAAGCTTATTTTATAGTCTCAAAAGGCGGCTGTTTGATGGCGAATTTTACGCTTGAGCTGGGTCAAAGCATTCCCGTTTTTGCAAGTGAGATTCAAGGCTTTTTCGAAGATTGGATCAATGCACTTGCGCATATATTTAGCGTGCGTTGCACCATTGAGCAAGCCAAGGAGCTGGCTACTGAATCCGTCGCTCGTTTCCAAGGTACGCTTATCCAATACCGGCTTGGAGAGGCGGAGGGGCTGCTTAGAGAACGTCAGCGGTTAATTGAACAGTTTGAAGAGGCGAAAAGCTCTCAGTAACCTGAGTTATTGGCAACCAATTGAAAAATATATATTTTTTCATCTTCTCATGGCAATCTAGACCGTTTGCTGAGCTTTCTTATGAAGTGATCTTTTTAAGATGGTTTCCTGGATTGCTGCGCAATTGCTTCTAATGAACACCACTTTAACTTCTTGGGCCCTCAGCAAATAAATTTGCTCATTTTTTGAGCAAACTAACCGTTTCGTGACTATACTTTCAAGATGAGTATTACCCGTTGAAGGGTCATCTGAGGTATGTGTCATGGCTAATTTCAAATTGCCCACGTTCGACTCATCTTTTCCAGATATCAGCCACAATGCTGTGGCTGGAGCGGTTCACTTTGTTGTGCTTGATCATGCTACGGTTATGCCTATACCTATGCCGTTAACAGCGGAAGAACTTTGGCAAACTCCAGGAAGCACAAGCATGGAGGGTGATGAAGGAGCAACTGAACGAGATAAATTATTTCTCTACAAACGGGCTATGGACGAGACCCGTAGTCCAAAGTATGAGCAACAAGGTCAATTAGGCAAGACATGGGTTGGCTTTCTTGCGGGCGAAGATGCATCTAAGAAAAAAATTCCTAAACGGCGTGCAGTCGTGTTATCAGAACTAGAGCGAAAAACTAAAAAAGGTAACGCTGCTCTGAGTTATTTACACTTAGGCTCTCAAATTTATACCATTTTGGGCTTGGGTATCCTTCCTGGTGCAGCGATTGCAGAGGGGCATTCGATTTCTTCTTCTGGTATTAATGAAGTGAGCGGGAGCAACCTTTGGTTGTCGAACTCGGTTCATTCGCCAAATGCATTTTCCCCTGTAGAATTACAAAATATCCTATTGCCCCTGAAGTTCTCTTCTACGACTTCCTCTCCTGGTGGTGGATTAAATGGTCAAATTGCTCCACTTCCTCAAAATAATCCAATACCAGGGGCGTCAACATCACAAATACCCCTTCCGAAAGGTAGTGAAGGTCCTCTTGGTCTAGGGCCCGGAACGACAGGCCCGTCTGAAGAAGGTGTCATTAGTGGAGGTACTGGTGGAGGTACTTCAATTGCTCCAAGTCTTTACCTAGGTGGTCCTCCATCCACTGTAAGCTATGTTCAACATGGTTCGGCAAAGACTGTCGATAGTAATTTATTTGTCGCAAGTACGGGTAGTGGAAGTGGAACATTGACAGGAGCGACTATTCAAATTACTGGTGGTTACACTCCAGGCCAAGATGTGTTGACCCTTACAGGCACCTTACCAGCAGGGGTGACCAGCAGTTTTGATCCAACTACAGGCACACTCACTTTAACAGGAACAGCACCTTTATCAGATTACGTTACGTTACTAGAAAGTGTGACTTATCAAGATACGGCATCCACACCTGCAGTCCAAGATCGTTTAGTCACATTCACTGTTGATGATGGCACTTTAAGTGCTAGCAAGACAGCAATTGTTACAGTCACCGATCTGCCAATTTTAGCGAACCCCGGGACGGTGGCGTACTACGAAGGGGAGACGCCGAGCAGCACGCCGAGTGCACCGGCGGTGAGTGCGGGCTTGAGCGTGAGTGAGCTGAGTGGGGCGAGCCTCACGGGCGCGACGGTGGTGATCACGAACACGCAAGCCGGTGACCAATTGTACGTGGATCCGAATCTGTTGACGGCCAATGGGTTGACGGCGGCTTACAGCACGGTGGGTGGGCAAGAGACATTGACCTTGAGTGGGCCGGCAAGTGCAGGGGTGTATCAAACCGTGTTGGAGCAGGTGGAATATTACAGCACGGATGCGGCGGGGACGAATTTAGGCGGGACCCGAGACGTCACGTACACGGTGACGGACAGCAACAATTTAACGAGTAACCCGGTGACGGGGTTGGTGAACCCGGTGAGTGGGCCAGTGTTGGCGAACCCTGGGACGGTGGTGTACTACGAAGGGGAGACGCCGAGCAGCGCCCCGAGTGCACCGGCGGTGAGTGCGGGTTTGAGCGTGAGTGATCTAAGTGGGGCGAGCCTCACGGGCGCGACGGTGATGATCACGAACACGCAAGCCGGTGACCAATTGTACGTGGATCCGAATCTGTTGACAGCCAATGGGTTGACCGGGGCGTACAGCACGGTGGGTGGGCAAGAGACGTTGACCTTGAGTGGGCCGGCGAGCACGGCGGTGTATCAAACCGTGTTGGAGCATGTGGAATATTACAGCACGGATGCGGCGGGGACGAATTTAGGCGGGACGCGCGATGTGACATACACGGTGACGGACAGCAACAATTTAACGAGTAACCTGGTGACGGGATTGGTGAACCCGGTGAGTGGGCCGGTGTTGGCGAACCCCGGGACGGTGGTGTACTACGAAGGGGAGACACCGAGCAGCGCCCCGAGTGCACCGGCGGTGAGTGCGGGCTTGAGCGTGAGTGATCTGAGTGGGGCGAGCATCACGAGTGCAACCGTACAGATCACGAACACGCAGGCCGGGGATCTGTTGTCCATCGATCCGAACCTGTTGAC
>JAKBBU010000016.1 GCA_021808365.1 Pseudomonadota bacterium
CAAATTAATTTTTAAGATAATAGATTATAATCGATAGTTATTTGATTTTAAACAAATTTTATTCAAATAAATGTGTGCATCGGATAGCTGTACCATCACCTAACCCAAATCCGCCATGTGCTGTCGGTTTGGCTAATAAATCAGCCCCAGCCGCACCAAAGGGTCTTGTTAAGATGTAAGTGATCCAAAATAAAGCGATTTTATTGATTTTAAGCAAATAGAGTATAAATGGAATAATCACGATCGCAGCACCAAATATCAGTGTTGCGTTTAGGAACCCCAAATGAAGACCATTCGCGACAAGATCCCCAGCAGCCGTGCCTAATGCAAACGTAAATAAGATAACCGTCCAGTAAAATATTTCACGCTTTGTCGTATGCACAGCGCTTATATCCAATGTTTTTTCGCTGACATACCATATTCCAAGTACAGCAAATAATAAGATCGTAAAAACAGACGTGGAAACAAGGAGAGGAACACCTAAATGATCCAAACCATCTGCTACCATAGTTCCAAAAACGGCAACCAATATGATGACTGCCCAATACATCCAGGGGACATATCTCTTAAATCGTATTTGTATCACCAACGAAATCGCCAAAACAATAAAGGTCACAACGACAGAAATAAAACCATAACGATGAGAGAAAAAATCAGCACCTGCTTCTCCAACCGTCGTAGAAATGATTTTTATAATCCAAAATAAGATTGTGACATCGGCAACTTTATTGAAGAATTGCTTATCTTTTATTATATCGGGAATATGCATTTATATCATTCTCGTCAATTTGGTCTAGTATACCAGTCTTTACTACCGTGCTCAATTTTCCTAACCAACATCTTTCGGCGTCGTAACTAACATTGCTGTATGTAACAATTTCTGATCGGGGTAATAGGCCAGTAAGAGCGTTCCATGCTGTATTTTCTGAATAATTGGATGCAACACTTCTGGGTTAATTCCAAAACAGCCCCAAGTATAACCTAGATGGCCATATTGTTTGATCGTACTTTCACCCACATACCATGCACCATGTACAACGATATTACGATCATAGGCATTGGTATCAAATCCAGGCGTCACACCATAAAGGCGCATTGAATAACCTAAATTTCCTACAAAAGGTTCACCCGTCACATAAGCGCCTAAACTGGTTTGTCGGCTATTATTTTTATTGGAAAAACGTGTCGCATAATTGTCGCCACTTTGTTCACCATGAGCAACCCACGTATTATAAAGAACCTTATTATTTTTGAGATCAATCACCCATAAACGTTTCTTAGTCGAAGGCAGCGAATAATCAACAATGGTGAGGATTTTCTTCTGATCGAGACCTTTCTTTCGCGCTTGTTGATAAGCTGCAAGACCTAAATCTAATGCTTCAGGTGAAAGTTCCGACGCTTGCTGTTGGATTTTTTGCACATTGATAGCAGGATCCTCAGTTCCATGTTGATACATGGGAGGCTTTTGCCAAAATTCCCACCAATGTGCTGAGACAGACAATGGTAACCCAACGCTCACAAGACCCAGCAACATCCAAAAAAATCGCAACACAATCATAATTATTCTCCTGCCTTTGGCAAGCGCGAATTGTATCATTTCTAATCAAGACAAACTATCTTTCCGTGTAGATATTGAACACTTTTCTCTCTTCATATAGAATCACGAGATGCTCGAATTTTCAATATCTATTCCCTTGAGTTTGTACATCCATTTGCCCTGGTGTTTACAAAAATGCCCTTATTGTGATTTCAACTCACACGCCTTGCGTGGAGCAATCCCAGAAGATCAATATATTGACACACTATTAGCTGACCTTCGTGCAGATTTGCCCTTGATCGAAGGTCAGCCATTCACTAGTATTTTTCTAGGTGGTGGGACACCCAGCCTCTTTTCAGGGTCGGCAATTGCGCGCTTGCTGGACGGGGTTCGTGCACTCCATCCCTGCAAACCCGATCTCGAAATCACCCTGGAAGCCAATCCTGGCGCAGTTGAACAAGCTCGTTTTGCCCAATATCGTGCGGCAGGTGTGAATCGACTATCACTGGGCATTCAAAGTCTGAACGATGCAAAATTAAAAGCCTTAGGCCGCATCCATGGTCGAAAAGAAGCCATTGCGGCAGTTGCCGCCGTGCGAAGTGCAGGTTTTGAAAATTTCAACCTCGATTTGATGTATGGATTGCCTCATCAAACGATCGATGAAGCACTCAACGATTTAGAAGAAGTTTTAGCGCTGGAACCCTTACATCTGTCTTGGTATCACTTGACACTTGAACCCAATACTTTATTTTATCACCAACCACCTCCCTTACCTGATGATGATCAAATTGCAGATCTTCAACAACAGGGCGAAGCTCTGCTTGCAGCACATCATTTTGAGCATTATGAAATTTCAGCATTTGCACGACGTCATACTCAAAGCCGACATAATTTAAATTACTGGGAATTTGGTGACTATTTAGGCATTGGTGCGGGCGCACATAGCAAAATAACACAGATTTCAAAAGGTTTCGTTGAACGTTTTTCAAAATTAAAACATCCGAAAGCTTATTTGGCTTCCGAAGGATCTTTCATCGCTGAGCGTCATACACTTAATCCTGATGAAATACCGCTGGAGTTTATGATGAATACGCTGAGGCTTCATCGCCCCATCGAAATTCAATTGGCGATCGAACGCACCGGCCAACCTTTAAATACATTTTATAAACAGTTAGAAAAAGCGCGAGATTTAGATTTGATTATTCTGACTGAAAAAACTTTTGAAACAACAATTCGAGGAAAAAGATTTTTAAACGAATTGCTGCAGATTTTTATGCGGTAAAATTTCTTCAAGGGAGGAAAATATTTTTTTCTCCTCAAGATAATCCATTATTCCATTTTTTTTGAGTTTCTGTTGAACGCGCGAATTAGCTTCACATAAATAGACTTTTACACCATGCTTGTGAAACCTCTCAATGACTTCATGAAATGTTTGAATCCCCGTGATATCCATAAAAGGTACTTGTTTCAATCTGAAAATAATAATTTTCGGCTCAGTATGTGTTACTGCCAGTGCATGCTCAAATTTTTCTGCCATGCCGAAAAAGAAAGGACCCTGAACAGCATAAATAATGATATTGCGTGATAATTTAGCCAAATCAAAACCTTCAGGCAGGAATTCTGCGTTCAAGTTTTCGAGGTATTGCTGCTCTATTGTTACAGATTGGTGCATACGCCGCACAAAAAACAGCATGGCTAAAATCACCCCAATATTGACAGCAATCACTAAATTGGTAAAAATTGTTAAGAAAAAAGTCGTCAACAATACCACCACATCATAGCGTGGTGCTCGCCGTATCATGTCAAAGAAATAACTAAAATCTGCAATATTGTATGAAACAACAAATAAAATAGCAGATAGTGAACACAAAGGAATATAACGTGCCAACGGTGAAAGTAATAAAATAAAAGTGATTAAAGTAAGTGCATGAACAATAGCAGCAAGTGGACTTGTCCCGCCATTACGAATATTTGTCGCTGTACGGGCAATAGCACCTGTTGCGGCAATTCCTCCAAATAAAGGTGAAACAATATTCGCAAATCCTTGGCCAATTAACTCTTGATTTGAATGATGCCGTGTACCTGCCATACCATCCGCTGCTGCTGCCGAGAGAAGAGACTCAATGGCACCCAACAACGCAATCGTAAACGCAGGCGCAATTA
The DNA here is from genome assembly GCA_021808365.1 of Pseudomonadota bacterium. Lineage (GTDB taxonomy): Bacteria > Pseudomonadota > Gammaproteobacteria > JAKBBU01 > JAKBBU01 > JAKBBU01. The sequence continues at coordinate 3,701 of JAKBBU010000016.1, forward strand.
AAGAAAAAACTTCATGAACTGAAGTGTTAGGGATATGAAACTTTGGCAAATAGGAAGGAATACCGCCAAATGCGCTACCCAGCGTAGCAACCCCCTTAATATGAAAGACAACCAACAAAAGTGTCGCGGCAACCATAGCAATCAAGGGGCTTGGGATCCGCTTAAGTAAAAAAGGCGTAAAAATAACCAATAAAATACTTAAGCAACCCAGACTTGTCGTCATGATATTCAAATGAGGCAATGCGTGGAACAAAGTACGAAGTTTTTGATAAAAACTCGCATCTAAGGGAATAGAAACTGTTAATCCGAAAAAGTTTTGCCACTGCCCTACAAAAATTGTAATTGCGATGCCACTTGTAAACCCTACAATAACAGGCTCTGGAATAAACTTAACGACATTGCCAAGCTTGGTGATCCCCATGAACAATAAAATAAAACCGGCCATCAACGTTGCAATTTGTAACCCTATAATTCCATGTTGCGCAACAATGCCGGCTAAAATTACAATAAATGCGGCGGTAGGACCTGCAATTTGTACCCTTGTTCCACCAAAAATGGCTACAACAATTGACGCGAAAATAGCTGTATAGATCCCTTGCTCAGGTTTGGCACCTGATGCAATGGCAAACGCCATGGCTAAGGGCAGTGCCACGATACCCACAATTAAACCGGCAACAATATTGGACGGCCAGTATTTGGATTTTAATAAACCATTTCGATATGCTTCAACAATTGCCAGCATAAAACGCTCCAAAAGGTAACGATTACAACTTTTATTTTTTCTTAAACATCAAATCCCAAATCCCATGTCCTAAGGCTTTACCACGTCGCTCAAATTTTGTTGAAGGCCGTTCGATATGATCTACATACCCCTCCAAACCCGCTGTATTTTCCAAAGCCGATTCTTGTTCCAAAACCTCTAGCATATGCACAGCATAATCTTCCCAATCTGTTGCTAAATGGAAAAACCCGCCGGGCTTTAATTTACTCACTACGAGCCGAACAAAATCGGGCTGAACAATACGCCGTTTATGATGGCGCCGTTTAGGCCATGGATCCGGAAAAAATAAACAGACACGATCCAAACTCGCATCCATGATGGCATCGCGCAACACATCAATAGCATCTGTATTAAACACACGAACATGGTTTAATTCATGGCGTTTTAAACCTTGAAACAAGGCACCCACACCTGGGCGATGCACTTCAATTCCAATGAAATTTTGCTCAGGATGCGCCTGAGCCTCCGCTAAAAGCGAGTCTCCCATGCCAAATCCAATCTCAAGTGTACAGGGTGCCTGACGATCAAAGATCGCCGAAAAATCGTGAGGTGTGGGCAGTATGTCTAAACCATACTGCGGCCAAAGAGCATGAAAGGCTGTTTCTTGTGCATCCGTCATCCGTCCTTGTCGAAGAATAAAACTCCGGATCGTCCTTTTCTTTATGTCATCATTCATCATCGGAAGAATAAGGTACAGGAACAATTGTATTCATCGACTGACTGGATGACGCTGCAGGTTTAGGTTTCTTCGCAGCATGGTGATGCGTTTTTGGTACAGACGCAGACGCAGGCTGAGCTTGATCAGTCTTTGTCACATCTGTTTTTGAATCAGTCGAGACTGACGAGGATGGAGTTGTCGCTTCAGTCCCAGGCGTTTTCGCCACAGGAACAGTTGGCACTGCTGGATTTGCAGTTGTAGAAGCATCGGCAATCGTAGAAGTTGTAGCTGGCCCAGCAGATGTTCCTGCCTGAGTATTAGCGGGAACCGCGCCGGGAGCCTCGTCAGAAACTGCAGGTGCGGGCGACGCTTCGGTGGTTCCTACAGCAACTTGTACATCACTTGCGCTTGGTTGTGTAACATTATTTTGCGCTAAGTTTGTTGGATTCACAGGCACCGTAGTAGGCTCTGGAGATGCTGAAGAAAGCAGGGGTGCAAGTTTTGATGAATGCGTTGCACTATGTTGAAGGGGAATTATCGTTGTACTTTGGTTTTCCCACCAAAATCCAACAAGCACGAGTGATAATACAATGACCGACGCACTGATCCAACGCACCGCTTTCTCATGGCTACGCGAAGCACCATCTTTAACTTTAAGCGGTTTCTTTGAAGCATCGTCGAACGGTAAGTACGGACGTGGAGATTCTGTCAAATGAAGTTCATTGAAGGATTGAATGATCTCTTCTTCAGGAAGCCCCATTAACTTCGCATAGCCACGCAAATAACCCCGAGTAAATGTAAACAAGGTGTTCGTATATTCATCGTTTTCAATATCCAAAATGACCTGAGGCGACAAACGCAAATGAGCAGCAATATCTTCAATCGAGACTTTGTCCATCTCCAGACGGGCTAAACGCAGGCGCGCACCTGGACCAATCTTTGATGCTGGAGCTTCTGAAGCTTCTGTGCCAGCTAGAGGAGCTCTACTTTGCTTGAATTCTTGAACGATAGATGTTTCTTGGGGCATGGTTTTCCTTCCTTTAAAGCCTATGCTAGCACGAAATAAGATCATTTTAAACTGTGAGATGGCTTTGGATCTCTGTTTGAAATTTAAGCGTTTCTGGGTTAGGTTTCACTTTTGCGAAATAAAGCTTCAAGTACCGATCAGCACTGGCATAATCACCCTGATCCGCACTGATCTTAGCAAGTTCAAACAAAGAATCAACTCGTCTTGGGTCATTAGCTACCGCTTTTTTAAAATAAATTTCGGCTTGTTCGGGCGATGGAATTTCAAGCGCACAAAGCCCTGCATTTTCATAAGCTCCAGCAATGTCCGTATAACTAGGGTCATCCACAGCCTTCATAAAATAAGGTAACGATTCTTGATAGCGTGATTGGCGACATAAAAATGTACCGTAATTATTTACTGCCCTGCCATAATCCACTTTTGATGCTTTTGAAATAGCCTTTTTATAATACACTTCAGCCTGTTTCATATTATCGGTTTTTTCTAGATAATAAGCCATTGCATCGAGTGCCATCGCATTATTTGGTGAGAGCTTAAGGGCATTGAGCAACTTTTGTTTTGCAAGATTCATGTCACCATCTTGCAAATAACCCAAACCCAAGCTCACATTATAACCTGCCGCTAAGTTATTACGTTCTTCTTGTTGTTTTACCGTAAAAACTTCCTGCGTAGGCGGCGCATTGCTGCTTGCATTATTCTTCTGAATTACTAATTCATCATTTGATGCAGAATGGCAAGCACTGAGCACAATAACCAATAAACCCATGATAAAAAATTTTAATTGCTTAAACATATGTATCCTGAGTCATTCCTTGGGCACGAATCGGAATAATACGGCGTTCTGCTCGCCGCGTACGATCTTGAACTTGGCCCACCAACTGCCCACACGCGGCGTCGATGTCATCCCCCCGTGTTTTTCGCGTAATAGTATTAATCTGCGCCGCCATTAAACGACGACGAAAGCGATCAATCACGATCTCCGGAGAACGTCGATAAAGCGTTTGAGGAAAAGGATTAAAGGGAATTAAATTCACTTTACAGGGTATATCTTTCAAAAGTGCAATCAGCTCTTTTGCATGTTGATCAGTATCATTAATGCCATCGAGCATGACATATTCAAAAGTGGGTACGCGGCGACCTTCAGCAGGAAAATAATCACGGCAGACAGCCATTAATTCTTTGATTGGATATTTTTTATTGATCGGCACCAAGATATTGCGTAATTCATCATTGGGCGCATGCAAGGAAACCGCTAATGAAACATCACTCACTTGTTTGAGCTCACGCATCGCAGGAACAACACCCGAAGTACTCAGCGTCACACGTCGTTTCGATAAGCCATAGGCAAAATCATCCATCATGAGGTCCATCGCTTTGACAACGGCCTCAAAATTTAAAAGCGGCTCTCCCATGCCCATCATCACAACATTCGTCACATGACGATCATGTGTTTTTTGATCAGAGGCTAAATGACGCACGGCGATCCAAACTTGACCGATAATTTCAGAGACCGTTAAATTGCGATTAAATCCTTGTTGTGCCGTTGAACAAAAACTACAATTGAGTGCACAACCAACTTGTGATGATACGCATAATGTCCCGCGATCATCTTCAGGGATGAAAACCATTTCAATTGAATTTCCATCCGCAAGACGCAGCAACCATTTGCAAGTTCCATCTTTCGAATCTTGCCGAAAACTAACCTCGGGCACTTGGATCGTTGCTTCTTTTTGGAGACGCTCTCGGAATGATTTACTTAAATTACTCATTTGAGCAAAATCAATAATGCCGCGCTGGTGAATCCAGGGCAGAATTTGCGTTACACGATAAGAAGGCTCCCCAAGATCTTGAAGATAACGCGCCATATCTGCGCGATTCAAATCCATCAAATTAATGGAAGCCTCCATAAAATGCCTTTAACCTTGAGAAATAAGTTCGCCGGGCTTGAAGAAGAAATCTAATTCAATACGTGCTGTTTCAGGGCTATCTGAACCATGCACCGCATTTTCATCGATCGAGTCCGCTAAATCAGCACGAATCGTTCCCGGTGCTGCATCCTTTGGATTCGTTGCCCCCATGATTTCACGATTTTTGGCGATCGCATTTTCACCTTGAAGGGCTAAGACCAACACGGGACCTGAGATCATAAAGTTGACCAAATTGGCGAAAAAAGGGCGTTCACGATGGATACCATAGAAGTTTTCAGCCTGCTCTTTGGACAGTTGCATGAATTTGCTGCCTACAACGCGCAATTTTTGTGCTTCAAAACGTTGGATGATCGCACCAATGATATTTTTCCGAACAGCGTCGGGTTTGATGATTGATAATGTTATTTCAGTAGCCATGATGAACCTTTTTCATTAACGGGAACGTGATTGTACATGAAAAGTGATGATACGAGAAGAGAATTCTTTTAAAGATTTATATAAAATTTAAAAAAGAATATATTGACAACCCCATCATCAACCCCCTATCCTAACCCTACTCATGAGATCTCAAGAACAAAGAACAACATTATACCTCGCGTCGATTTATGCGTTTCGCATGATGGGCCTATTCATGATCTTGCCTGTCTTCAGTCTTTACGCACACTCGCTCAAGCAAGCCACTCCGACTCTCATCGGCCTAGCGCTTGGGATTTATGGCCTTACACAAGCTTGTTTACAAATCCCCTTTGCCATGGCCTCCGATCGCGTCGGGCGTAAACCGGTGATTCTTTTTGGCCTCATCCTCTTTATGACCGGCAGTTTGATCGCCGCCTCATCTCACAATATTTATGGCATCATCCTAGGTCGAGCGCTTCAAGGTGCCGGGGCAATTGGCAGTACTCTCATGGCCTTAGTGGCGGATCATACACGAGAAGAATTCCGCCTAAAAGCCATGGCAATTGTGGGTATGAGCATCGGCTTATCTTTTATGCTCGCCATGATCCTCGGCCCACTGATTGATCAGTTCATCGGTCTTTCTGGTATTTTTAGTTTTACCGCCATTTTGGCTTTCATCGGGATGCTGATCGTTTTATTTCGCATTCCTAGGTCTCGTCAAAGTTTTCATCGTGATACTGAAGCGGTTGTCAGTCAATTTAAAAATATCCTGTTAAATCTCGAATTATTGCGGCTAAACATCGGTGTTTTTTGTTCTCATGCGATCTTGATGGCGCTTTTCATTGCCCTTCCCTTAGTGCTCAACAGCGTCGGTTTAAATGCCGCACATCAATGGATGATTTATCTTCCGGCTTTATTATTTGCAGGACTAACTCTTTTTCCGATGGTGATCCTCGCTGAAAAAAAACGCTGGATGAAATCATTATTTATCATTGCCATTTTTACGATGGCCTTAATTCAATTTTTCTTTTTTTCTCATCATCTCATTTCGCTTGGGATTTGCCTTGCTGTTTTTTTTGCAGCATTTACTTTTTTAGAAGCGTGTCTACCTTCCCTCGTGTCAAAAATTGCACCGGTCGGCAGCAAAGGAACCGCGATGGGCATTTATTCAACCTTTCAATTTTCAGGTATTTTTGTCGGTGGCACTTTAGGTGGTTTTATTTTCAGCCATTGGAATACGCAAGGTGTTTTTCTATTTTGTGCTTTATTAGGATTAATTTGGGGCATTTTAGCGTCGACGATGAAAGCGCCTCCTTATTTAAGCTCAAAAATTCTTCCTGTCGAAGTCGATGATGCTGATGAGGCTGCAGCGCTTGAAATTAAATTGCGTTCAATCGACGGCGTAGAAGAAGCCATTGTTTATTTGGATGAGCAAGCCGCTTATTTGAAGGTTGATCGGAAGCGGTTTTTGGAAGCGAGTTTGGAGTCTGCTCTAAGCAATCGTAAATAAATATCTATTTCTTAAGAGCCTTCATAACTTTGTTGATATCTTCCTCAATAATTTTATTGATTTCCGAAACTTGATCTGAATAACCAACAGATTCAACAATCAAGGTAGCGACTTCTTCATACAAAGCATCTCGTTCGCGATGTTGTTTTTCTAAGAAATCTTTCATATCATCCACTGGGAGCGATGGAACCCGTCCATTTTTCATACGTCCAAGTTGAGTTGGAATAGAAACTTTCAGATAAACAACAAATTCAGAAGATAACAATTTTCGACATTGTTCACTTGATACAACACACTCTTCCAATAAAACGACAACATTTTCTTTTCCGATACAATGAGAAATGATATCTGCTTGACAACGATTAAACGCTGATTCCCCTTGCTCGCCCAGAATATCTCGTGTTTGTCTGCCAACGTAACGCTCAATACTTGGATTTGCATCTACGATCTGCCATTCTAATTTTTTAGCCAAGGCTTCGGTAAATATAAACTTGCCTGTACCCATATGGCCGACAATAAAAATACGTTTAGGTTTGGTCATGTTTATGTACTCCTAGATTAATACTCAAAGGTCAATATAATAGCAACTAATTTTAAGATGAACTACGTTTTAATTGGGCTTTCTACGCAACGGCCGTATTCTGGCCGTATTTGTAAATAACCCTTCCTATTGTCGTCAGAACGCTCATAATGATACCCTAAGCCGACATCAAAATGTCAAACTATTCGAAAGGAGTTTCAATGCCAAAACCCATCATTAACATGAGCGAAGTGCCCAAGATTGAGCATGAACATGGCGAGAAATATGCAGCTCAATTTCAGTTCATCTCTAAACAAATAGGTGCTCAAAAATTAGGCTATCGTATCACAACCTTATTGCCCGGAAAAACAGCTTGGCCCTTCCATCATCACCATGTCAATGAAGAAATGTTTTTTATTCTTGAAGGTGAAGGAACCGTTCGCCATGGCGATCAAAAATATGCGATTAAAAAAGGTGATTTTATTAGCGCTGTACCAGGCGGATCAAACGTCGGTCATCAAATCATTAATACTTCAGAACATAATCTTGTTTATCTGTGTGTCAGTACCATGGAAGATCCTGATATTTGTGAATACCCTGATAGTAAAAAACTCGCCGTGTTTGTAGGTTCTGCGCCTGGTGGTGATAAAGCGGCGCGTGCCTTATCGGGTTGTTGGGCAAAAGATGATGAGATAGATTATTGGCGGGATGAAGATTGAACTTGATCTTATTTTATCGTTTGCATAGAAAAAGTCCCATTTTATGCGGAATGTTGGGTTACGCTCAGCCTAACGCCTATCGGCTGCTGCACTAACCCAACCTACATTTTTTATGAATGATCTACCTCTATCTCCGGAAAAGCTTCCTCAACTGCTTTACGATCTTCTTCAAGAAAAAGCAATTTCAAATTGGGGCCAGCGTCCTGAGTAAAATATACCTGTAACCCTTCCTTTCGAAGTGCCCAAATCTTTAAAATCGCGGACCAAGTTCCCAGCTGTGTATACGAAATAGGAGGACGCGCAGCTAACATCGTTGCATGCATGGCAAGCGCATTGCATTCTGCTGTTTGTCCCAACAATTCAAAATCTTTTTCATGAATTGCCAATTTAAGCAAATTCAGATCATGTTCAACCTGCTTTGGCCAAGCCGAATAAAGAATAGAGGTTTGCAGCGTAAGCTCCATCGCAACACGCGAGCTAATTGGTTTTTCTTCACGTGAAATCATTAAAATCCCAAGGCGCAGTTCAGGCCAAATTGGACCTAATGATCGCGCATAACTGTCCATGCCATCGGCTCGTTCACCTCTCTCCCATTCCACAAAGCCCGAACACACAGAGCGCGAAGCACTTCCACTACCCAAGCGCGCAAGAATGGATAATTCTTTTTCGCTGCAATTCCAATCGAACAATTTATTTAGGGCCAAAACCAAGGCAGCGAAACCACTGGCAGAAGATGCGAGCCCAGCGCCCAAGGGAATTTGATTTTGTGTGTCGATTCGAAAAAATTTTTTGGGTTGTTGTCGAAATAGATCAAGAAAACTCGTCGTTTTTTTAAAAAAGTCTGTTGTTGAATTAACTCGTTCGCCATTACAGATCAATTCATCGCTTGAACCTGAGGTAATCGTCAATTGCGTCTTTGTTCCTCGATTGGGCAGTTCCATTGACAAACTTGATGTCACGGGCAAATTTAATTCTTGCACTCGTTTCCCCCAATATTTACAGAGTGCAATATTCACGGGTGCAAAAGCAATTGCTTTTTCTCGCGCATTGTTTTTCTTTTTAGAATTCAAAATAAGATGAACAATATCTGATTTATTCACGACGCATTCCTCCTAACTCAACATTGACAGGAATAAAGCAAACACCTTGCGCATATTGCACAGGGGAACGCGGAAAATAATCAACTTCGATGTTTCCTAAGCCGATCACACAATCACCCAGGCCTGAACCTGAAATTTTTGCACCGTGTATTTTAGGATGCGCACGAAGATCGTCGATCAAGGTTGCTAACAAAGCCGTATTGACACCTAAACTATCTTGTAATCCCTGATGAATATTCATGAGCTCACCCAGTTTTTTAAGATCATGATCAAACAATGCTTTTCGTCCTTGGGTTACACAGTTGTCCATTTGATCAAATACAGCATTGATCAAATCAGGCCATCGATTTCGCCTTTTTTGTACTGCTTCGATCACGCTTGATGTCGGCGTTTTATAGCCTGAATAAACCAAACTAATTGGAATGGTTGCATTGATTTTTTCAACTTCAAAGGGCTCTGCGCGATAAACAATTATTCCGCCATAAACACTTGCTGCAATGTCCGTTCCAGAACCTTGGCCTTGAACTTCACGCACACTGGTACATGCTCTGCGCGTTAATTCCTTTAAATCGATCGTCTGTCCCAACCAATCTGCTAATACTTGATGCGTGGCAACCGTGACCGCAGCAGAGCTTCCCAAACCTTGCTTGGGTGATAATGTACTTGTGATCGTCAGATCAAACCCACTCGGTAAATGTTTTCGTTGGCTAATGATTGCTGAGGTCACGAAAGTATAAGGCGGTGTCACGCTTAGAGCTCGAAGATGAGTTTGATAGGCAGGAAAAAATTCTGAAGTGATGTTGATCACATCATCGTTGCGTGGTTTTAATATCACTGTCACAAAACGATTAATGGCACACGCCATGGCTTGTCGACCATAAACAACGGCGTGCTCGCCTAGGAGCATGATGGAGCCGGGAACAGTTACTCTATACATAATTGACTCCCGAAAAGTCAGGAATCACCTTCTCGCAAACATAACCTTGATCACGGCAAATTTCGAAAGGATCACCCTGCCCTGTAATTAAAACAAGACCCGCTCTCGAACCACAAGTCGCACCTGCCCCGCTGATTTTTGCGGAAAATCCTTTAGATTGGAGCACCTCAATAAAATTCACAACTTTTTGAGGCACGACACCCAAATCGATTAATAATTGATGATTTTCATCCATCGCCGTACAAAAATGTTGATGATGTTGATCCTTGATGGCTTGCAACATCGCTTCTGTAACTTTTGAAAATGAAGTCAATTGCCCCGCTAATCGCTTCTGAACATCCATGATATTTGAACTACTACTCGCTTCGCGCATCCCGGTATTCACATAATACAGTGGAAAATTTGGAAAATCGACTTTAACGGATTTACCTTGTTGAAAATAATGGCAACCACCCAAGACGCTAACTTGCAAATCTAATCCACTCGAAAACCCATGTTGCAAGCTTTCAATGGATTTCATATTTTGAAGATCAGGTTCACTAAAATGCCAATTTTTATCATGCAGATGATGAATCCCTGCATAAAGAACAGCGATTAAAGCAGCAGAAGATCCCATCCCACAACCCAAGGGAAGATCAGAGGATAATTGAATATTTAAACCTTGTATTGCCTTTAACTGTGTCACAATGCTCGAAACGGTATATTCGGCTAATTCTTCTTGGTTTTTCAGAACTGAAAAAATGGGAAGCTGCCCTGTTTTAAATTTTTCATAATCTTTTTCTTTTTCGCCCTGAAATGCTTGTAATTGCGAAAGAGAATATGTTGATGTGACATTTAAGTTTTGCCAATGAAATTGAAAGGCCTGATCAAGAGAAATCGAGGCTTTTGTAAAATGCGAAACAGCGAGCGCCAAAGCTGGGCAGCCTTGCGTAACAGCATGTTCTCCAGAGAGAATGATTTTGCCAGGTGCACGAACATTAACAGGTTTGATCATCATTTATTAATAGTATAGATGCGTTTATGTTCTTTAATTTCAGCAAGCCGAAAATCACTGGTATGATAATTTTCAAATTGATGGTTCCCCTGATCGCAGGCCTTTGGTACTCGATAAAATGACTCATACTCTTCAATAGATAATGTCACACGCCGATTTAATTGCTCTTTATGGTTTTGAGTCTGCAGAACAGAGCGATATCCATCCTGAATCACACCACTAAAATACTCTGCGACACAACCAGAACCATAACTATAAAATCCCACTCGTTTTTGCGCGAGATCGGCTTGACTTTGATCGAGCAAGCCACACAATGATAAATACATAGCTGCGGTATAACAATTACCAATTTCGCGATTGTAATAAAGGCTGGCGCCAATATAATGTTCCATTAATTCTTCTGTATATTCCATAGAGCGCCCACTAATTTTCATCAGGTGCTTAAAGGCTTTTTCAACAAGACGTGCAACAGGTGCATGAAAACAAAAAAAGTCGTGATCGGAGAAATGTCGTTGTGAAGCTTCTTCGTAGACCCGCCACGTTTTTTCTAAACAATTTAAATATAACCGACTTGAAGCCATACCATCAACAAACGCTTCATCACAATAATTCGGTCGCCAAAAATCCATCGCACTTTCAGTGTATAATCCTTGCTCGGGTTCAATCGCAATGATGCGCGGATCGCTGGTTAATAAGAATGCAACAGCGCCCGCACCTTGTGAAGATTCACCTGAAGAACCCAAGCCATAACGCGCGTTATCAGAAGCGATGACAAGAATTTTTTTCCGAGGATCTTGCTGCAAAATAGGCAAACTCAGTCGTAATGCGGCTGTTGCTGCGTAACATGCTTGTTTGATTTCAACAACGCGGATTGTTTTGGGTAGATCTAATAATTCATGCACAAAAAGACCGGCCGCTTTGGATTGATCAATGCCAGATTCCGTGGCAAAAAATAAGGTGTCGATTGTATTCAGATCAATATCTTTTAAAATCTGCTGCGCAGCTTGTGCCCCCAGAGTGACAATATCTTCATCCGGCGCAAGCACGGCCATGCGTTCTTGCCCCACACTTTTTTTAAACCGTTCGGGATCAGCATCACGTGCAAGGGCTAACTCACCTAAGTCGATCATGTGGCGTGGTGCATAGAAACTGATTTGATCAATACCGACTTTAACCATGGGTGGATCCTTTTGAGTATCTTTCGAATTTCAGATGACTTTCCATCAACTCACCCTCATTCGTTAATGCCGCCATGAGTGATAATTCGCCACACAATACCGTCGCTGCTGCAATTAAGGCAAGTCGACGCGCATTTTCTCCCGGCTCACGTTGTTCTAAACAATCCAATAAAGCAAGATTATCACGGACAAAAGGAAGATCTTTCCCATTACCCACGCTACCGACAATGATATTGGGCAAGGTGACAGAAAAATACAGGTCGTCTTCAATCACTCGAGTAAAAACAATGCCTTGTGAACCTTCAATAACATTTACGCCATCTTGGCCCAATGCAAGGTAAAACGCCAATAAAATATTACCAAAATGTGCATTGGCGCTTCGTAAACTGCCTGCAAGAATACTGCCCACAAAATTTTTATGTGTATTTAATTCAACAATGTCTTCAGGTGTTGTTTTCAAAAACCGCCGACAGAGTTTGCGTGAAAGGGTCAATTCAGCAACCACATATTTTCCACGTCCCAAAATACCATTGACTGCCGAAACTTTTTTATCCGTACAATAATTAGCCGAGAGTGACGCATAGCTTAATTCAGGGTAACGTTGTTTGATCCACATCATCAAGGCTTCTGAGGCATTTGTAACCATATTATGTCCTGCAGCATCGCCTGTTGAAAATTCAAAACGCAGAAATAATAAATCCCCCACAATTTGACTGTGCAAATCCAACAATTGGGCAAAACGGCTCGTTCCCGCCACGCAAGTTTGCAATTCTGAAAATCGTTCCTTCAATGCCACAAGAATAAGCTGGCATTGCGCCGCGTTGAGCCCTTTAAAAACGACGGAACGCGTCATACGCTCATCCACCAAGGTCACTCGAATCCCACCTGACAAAACAGAAAGTCTGGCACCCCGTTCAGTAGAAGGCCACAATGGCGTTTCATACGTCGCTAGAGGAACACACACTTCACACTCGAGCCCCCCGATCATTTTGACGGGGCCTATGGTTTTCATTGGAATCAAGGCATGTGTTGGCACATTTGGAATCATGGCAATCTCTTTACTACTGCTCAGGATTCTAACATTTTTTGACAAAGTCAGGTATACTTCTAAGGAAAATACAATTCGAGTTTACCATGTTACTGTCTAAAACCTCTGGTGATCAGGTCATCCTGGTCGACCGAAATGATCAACCCCTAGGAACTGCACCCAAGCTGGAAGCTCATCAAAAAGCGCTTTGTCATCGAGCTTTTTCCGTGTTTGTCATCAGACAATCTCTGGCAGGCATAGAGGTTTTGTTACAACAACGGCAACATGATAAATACCATAGCCGCGGACTCTGGACAAACACGTGTTGCAGCCATCCACATCCCGGAGATAAAACACAGGAAGCTGCCGAACGTCGTCTTGTTGAAGAAATGGGTATTCATCTTACCCTACGCCCTATAGGGGTCTTCCACTATGAAGCCTTACTCGACACTGGCTTGACTGAACATGAAGTCGATCATGTATTAGTAGGGTCTTATGATGGACAAAATTTTACCATTAATCCTAATGAAGTTGCCGATTACCGCTGGATAACGATTGAAGCACTACAGGCTGATCTAGAGAAACAACCGAAATCCTACACGCCCTGGCTGCTCCCTGCACTTCACATTCTCATAGCATTTTTTAAGGACGATTCTCATGCTGCATTTTAAAACGATAACCGATGAACAGGGCACCTTCATTGAAACGGATCTTAAGGGCAAAGCCTTGCTTGAAGCGTCTAAACTCAATAAGGGGTGTGCCTTCACCCATGAAGAACGTCTAGCCTTTAATTTATTGGGTAAATTACCACATCGCGTTGAAACATTAGAAGAGCAAGTTGAACGTTATTATCATCAATATTGCAGTAAACCTACTAACCTTGGAAAAAATATTTATCTGCATGCTGTGCATGATAATAATGAAACTTTATTTTATAAATTAATTGATACGCACTTGGTTAACATGCTTCCCATTATTTATACACCTACAGTGGGCGAAGCCGTTGAAAAATTCAGCCATCAATTTCGCCGCTCGCGTGGACTTTATTTATCATATCCCGATCGTAATCATATGGCATCTATGCTGGATAATCGCTTAAACCCCGAAGTTGATCTCATCGTCGTCACCGATGGCGAAGGGGTGTTGGGGATCGGTGATCAAGGCATCGGTGGGATGGATATCTGTATTGCGAAATTAATGGTCTACACGATTTGTGCCGGTGTTAATCCACATCGAGTTTTACCGATTCAATTAGATGTTGGCACCAATAATGAAACCTTACTCAATGATCCCATGTACCTGGGCTGGCGACATCCTCGCATCAGTGGCGTTGAATATGATGATTTTATCGATCACTTTGTAAAAACAGTAAGACATAAATTCCCTAATGTCTATCTCCATTGGGAAGATTTTGGGCGCGAAAATGCACGGCGTAACCTTGAGCGTTATCGCGATAAAATGTGTACGTTTAATGATGATATGCAGGGCACGGGCGCAACGGCGTTGGCTTGTGTATTATCCGCTTTAACGGCAACAGGCGGTGCGTTGAAAGATCAAAAAATCGTGATGTTTGGTGCTGGAACAGCCGGTGTTGGAATTGCAGATCAAATTTATCGCGCCCTGCGCGAGGAAGGGCTGAATGAGCAAGAAGCTCGTGCTCACTTTTGGTTGATCGATCGCAATGGCCTATTGGTTGAAGATCAGCGTGAATTAGCACCGTTTCAACAACCTTATGCACGTTCAAAATCTGATCTGGCCAATTGGCCCCTTGAAAGCACAACAATTATCGATTTATTGACCGTCATTCAACACGTGCAACCCACCATTTTAATTGGATGTTCAACCGTTTTTGGTGCGTTTAATGAAACCATTGTTAAAACGATGGCTCATTTTGTTGAACGCCCTATCATCATGCCACTTTCTAATCCAACTATAAAAGCTGAAGCAACGCCGCATGATTTATTTACTTGGACACAAGGTAAAGCTTTGATTGCCGCTGGCAGCCCCTATGATCCCATCAACTGGAATGAAAAAATAATTTCATTTGCACAAAGTAATAATGCCTATATTTTCCCAGGCCTCGGCCTAGGTATTCTTGCGGCTCGCGCTTCCCGTTGCACGGATGGTATGATCGGCGCCGCATGCCGTGCATTAAGTCGCAATGCACCTGTACGCCAAGATCCTACGGCACCTATTTTACCACCTCTGGATCAAATTTTTGATGTGAGCCAAGAAATTGCCTTAGCCGTTGCTGAGCAAGCCCGCAAAGAAAAGGTAGCGAGTGTTGCAGATGATGTTGATTTAAAACGCCGGATTAATGAGCTTCGCTGGGAACCGCGGTATTTTCCGTATCGAGCTAAGAAATAGAAGAAATCTTCAAATAAAGCCCATGCAACTTCAAAACCGCTTTTTTTAATTCCTCTAAATCACCTTCATTTTTTATAATATCGTCGGCATGAAGGCGACGCTGTTCAGAACTTGCTTGTGCCGCAAGAATTTTTTGCGCTTCTTCTTCAGTTAAATGATCGCGCTCCATCACTCTCTTTAATTGAATTTTCTCACTCGCTTCTACAATCAAAACGCGATGAACAAAATCGGAAAGATGTACTTCAATTAAAAGAGGAATGACAATAATACAATACGGTGTCTGTAATGTTTCCAAACGTTGCCTGATCATATCTAAAATTAAAGGATGGGTTAATGTTTCTAACCAATGCCGTTCTTCGTGAGAGGCGAAAATAATATCGCGCAAACGCCGACGATTTAGATCACCGTGTTCATTGAGAATGTCAGGGCCAAAATGCTGCCTAATTTGATCCAATGCTGGTGTTCCTTTTATAACAATCTCGCGTGCAATTTGGTCAGAATCAATAATGCTTACACCTTGCTCTTGGAAATAATGAGCAACAACCGATTTACCGCTTGCAATGCCACCGCTTAAACCCACAATCAGCATGTTAAAATACTCCTGTAATCCTTGAATAAAGGTGCATCAAATCAACCCTAAAAAATAAGCAAATCCACCCTGCAAAAGCGAGGAAAGGGCCATAGGGAATGGGTTGTTCGCGCCGATGAGCACCTATTAAAATTAATGTGCCACCGATCAAGGCACCCAAGCCCGCTGAAATTAAAATGATTAATGGCAACATTTGCCAACCCATCCATGCTCCCAAGGCAGCTAATAATTTAAAGTCACCATATCCCATCCCTTGCTTACCCATGAGCAAGGAGAAAACTTGATTAACGAACCAAAGCGAGAGGTAACCTGCACATGCACCGATAATCGCATCGGTGGGTGTTGTGAATCCCTGAAATAAACTAAAAATCAAACCCAGCCATAATAACGGTAATGTCATCATATCTGGCAGAATTTGATGTTTTAAATCAATCACCGCAAGCACCAATAAAAACAGAGAAAATAAAAATGCAGCGATGAATAAGAGACTCAGCCCAAATTTAATCAAACAAAAAAGCCCTAAAACGGCACTTAAAATTTCGACAAGGGGATATTGCCAAGAAATTTTTTGATGACATGACCTGCATTGTCCCCGTAGAAACAAATAGCTTAGAACCGGAATATTTTCTAAAATTCCGAGATGGTGTTGGCAGCGAGGGCAATGTGAGGGAGGAAAACAAAGATCAAAAGTTTTTTCATCATCGGGAATAGCTTGAACATGCTCAGACTCTCGTAAAACTTCTTCATATTCTTGTTGCCAAGCCTTTTGCAACATCAAGGGCAGCCGATAAATGACCACATTTAAAAAACTGCCTAAAATGAGACCTAAAATCATAATGCCGGAAAATAGAAGGATTGAATGTTGGTAAATAAGACCAATCACGTGATAGACCCCAATTTGAAGATCGGTAAATACATAGCCACAACAAGACCACCGACTAAAACACCGAGAACAATCATGATCAACGGCTCAAGCAAACTGCTTAAATTATCAACTGCTGCACTCACATCTTCTTCGTAGAAATCCGCTATCTTGTTCAGCATGATATCAAGTACGCCTGATTCCTCGCCAATTCCAATCATTTGCTCCACCATGGAGGGAAAAGTATCCGTCGTTTTCATAGCTGCTTCAATTCGCTCACCAATAGCAACTTCATCTCGGATCCGCATAACCGCCTTAGTATAAACGCTATTACCCACGGCACTTGCAACACTTTTTAAGGCATCGACCAAGGGCAATCCTGCTGCAAAAGTGATGGCCAAAGTCCGTGAAAAACGAGCAACTGCACTTTTTTGAAGAATTCCACCAATAATAGGAAGCTTCAAAGAAATTTTATCCAGCCATTCAGAAAATTTCACTGATTTTTTCTTCGTTGAAATAAAAAAATAAATAGATAGACCAATTAATGAAAAAATTAACCACCAATATCTCGCAAAAAACCTTGAAAGATGAATAACCATCTGTGTGAATACTGGCAATTGTGCACCAAAACTTTGGAATAAGGTTTCAAACTGCGGCACTACAAAAATCAGTAAAATTGCTATCACTAAAAACGCTGCCCCTAAAACAAGAGCGGGGTAAAATAATGCCTTTTTAACTTTTCGTTTAATCTTCTCAATCCGCTCCTTGTATGCTGCAACGCGCTCTAGCATTATTTCCAATGAACCTGATTGCTCGCCAGTACTGATCAAACTACAGTAGAGTGCATCAAAATGCTTAGGATATCTCGACAATGCCTGATGAAGTGAAGTCCCAGACTCAACTTCATTTTTTATCGCGATAATCATAGCTTTCAATGAAACTTTTGTTGTACCTTTACTGATGACTTCAAAACATTGCACCAGTGGAATACTCGCGGAGATCATGGTGGCTAATTGCCGACTAAATATTGAAATATCAAGTGAGGATACTTTTTTATTCCGCCCAAATAGAGCGGCACCCTTCTTTTTTATTTTTCGAACTAAAATACCTTGCTGGCGCAACTCTGCCTTTGCCAAGATCACACTTGGCGCGCTCAATTCACCTATAACCTTATTGCCTGCTTTGTTTTGACCTTGCCAAGCATAGTTAAATAATTTTTCAGGTTTTAACGCATCAGCCATCATTTTTCTAATCCGTTGTTACTTGATGAATTTCTTCAAGACTTGTCACACCTTTTCGCACTTGAACAAGTCCCGCTTCTCGAAGTGTTTTCATGCCTTCTTTTCTAGCTTGATCATTAATATCCATCGCATTACCATTTGCCATAATAATCCGCCCAATTGCAAGAGTCACGGGTAATGCTTCATATAAACCAATTCGTCCCTTATACCCAGCAACACAATGTTCACAACCTTCGTATTTTGCAGTATATATGACAAGTCCTTCTAATTCATCTTCTTTGAACCCTTCCTTAATCAAGGCTTCCCTAGGAATATTTTCAACTTGCCGACAGGATGGGCAAAGACGGCGTGCTAAACGTTGTGCTAAAATCAATCGAACTGATGTTGCGATGTTAAAGGGTGCAACACCCATATTGATTAAACGACCCAATGTTTCGGGGGCACTGTTTGTATGCAGTGTGGAAAGAACCAAGTGGCCTGTTTGTGAGGCTTTCACCGCAATTTCGGCTGTTTCAAGATCACGAACTTCACCGACCATGATGATATCTGGATCTTGACGCAAAAATGCACGAAGTGCGACAGAGAATGTCAGCCCGGCTTTCAGGTTCACTGAAACTTGATTAATACCAGGCAGATTAATTTCAACAGGATCTTCAACCGTTGAAATATTCGCTTGAGTTGTATTTAAAATCCCAAGAGCTGTATAAAGTGAAACAGTTTTGCCACTTCCTGTTGGGCCCGTGACAAGAATCATGCCTTGCGGCCTACTAATCGCTTCTAAAAATAATTCTTTTTCTCGTGCCTCAAAACCTAATTGCTCAATATTAAGTTGTGTATTGGTGGGATCGAGAATACGCAAAACAATTTTTTCTCCAAATAAAGTAGGGCAGGTACTCACACGAAAATCGATGGATCGGTGTTTTAAATTCATTTTAAACCGGCCATCCTGTGGTATTCGGCGCTCAGAAACATCAAGTTTTGACATGACTTTTAATCGAGCGGAAAGCTTCCCACCAATTGAAACAGGAGGATTTGCAATTTCATACAATACACCATCCACACGAAACCGAACGCGAAAATTCTTTTCATAGGGTTCAAAGTGAATATCAGAAGCACCTTTTTTAATTCCATCTCGCAATACTTTATTAACAAATCGCACAATAGGTGCGTCCATATCAGCTGATTCTACATCAGCGGCAAGGTTTTCTTGTTCATCTACTTCTGCAATTTCAATACTATCAAGATCAGTATTTTCTAAATCGGAAAAAGAGGTGTCCTCTTGAGATTCAGTTAGTTTTTCAATGAATGAATTAAGTTTGTCTTCTTCAACAACTACAGATTGAACATAAAGACCCGTTGCAAATTTAATTTCATCGAGCACCTGAATATTGGTCGGATCAGAAATAGCGATAAAAATATCCTTCCCTCGCTTTCCCAATGGAAAAAGACGATGCGCAATGATCGTTTGCAAAAGAATTAAGGTCGTTACATTGTTTTCTGCATCAAAGCAATTCAGATCAAATAAAGGCAAACCAAAATCAGTAGATGCTGCATTGGCTATGTCGATCGAAGACAAAATTTTATTTTTAACTAGGTAGCCTAGGAGAGAGAGATTCGCAGAACGGGCATCTTGTTGTGCCCGCTTAGCAACTTCTTCTGTTAACAATCCGCCTGATACAAGACGGCGAACAAAACCAGTCAGGTTAATATTTTCCTTTTGAAGCGCCATTTATACTCCGTTCAGAACGTCAAAACCTAAATACCAGCTCGTATAAAAACCTCAGATGGGAGGATTCCAAACAAAAGCGCCCTCACAGAAGGGCGTAATTTGTTATAAGGCAGAGGACTATGGGTATGGCTTACAAACGTGATCCGTCAAGCAACCTGAACCGGAGTTAGTCCAGGTCACCGCGCCTGAAGTAGCTAATGTCGGTGTAAGAACATAGGTATCTGTCGCTAAAATACCATGCTGAACTACTGGTGTTGCGGTAATGACGCCATTGGTCACCGTTAAGGTATTTAACCCTCCAACTGGACCAGTGAACGTGGGAATATTGTTAGAACCGCTGGTACACCCTGTTAGCGTACTAGTGGAGGTAATACATTCCATTACCGATGTTCTAGTTGGGCCAATTAAACCGATTATTTCAGAATAGTGAGCTCTCTTAATGTAGTTTTGATAGGAAGGAATGGCTATAGCCGCCAAGATCCCAACGATCGCGACGACAATCATCAATTCGATCAGCGTGAAGCCGCGTTGTCTAAATTTGGTACTCATAAAAATACTCTCCAGGCCAAACTTTAAATCTTTGTGTAAACGTAGACGGCTTTTAGTCAGTTTTCCAATAACCGACCAAGAAACCTACCTCCATAGTGACAGGAAACCACCTTATGCCCACCGAAGTCAAGAGGACAACTAAAAAATCATACAAGAACTTATGGGTATAGCTTGATTAGCAAAAAGTCGCCCAAAAGATCAATCGCCAACCGCCCCTAGCCTTGCCCCGAAATTCTGGTATACTTCAGCGCAATCCACAGCAATCATGCCGTCGTAGCTCAGTCGGTAGAGCAACTGATTCGTAATCAGTAGGTCGGAGGTTCGATTCCTCTTGACGGCACCAAAGACTCTCGCACTTCTAATTAGAATTTGCTCCCTTCTCGAGCTTTTGATAACTCTGGTAAATCACACTTGAATCTTATCATGGTGTAGAAACTGAGCCAATTTGTAAAAATCATTTGCAAAAAGTACCGTTTTTTGGTATTATTTGATAATGAAAGAAGATATTCAGACGCTATCTAACTACCTTGATACCTTGCAGAGAGAAGGGCAGTATTTTTTTTCCCGCAAAAAGGTTTATGAAGTTCTTCACTTATCACCCATAGCCTTCCATCATGCTTTATATCGGTTAAATAAGAAAGGGCGAATACAACGTGTGAGAGGTGATTTCTATAATATTATTCCTCTGGAACACCAAAATATAGGCAGCGTACCTGCCACTTGGTTTATTGATCAATTTATGAATTCATTATCAACTCAATATTATGTTGGTATTTTAAGCTCCGCCGCGCTACATGGCGCAGCACATCAACAACCTATGGTATTTCAAGTGATCACTGATCGACCTATGCGACCTATTAACTTAGGGCGGTTACATTTAGAATTTTACTATAAAAAACTTATCATGCCAAACTTCTATAGCGCAGTAAAAACAGAAGCAGGAGCTATGCAAGTTGCAACTCCTGAAATGACAGCGTGTGATTTACTGCGCTATCTTAATGCAGCAGCGCAAATTAATAATGTAGCAACCGTCCTAATAGAGTTGGCTGAAAAAATTGATATTTCAGTTTTTAACCAATATGCAAGACAAGGTTGGGTAGACATATCCACTATACAACGTTTAGGTTATTTGCTTGAATCATTAGATCTTGAATTGCCACCCTTAGATGAACTTGCTCTGTGGGTACAAACACACACGCGATGTTATCGACCCCTAGTTAGAGGTCATCAAGCACCTGTGCTTAAAAGAAACGCTCGGTGGCGTATTTTAGTTAATGAAGAAGTGGAGCCTGATTTATGATCCCGAGAATTCAGCTTATAGCTTGGCGAAAATATGCGCCATGGTTTTCTAGTGATCAAGTTGAACACGATTTGGTGTTATCTCGTGCGATTTGTGAATTATATAATCATCCCGTAATCCATAAGGAGCTTGCTTTCAGAGGAGGTACCGCTCTTCATAAGTTATTTTTTCCTCAGAGCGGACGTTTCAGTGAGGATCTGGATTTTGTACAAATGCAGCCAGGGCCGATAGGCACTATTACAAATGCAATCCGTGAGTGCCTTGATCCTTGGCTAGCTAACCCCAACTGGAAACAAGGACAAGGACGTTACACTTTATTTTATAGGTTTAATACCGAAGTTGAACCTATCGTTTCACGCAAAGTTAAAATTGAAATCAACACGCGCGAACATTTTTCATTGTTGGGATATCAAACCCAAATTTATGCTGTGGATAATCCATGGTTTACTGGGCAAACACAAGTAGCGACTTTCAAGCTCGAGGAATTATTGGGCACAAAATTACGAGCTCTATATCAGCGTAAAAAAGGGCGCGACCTTTTTGATTTGTGGTTTGCATTAACAACGACAACAAGTTTAGATAAACAAGCTGTTGTGGACACATTTAAGCATTACTTAAACGCGGAGAACAAACGAATTTCAGCAGTCGAATTTGAAAAAAATCTATTAGAAAAACTCCGAAATCCTGTTTTTTCTAATGATATCTTGCCACTTTTAGAAAATGAAAAAGCACAAAATTATCAAGTTGAAGCCGCTTATCAGCAAGTTCAGCAAGAATTAATTTGGAGACTTTAGCAAACACCTTCATCACAACCAATCTGTTCTACAATCACCACTCCTTTTTTATTTATAACACGATGAATTTCACGAACATCCCAACGCGACAACATGCATGTAATGATATCGATGCTATTAGAATCAAACGGTAAATTCTCTCCCTTACCCCTAATGAGATTGATATTATTAAGCTTTCTAGAAGATAATTTATACTGCGCAGATTGGATCATGCTCTCACTCGGGTCTAACCCATAGATCATTCTTATATGAGGCGATAATGGAAATAATTTAAAAGCCGTTCCACAACCAATATCCAATAAAGTATGCCTGTTTTTACAATGATCAACAATTATTTTTTGCAAATTCCACGAACGTGGTGTGCAGGGGGCATCCCTGCCATGTAGAGCTTCAGAGTCATATTGGGCGACGTAATGCGTGTTATTTTTTAATTTATTCATAATGACCCACCTGAAATATTAACAGATCTTACTGTCTCAAAATATCACTTGCCACTTTAGAAACAAGTTTATTGAACGCTTTATAATTTTTGTTCTCAATAGCCCAACTGTGCCAATAAACAGGCATTTTCCAAATTTTATCGGGAAATAAATTGATTAATTTATTTTTTATTAATTCTTTTTTAATATCAATTTCTGGTACAAGAGCGTACGCAAGCCCCTTTATAGCAAATTGCCGAAAGCCTGAGACAGATGGAATGAT
This sequence comes from Pseudomonadota bacterium, assembly GCA_021808365.1. Classification (GTDB taxonomy): domain Bacteria; phylum Pseudomonadota; class Gammaproteobacteria; order JAKBBU01; family JAKBBU01; genus JAKBBU01. Next base: position 26,609 of record JAKBBU010000016.1, read on the forward strand.
ATGCTGGTTTAGTTGCGCATTGGTTATCCTAAAAAATTTTTCCAAGTAGCGTACATGCAGATAATCTTTACTATCAAAATTAACCGAGGGTGCTTGAAGTAAACTTGCGATAATATCTTTATTATTAGTGAAATACTTTTTTATAAAAGATGGTGAAGCCACTAAAATATAATCAAAAAACCCTATTAATTTTGCATGACAGCCATGAATAGGTTGAGCTGTAGTAGAAGCGCAGGCGGATACTAAGCCTTTTCTTAAATAATCAAGCGTAACTTCTTGGTCATCCGAGATAATTTCTAATTTTAATGGTTCTAAAGTATGCAATTGATCGATGACTTTAACAAACCAGGTGTCTAAACTATCACGACTGATTGCAATAGAAATTTTCGGTGATTGTACTTCGGTACTTATTTCTGATTGCAAAGATTCTTCAAGAAAAACGAGGCGTTTGTAATGACCCAACAATAACTTACCTAATTCAGTTGGCCTATACGGTTGAGACCGAATTAACACTGGCTTTCCAAAGTGGTTCTCTAACGACTGAATTCGTTGAGAAACAGCAGATTGGGTAATAAATAGTTTTTGTGCAGCCACTTCAAAGCCCTGAGCCTCAACAACGGCTTGTAGAGCTGCGATAGCGCGGTAGTCCAGCATGGCATCACCTATTAGCAATATTAATCTAATATTAGATTAATTAATTATACTTAACCTAAAGCCATAAGTATAATATTTTCAGAACACCATTTTTCCCCATCGTAACCCTTTGATAAGTGGAGTAATTTTATGATTCATGCCTTTTTATATGGGATAATACTTGCTCTCGGACTCATTATCCCTTTGGGTGTACAAAACATTTTTCTTTTTAATCAAGGAGCTTCTCAACGTCATTTCATATATGCCATGCCTAGTGTTTTAACAGCCTCTGTCTGCGATACTTTGTTGATCCTAATTTCAGTTCTTGGAATCTCAGTCATTGTTCTCACGATTCCATGGCTCAAGACTGTCATTTTTTTAATCGGTTTTTGTTTTTTGACCTATATGGGATGGTTAATCTGGAGAAACAGTTCTAATAAACTACGGGTTAATCGCGAACCTTTTTCGGCCAAACGTCAGATTGGATTTGCCGCTTCAGTATCATTACTCAATCCTCATGCATTGCTGGATACCGTTGGTGTCATAGGGACAAATTCGCTACATTTTATTGGAAAAGACAGGGTTGTTTATACTTTGGCATGTATTTTCATTTCCTGGATTTGGTTTTTTAGTTTATCGGTAGCAGGACATTTTCTGCATAGATTAGATCAATCCGGTATAATGATTAACATGATCAATAAGCTTTCAGCGCTTATTATTTGGGGAGTGGCTGTTTATATTGGTATACAATTATTTCATTAGCTCTTCACCGCAATCCCTCGAATACTCGGGCGAGTAATAGCTGGAACACCACGCATACTTTGTCGAGTGATATCTTCTATCATAAACCCTGCACGAATAAGCGCCTCTTCTGTTAAACGCGTTAAATGACAACCTGAGGTGATGACTTTCCAAATGGGTTCGATGCGACGCTGCCATTTGAGTCTATCCGTATCTTGGGCTGCCGCAACATGTTCAATGAAAATCAATTTTCCTTTTGGTGCAAGAACTCGATGCAATTCTGAAAGTGTTCTCTCTACATTTTTTACAGAACATAGAACTAATGTGCAGATCACTGTATTGAAAGTAGCATCTGGAAATGGAATAGATTCAGCGTGCCCTTCTAATAATTCGATCGGGTATGAATTATCAGTTGGTAATTTTAATGTCAATTGATGGCGCATGTGGGGATCAGGCTCAAGAAGCACTAACTTGGTGATCACAGTAGGATAGTACTTGAGATTATTGCCAGTACCTGCACCAATTTCAAGCACAACCCCTGTGGCACTGCGAAGTAGTGTGGCCCGCCAATCTTGGAGGCCTTTAATTTCAGCATCCTGTATGGCTTTATCGTAAATTTTTGAGGTTATCCAAGATAATATTGACATGATAGCTCCTGAAGTAATGGCTTGACGTAAGGAATTTAAGTTCTGATCACCAACTGACTAACAGATCAGGTAATTGATCTAAATTATGCCGAGTAAATACGAACATATCACCTGTTTCACCCGTTACTTTAACCTTATTTGATTTCATAGTCGACGTCAAATTATAGCCTAATCGTTCAGGAATTTTTTTGCTACGTATATTGTCAATATCGCACGTAATTTCAGTACGTTTTACACCTAATTGCTTAAAAGCATATCGTGTAATCGCATTCACTGCTTCTGTCACGAGACCTTGGCCCGAGCATGAACTCCTAATCCAATACCCTATTTCAACATAGGGCACAACCCAATTTAAATAATCAAATCCTGTGGCACCAATAAAACGAGCAGTGTTTCTATCAAACATAAATAAGGGCAAATAAGGTTCATCATTCTTTTTCAATATCCAGTTTGCGGCGGCTTGCCTTACAAATTCTTCTGAATCATCAATTGTTGGTTTTTCTTTCGCCCATGACATAAATGGATTTAATTGATCAAAAGATTCTAAAATTGCTTCATTAATTATAATACCATCACCAATTTGTGGAGATCTTAAAATCAAGCGAGGCGTGGTAATCGGTGTCGGTAAATCAAGTAATATGGGTTTCATCATTCAGTACCTCATCATAATAAAAACCATGTGTTCTGTACAAAATGTAAACGAATCGCCATTCAATAAATTAGTGGCCGGGTATTATCAAAATACCTTCTCCATATACTATACTAAGAAATCATGATTTTGGCAAAATTTATGAAACTTCCAATAAAAAAGCTTGACACAAGCTGACAATTTTTATAGCATGAATTCATGCTAAGTTTTAGGTCTCATCAAACAATGAATCAGCAAGTAATCTATAAAAATACTGCATTTTTTCCAATGAATTTTGTATTGGAAGCTGGTGTTTTGCTTGTTAATTTTATTGTTCTGGCGCTTCTTATCCCACTCCATTCTGCCCTGAGCCGGTCGATCCTCTAGTGTTATCTGCCCGCCTCAGGGCGGATTTGTGAGCAGATAACCTTTATTATTTTAGTAATTAATTTTTAATTAAAGAGGATATAATTATGATTGGAATTAAATTTTTTCAAAAAGCTACCGAAAAAACTACGCAAACCATAGCTAAAGATCCTGTAAGAGCCACGCAAAACGTGTTGGGAGGTCTTGGTATGCTAGGTTTTCTAGGATATGCTGGAAACGAATATTACAAAGTCCTCACTGAGCCCAATACAACAATAAAAGTTGAAGGAGAAAGATACATGCCAATAATCGGTATGGTACCAAGACTCATTGTTACACAAAACCCAGAAGAGAAGCCAAGCGAGGAAATACAATCCTCAATAAAAAGCCTAGGTTCATCTTCTTAAATCTCTAACCACAAGGCCTTGTGGTACCGCAAGGTCTTGCTTAAACAAAAGAGGTGACTTATGGATTGGTCAGTAGAACGCCTATTTTTTATTGCATCTGTTTTATTAATTATCAGTTTACTCTCAAGTAAGCTCTCTGGACGTTTTGGGATCCCTGCATTATTGCTTTTCTTAGGCGTTGGCATGTTGGCGGGTTCTGAAGGATTTGGAGGCATTTATTTTGACAATCCCCATTTAGCTAAAACCATCGGTACAGGCGCATTAATTTTTATCTTATTTTCTGGGGCAATCGAAACAGATTGGGATAGTGTTAAACAAGTCACGTGGAGCAGTATCTCGCTTTCTAGTTTAGGCGTCCTCATTACAGCTTTACTGACAGGCCTTTTTAGTTATTACTTACTTAATTTTTCGTGGATAGAAAGCCTACTTTTTGGCGCTATCATCTCTTCTACTGATATCGCAGCCGTTTTTACTATTTTGCGTTCAAAAAAAATTCACTTAGAAAAAAATGTACAATCGATTATTGAAGTAGAAGCTGCAAGCAATGATCCCATTGCAATATTACTCACACTTTTTTTCATGCGTATTTTGATTTCCCCAGAAAACTCCATTTTTAATTTGGCTTTATTATTGGTTTCTCAAATAGCCATTGGCCTTACTTTTGGCTGGTTCATGGGGAAGGTCACTCCCTGGCTCATTAATCACTTTAAACTAGAATACCGAGGCTTGTATCCTGTTTTATTCGTATCATTAGTTCTTTTCTTATATTCGTTAACAACATTATTAGGCGGAAATGGATTCTTGGCGATCTATGTTGCAGGATTATTGATTGGGCGTAGTGAATTCATTCACAAAGGCGATTTAATTTTATTTAATGATGGAATTGCTTGGTTAGCACAGATTATTATGTTTCTTACTTTAGGCTTACTCGTTTTTCCTTCTCAATTAATCGGATCTATTTGGTTTGATTTACTCGTTGCCCTTTTTCTTATTTTTGTTGCAAGACCTGTTGCAGTGTTCATTTCATTAATATTTAGTCAATTCCGAACAAAAGAAAAGATGATCATTTCTTGGATTGGATTACGCGGTGCTGTTCCCATCATATTAGCAACCTATCCTTTAACTTCCGGACTTCCAAAATCTCATGAAATTTTTAATTTGGTCTTTTTTGTCGTATTAACTTCTATTTCCTTGCAAGGGATATTAATTCCTTGGGTTGCAAAATGGCTACGAAATTAGTTATTACTTGATAGTCAAGTTCCCATAAAGAGACTATGTGTACCGAGACTAACGCAATTGCAACCCCTGCCCATCAACCCCCAATGTCTTACCAAATTCAGTCGCGAGATTTTTACTCATCATCGTTGTAAATGCATCAAAGAAACTCGGACTAATGGTATAATTCACAAGATCTTTAGTTTTAAATTCTTTCTTCGCAACAGAATCAACATTACCAAAACCATCGATGAGCCCAATGGGTAATGCGCCTGCACCGGTCCAAACTGCACCAGAAAATAGATTAGGATCTGACTTTAAACGATTCCCACGACCATTCTTAACCGCCATAATAAATTGAGTATGCACAGTATCAACCAATTGCTGAGCCATCGCTTGATCTGCCGGCTTCACAGGTTGGAAAGGATCCATGAAATCTTTATTGTCGCCCGAAATAACAACACGGCGCGATGCCCCTATTTTTTGCAAGGTATCCACAAAACCAAAACCTTCCATGATGACACCAATCGAACCGATCAGCGAAGCTGGATTGGCATAAATTTTATCAGCCGCTGCGGCGACGAAATAAGAACCTGAAGCACATACATCGGCGCAAACCGCATCAATACCAATCTTTGGATGCTCCTTGCGCAGGTAGTGGATGTGGTTATAGATATCACTCGCTTGAACGGGGCTGCCGCCTGGGCTGTTAATATTCAAAATTACACCTATGGTATTTTTATTCTCGAAGGCGTCATCTAGGGCTTCATTGATATTTTTTGCGCTAGCCGGTGCCATCGCAAAAATGGGCCCCTGAACATCGATCACGGCAACATGCAATTTGCCTTTTTTGTAGGTATTTTCAGAACGATCCGGCAAAAATAGAAACAACAGCCCAATGATCAACAGCAGGTAGATCGACTTAAAAAAGATGCCCCAACGTCGTTTTCTACGCTGTTCCTTGATAAACAGGGCCGCTAATTGTTCGAGTTGTGGAAGATTAGATAATTCGCTCATAAAATGTACATTCTCTTGGAAAAGACGATGCTTTATAGCATTTCTCATATTGATCGAGTACAGGAAAGACTGCACCAATACCACAACACGTATTGGTGCAGTCTTTCCTGTACTCGATCAATGTGAGATAACTTAAATCAAATCTTGAAATAGGTCAATTGAATTCCAAACTTTCAGCAATCTGCCATCTGGAAGTGCCTCACAGATGTTGATCGTTTTTCAGAATTTGATTTTACAAACCAATCGCCAGCAGGAAAGCTGGCGTTGAGCCTACAGGGATGTATTAACGGCGTGTTTGTAAAATCAAATTCTGAAAAACGATCAACATCTGTGAGGTACTTCCCTGCCATCCTATGGTATGATAGTCCTCGCTAGATCTTTCCGCGCGGAGGCACTTTGCTGTGAATTTTAACTATCTCGAATTCGAAAAACCGATCGCTGAGCTTAAGGCGAAGATCGAGGAATTGCGCCTCGTTGACTCTGAGGGCGCAGTCAACATCAATGATGAAATTCGTCGACTTGAAACAAAAAGCCAAGAACTGACACAATCCATCTTTGATAAACTCACACCCTGGCAGATTGTCCAGTTAGCCCGCCATCCACAGCGGCCCTATGCCCTTGATTATATAGAACGAATCTTCTCAGACTTTGATGAATTTCATGGCGACCGTCACGGTTATGATGATAAAGCGATTGTCGGTGGTATTGCACGCCTTGAAGGCGAACCTGTAATGATTATCGCCCATGAAAAAGGACGAGGCACAAAAGCTAAGGTACACCGTAATTTTGGAATGCCCCGCCCTGAAGGTTATCGAAAAGCGCTCCGCTTAATGCGCATGGCAGAACAATTTCAACTTCCCATATTGACGTTGATTGATACTGCCGGTGCTTATCCTGGGATTGATGCTGAAGAACGCAATCAAAGTGAGGCCGTAGCCCGCAATCTCATGGTGATGTCGGAACTTAAAACGCCGATCCTCTGTACAGTCATTGGTGAAGGTGGCTCAGGTGGTGCGCTGGCAATCGGCGTTGGTGACCGCGTATTAATGCTTCAATACAGCATCTATTCAGTCATTTCGCCTGAGGGTTGCGCCAGTATTTTGTGGAAAAGCGCAGATAAAGCACCTGAAGCGGCTGAAGCCATGAATTTAGATGCTCCTCGTTTACATAAACTTGGCTTGATCGATACCGTAATTCCAGAACCTCTCGGCGGTGCACATCGCGATGTCGATACTACAGCGGCCTCTTTGAAAGAAGTGCTGATCAATAATTTAAAAACACTGAAGCAAACACCACTGAAAGATTTGCTCGACCAACGCTACAAAAAGATCATGGCGGTAGGCGCATGGGTGAGAAAGTAGAATCGGTTCAAACTGTTTGTGCTTATATTCAAGCAGCACTGGAGCCGTTTGAGAAGAAATCCCTTTTAAACTGGATTCCCGCCTCCGCGGGAATGACAAATGGGCGAATTTTCGTCGGTTATAGCGGTGGACTTGATTCGCATGTCTTACTCGTCGCCCTTAAATTGCTTAAAATTCCCGCTACTGCAATCCACATTAATCATCAATTAAGCCCAAATTCTACACACTGGCAGCAACATTGTGCACGCACATGCGAAATATTAAATATTCCCTTCCTCAGTGAAAAAGTTGATGCTACACATACACCCGGCCAGAGCCCTGAAGCAGCAGCACGCGCTGCGCGATATGCTGTTTTCGAACGTTTACTTGAGCTTAATGATCTGTTGTTACTTGGTCATCATGAAGATGATCAAGCAGAAACCGTTTTGCTTCAATTGCTCCGTGGTTCTGGACCAAGCGGTCTTGCCGCAATGCCTTCAGAAAAATCGTGCGGTAAAGGAAAGTTACTTCGGCCGCTGTTATCCTGCTCGCGTAGCATGCTCAAACAATTTGCTATTGATCAACAATTAAATTGGATTGAGGATGAAAGTAATGCTGATCCGCGTTTTAATCGTAATTATTTACGGCACCACATCATTCCACTATTAGAAAAACGCTGGCCTTCTTATGCGAAAACAATCACCCGTACGAGCCGACAATGCGCTCAAATGATTCCATTGATGAAGCATTGGACCGATGAAGATTGCCAAATGGCTGCCGGACGATTCCCCGGCACCTTGTCTGTTGCTCGACTTTTATCATGGCCTTTTTTTCGACGACGCGCTGTGATTCGACAATGGCTCTTCCAACACGAACAAATAATACCCAGCGAACTTCAACTTAACGTCCTTGAAAAAAATGTTTTAAATGTAAAACCTGATGCCCAACCTTTATTGTCATGGGCAAATGTAGAAATTCGGCGTTATCAAGATGATCTCTATGCGCTCCCTCGTACGGCACCCTGGGATCCAACACAAATCATTCCCTGGGATTTGAACAACCCTCTTGTATTGCCACAAAATAAGGGTAACCTGCCGATTCCTTCGCGCAGCTTTGAAAATAATGTGACGATTCGTTTTAGGCAGGGCGGAGAATCTTGTAAATTAGAAGGCAGAACAGGGCATCGTGATTTGAAAAAAATCTTCCAAGACTGGCAGATCCCGCCTTGGCAGCGCAATCAAATCCCGCTACTCTACGAGGGAGAGAACCTCGTTGCCATTTATGATCCACGAAAAACTGAGTTTGTTTTTTGTGAGATAAAAACGCATTAGGAATAGAACGGAAAGATAGAATGGATTTTCACGCTGATAAAAAAGAGACAATTAAGCCAACAGAAAATTTTCTGGTAGTTCTTGCCCTTAAAAATCCACATTTCATCATTGTGGCATGCTTAATCATCATTATATTAGGCGGATTGGCTCTTTTTAAATTACCTAAAGATTTATTACCTCAAGCTAATTTACCAGCTGTTCAGGTTTTAACCTTTTATAATGGCATGCCGGTTAAAGATGTTGCAGAAAACTTGACCTATCCCTTGGAACGCTTTACAGGGCAAGCCATTGGCATTGAACGACAAGAATCAAAATCGTTGGTCGGTGTCAGCATCATCAAAAACTATTTTGGTTCGCAAATTAGTTTAGATACTGCCATTGCTCAAATCACTTCCTTGGTCATGTCTGATTTAAAAAGTTTACCGCCAGGCACATTGCCACCTTACATATTACCGTTTGACCCGATGGCACCAGAGCCTCTTGCCTTGGTTGCGATACGCGGCGATCAAACTCAATCCATTGAACATATTTATGATCTCGCTCGTTATGATGTCAGGAATACGATTCAATCCGTACCCGGTGCAATTGCACCCACTGTCATGGGAGGAACGATTAGGCAAATTGTTTTTTATCTTGATCCAGAGAAATTGAATGAATATAACTATTCCCCTTATTCAGTCTTACAAAAATTTTCTCAATTAAATACATTCATCCCAAGTGGAGATATTAAAATTGGAGACCTTGACTACCAAATCACGAGCAATGGCTTAGTCAATCAAATCACCAATATGAATGACTTCCCTTTACGCGCTGAGAATGGTGTTGTTGTTTATGTGAAAGATATTGGTCGAGTTGAAGATTCAGGACAAATCCAAACCAATGTCGTTCTGATTGATGGAAAACAGCAAGTTTATGTCCCCGTCTATCGTGCACCAGGAGGTAATTCCATTAAGGTGGTTGAGCAAGTAAGAACTGCGATGGAAAAACTAGAAAAGCGTCTTTCCAATATTCAATTATCTGTCGTTGCTGATCAAACCATTTTTATTCGTCATGCCATCAATAGTATTGCAGAAGAAGGCTTGCTTGGTGGTGCTTTAGCAGCTTTAATGATTTTTCTTTTTTTGGCAAATCCGCGCGCCACATTCGGTATTTTACTTTCATTACCGTTGGCTCTTTTAGTTGCCTTTATAGGTTTAAAAAGTACCTCACAAACCATTAATGCCATGACATTAGGAGGGCTAGCGCTATCGATTGGTGTTTTAGTCGATAATTCGATTGTGGTTTTAGAAAATATCAGTAAAAAATTAGAACATGGGTTTTCTCCCTATCAAGCTGCCTTAGCCGGTGGATCTGAAGTTGCAATGCCCGTGATGACAGCTACTTTGGCCACGTTAATTGTTTTATTCCCCGTTCTCTTTTTAACAGGCATTGTAAAAATACTTTTTTCTGCCTTGGCAAAAGCCGTTGTGTTTGCGATGATCGGTTCTTTCTTAATCGCTATGACCGTCATGCCTTTATTTGCAGCTCATGTATTAAAAGTAGTGTCGGTTGCCAGCTTGCCCCAATTCTTGCAAGCCATGCATCATGGTATTAGGCATTTAACCGAGTTTTATGGGAACTTATTAGCTTCTACTTTAAAAAATCGGAAAAAAGTACTCTTTGGTGTCCTCGCTTTATTCTTATTTGGACTTTCATTGACCCCATTGATTGGCACTGAGCTTTTCCCACGTGCAGATTCGGGTGATCTCATTGTCAGTATGAGGCTAGCTTCTGGGACACGCATTGAAAAAACAACGGAATTTGCAAAACAAATCGACCAACAATTACGGCAATGGATTTTACCTCAAGATTTAAAGATGATTATCACTAATGCAGGGGTTTTCTATGGTTATCCTGCCGCATATACTCCCAATATTGGCACTCAAGATGTTTTTTTTCACATCATCTTAACACCCGATAGAAAACACACGTCGCAATATTATGGAAAAATTATCCGTAAAAAAATGCAACAACAATATCCCAACGTAGAGACCAGCATACAATTGGGTGGACTTTTAACAGCAGCCCTTAATGAAGGATTAAGAGCACCGATCGACGTACAAATTGAAGGTCCAAATATTAACGATTCTTATGCAATTGCAACCAAGCTGGCCAATGATGTAAAACAATTGCCTGGTGCTGTCGATGTGCACGTTCAAGAACGATTTGATGAACCGCTCATTAATATCGATATTAATCGTGCAGCTGCGATGAACATTGGCATCACAGCAGTCGATGTCATTAAAAATTTAGTCAGCGCTGTTGTGGGTAGTGCTGCTTTTGATTCAAACGATGTTTGGGTCGATCCTAAATCAGGCATTCAATATTTTATGTCTGTTGAAGTGCCCGAAAAGCAAGTAGCCACTTTTGCAGAGTTATCCAATATTCCTATTCGCGCACAAGGACGAAACCGTACAATGGCCCTTTCTGAGCTTGCGACCATTACCCAAGAGCAAGGCCCTACTCAGATTAATCATGTTAACTTCAGACCTGTGATTGATTTATACCTTGATGCACAAGGTACAGATATTGGTGGCCTATCTGCCAAGGTACAAAAAATAATTAATACGTTTGCGCTACCTAGCAATTATTCAATTATTATTCGTGGTGAAATTGCACAGATGAAAAGTGCCTTGAGTTCATTAGCTGGAGGTTTTGTTTTAGCGGCTTTGCTTGTTTATCTTATTTTAGTGGTTCAATTTCGATCATTCTTATTACCCTTAATTATTATGGTCTCCATCCCTCTAGGTCTTATTGGGATCATCTTTATGTTTTTCCTCACAAATACCTATTTTAGTATTCAAGCAGCCATAGGTGCTATTTTTATGATTGGCATTGCCGTTTCCAATGGTGTTTTACTCATCGAATTTATTTCAAAACATGTAAAAGAAGGAAATCATTTTGAAACTGGAATTATCGAAGGAGCCAAAGCACGCTTAAGACCTATTTTGATGACCTCTCTAGCGGCTGTACTTGCCTTAATACCGATGGCGATAGGACTGGGTCACGGTGCAGAAACGAATATTCCTCTAGGTCGAGCTGTGATCGGCGGACAACTTTGTTCAATGTTACTCACTTTATTTGTGGTACCTATATTGTATAGTTTTTTTGCGAAAAAAATTGTTCCTCAGCAAACGGGTGAGTTGTGAAAATAAAAAGTATTATACTATTGTGCATTTTAGCCCTACTTAGAATTGATACTGTTCATGCGACACCAGTACCCACTTTATCTATAAAAGAAGTCTTGCAAATTACCCAAAAAAATAGTTCGAGCATTCGAGCCAGCCGTTATCATGAAGTAGTTGCTCAACGAGCCATTAATGTTGCGCAATCTAACTATTTTCCAACCTTTGATTTTCAAGCCATCGATAGCCAGGGTTTTCCGGGTTCTTCTAATTTAGCTGGCGTTAATGGCTTGATGAATTCCCCCTTTCGAAAAGGGTATGGTTATGGTGTTGTAGCCAAAGAAGTTCTTTTGGATTTTGGTCGTACGCCCGGTGCCGTTAATACCTCTAAAATTAAAGCCCAATTGAGTCGCGATGATACACTCGTCACGGCTTATCAAGTAAAGACTTTTGCATTAGAAACGTACTATGATTGTTCATTTTATCGTAGCCAGAGAGATACTTGGAAGAACTTAAAGAAAGAATCTGTTTATCTTATGAATCAAACGAATCATTTTGTAAACACTGGACAAGTTTCTATTGAAGATCGCTATTTAACAGCTTCACAAACACAGCAAGCACAAACAGCGATTGTTTTTTTTAATGAACGCATGCTGCAGTCTTTGGATGAATTGGCCATTATTATGGGTATTCCCAAACATTCATTTAATTGTCCTGCCTTACCATCACAAGCTAAATCACCGTTAGCCAAAGGCGATCTTTATCAAAGCCCACTGATGGTCGATGCACGCACGCAGATTGAAGTTGCAAAAGCACAATTAAAAGAAGAACGTGCTAATTACATGCCACAAATTATAGGTGTAGCAAGCCTCGGCGATGTAGAGAAAGCTCGTCTTGTCCAAAAACAATCTTATGCAGTGGGTATAGGTTTGGATCTCCCTTTATTTAATTTTACGACGATCGATAAAGTCAGACAAGATGAAGCTGAAGTTGTATTTAAAGAACAAGATTTAGCTGCGCAATCGATTAAAGTACAAGAAGCCGAGACTAAATTTGATATCGTTGGGCAATCTGCGCGCGTTCAATTGCAATCGCTTTATCAAGAATTATCGATTGCCAATGAAGGTTACGCTGTTTCAAAAAAGCGGTATTTAAGTTTGCAAGGAACGTTGGTTGATTTACAAGAAGCTTATGTCAACTTAGCCCGAGCGCAAAGTGATGTTAATCAAGCTAAACGAGATATTTTAGAAGCCAATGGTTCTAAAGCATTGCTTAATGGGACAATGTATTAATTGGAAATAACATAATCAAAAAAATGATAAAAAAAATGTAGGTTGGGTTAGCTTAAGCACGAAGTGCGTAGCGCTAACCCAACCTACACCATCTAATTTTCACGTGAAGTAGATATATTATGTAACTCTTCCACCGAGCTATAAATTGCCCGTTTTTCGAGTTGATAATAAGCCCAGTAACGATCGCCATAAGAAAAATGCCACCATTCATTGGGATAATTAATAAATCCTTGCTGTTCAAGTACTGTGAGCAACAATTGGCGATTCTTTTGTGCTTCCATGCTTATTGTTTTATTATGAGTCATACATAGTTCTGGATTGACATTGCTCCAGTCTTTTGCCGCCATTCCCATTTCTATTAGCTCACCTGTATTAGTCATAATTTCAATATCTACTGCTCCGCCTGTATTATGCGGTGGGATATTAGTACTTCCATCTAAATTTTTAACCGGTGAAGCTAAACGTGTGGCTTCATGAAATCTTTGTGCATATGACCATTGCGGAAAAGCTTTGCTAATTTTAGAAAACTCTTGATCAAATAAGATTTGTTGAACTTCTAAACTGCGGTATCCTTCATATAATTTAAATTTTAAACCTTGGGGCAACATTTTTTGCGCTGCACATAATTTAGCATAAACGCTTTTTCTCATTTTTGTATAGCAGGCTGCTGTTAATGGGCATTCCGGTGGAGGGCCGTAAAATATTTCATTATAATCTTTGATGTCGATCAATGGCTCATAGCATTCTACAATTGGAATAGAAAGTATTTCAGGATCGGCAAGATAAATAATTGGTTGCATAATTGGCTCCTTCTAATTAAACAAGCATTGCTCAATATTTTTAGACTTTTTTGATCCACTGATAGCTTCTCTCTCTAAAAAAGTGATGTAAATTAGGCTAGTATACTCTCCCAGTTATTTAATGGACAAGAAAATTAAATCTACAAAATGCGGAATGTTGGGTTACGCACTAACGTGCTAACCCAACCTACGCTTTTTAATATTTAAAAAATCTAGATTTACTATAATGAAAAACAAGTGACAATTGGTTATTATACCGAGTGGAGATGCTTACAAATGAAAACATTACAAGTGATTAAATCGCTAAATGGCCGTGATGAGTATGTTTTACTACCTAAGGAAAAAAACCCTTTTTAATGACTGGATTCCCGCCTCCGCGGGAATGACGAAGGAAAGAAATCTTTTTTTATTTTCTGGATCCCAAGTACTACGTCGTTCTAAGCGAGAGTACGCGCGAAGAGCCACTAAATTCCGGGATGACGAGACTGTGGAAAATCGAGAACGTAAAACGGGCCACAGGCCCGCCTAGAATATTGAATCAGGTCACGCATTGCACGCGACCCAATTAAACTTAAGCCTCTGCTCCTGACTTCCGCATTTTTTAGCGGAGGCGAGTTGTAACTCGCTGTATTTTATTATATTTTTTTCTTTAGTCACTACATTATTTGAAGGTTAGGCAAAGACTTGGGCGTGGTTTCTCCGTTCAACTTGGAAAGCTTTGTATATTTTTGATGCATTCTGAGAGAATTTTCCAGGCATCCGGTAACAACGTCCT